>JAPLPO010000221.1 GCA_026400155.1 Burkholderiales bacterium | reverse complement strand
CTAGCAATTCGTGAGGCGCTGTGATGAGCGCGTACGGCAATGCGTTTTTCTCAAACACGTCGCTGAGGTGAGCTGCAGAAAATGCTTTGAGCCGTTCACGCAAAAGTGGAATCAGCCAATCGCGTGCTTTCACCCTGTCGTTGTTGGTGAGCAAGCGAGCGTCATTGAACAGGTCGGCGTAGTGAAAGACTTCACAGAAAATTTTCCAAGCTGTATCGCTGACAACGGCCAAGAAAATTTGTTCGCCATCTTTGATCACAAACACATCGTAAATAGCCCAAGCTGAGATGCGCTCGGGCATGGGCGCTGCCGCTTTGCCCGTCACTTGGTATTGCATCATGTGTTGCGCCACCAAGAACACATTGTTTTCGAACAAGGCGCTTTGCACTTCTTGCCCAATACCTGTTTGTGCACGTTGCGCCAGCGCTGCCATGGCGCCAATGGCACCAAACATGCCGCCCATGATGTCGTTGACGCTGGTGCCTGCGCGCAGGGGATCGCCAGAGCGGCCTGTCATGTAGGCCAAGCCGCCCATCATTTGCACCACTTCGTCCAAGGCGGTGCGGTGCTCATAGGGCCCTGGCAAAAAACCTTTGAGGGAGACGTAAATCAAGCGAGGATTGAGCTTCTTCAGGGTGGCGTAATCAAGCCCTAGCTTTTCCATGGTGCCTGGCTTGAAGTTCTCGCTGAAGATGTCGGCCGTGGCAATCAAACGCAAAACAGCTTCTTTGCCCTCGGGTGTTTTCAAATCAAGTGCCAAGCTTTTTTTGTTCCGATTGAAAAGCGGAAAAAAACCTGCACCTGAGCCCAAAAGTTTTCGCGTTCCATCGCCCTCGTGGCCATGGCCAATCGGCTCTACTTTAATCACCTCAGCACCCAAATCGGCCAACACCATGCCGCAGGTGGGGCCCATCACCATGTGCGTGAGTTCGACAACGCGAATGCCTTCGTAGGGTAAGGATGGCAAAACACGGTTGGAAGGCATGTTGTCTATGGGTGTGAAATTGGGTAGGGGTATTTCAAGCTTTTCAGCACTGCACAATATTTTCACTAATTTTGACGTATTTGGCCCGAATCTTTGCCAAAAAGTCACAAGTCAAAGGATATTTCCCTGATTTATAAACCCTGAAACATCGAATAAAGTGAGGTTTATTTGGAAATTGTTTTTATTTTTTAAAAGAGGCTCCTATGACCGATCGCATTGCCATCCACGGACTCCACGTGGCCACACCCCTTTTTCGTTTTATCGAAGACCAAGTGCTGCCCGCTGTAGGCGTCAAAAGCCAAACATTTTGGGCGGGCTTTGATGGCATCGTGAAAGACTTGGCACCCGTCAACCTGGCTTTGTTGGCTGAGCGTGATCGCATTCAATTGGAAATGGACAAGTGGCACACCGCCAACCCAGGTCCTGTGAGCGATGCCAAAGCCATGAAGGCTTACCGCAAGCACTTGTCATCCATTGGCTACTTGGTTCCCGAACCCAAGAGCCCCAAAGCCAATACCCAAAACGTCGATGCCGAATTGGCAGTGTTGGCAGGCCCGCAGTTGGTGGTGCCTATTTTGAATGCGCGCTACGCTCTCAATGCCGCCAATGCCCGTTGGGGTTCTTTGTATGACGCCTTGTACGGTACCGATGCATTGAGCGAAGCCGATGGCTGCGAAAAAGGTACGGGCTACAACCCCAAGCGCGGCGCCAAAGTCATCGAGTACTGCCGCTATGTGCTCGATCGTTGCGCGCCATTGAAAAAGGGATCGCACATTGACAGCACCGGCTACAGCGTGAAGAACGGCAAGTTGGTGGTGAGCTTGAAATCTGGCACCACCACCTTGGCTGAAGGCAAGCAATTTGTGGGCTTCCAAGGTGATGCCAAAGCACCCACTTCCTTGCTCTTCAAGCACAACGGTTTGCACCTCGATTTGCAAATCAACAAAGCACATCCCATTGGCAAAACAGACCCAGCGGGTGTGTCTGACTTGGTGGCCGAAGCGGCGCTTTCCACCATCTTGGATTTGGAAGATTCCGTGGCTGCCGTCGATGCAGAAGACAAAGTGTTGGCCTACAGCAATTGGCTTGGCATCTTGCAAGGCACCTTGTCAGAAGACGTGCAAAAGGGTGGCAAAACATTCAAGCGTACTTTGAATGGCGACCGCGTGTACACCAAGCCCAACGGCAAGGGTCACGAAGTGTTGCATGGCCGCTCTTTGTTGTTTGTGCGCAATGTAGGTCACCTCATGACCAACCCTGCCATTTTGTACAACGCAGCAGACGGCACGCAAAAAGAAATTCCAGAAGGCATCTTTGACGCCATGATCACCACCACCTGTGCCATGGCCGATTTGCAGAAAAAGAAGGGTGCCGATTTCCGCAACAGCCGCACCGGTAGCGTGTACATCGTGAAGCCCAAAATGCATGGTCCCAAAGAAGTGGGTTTTGCCGACACCTTGTTTGGCCGTGTTGAAAAAGTCTTGGGCCTGAAGCCTTCCACTGTGAAGCTGGGCATCATGGACGAAGAGCGCCGTACCAGCGTCAATTTGGCCGCATGCATTGCGGCAGCCAAATCTCGTGTGGCCTTCATCAACACCGGCTTCTTGGATCGCACTGGCGACGAAATGCACACCTGCATGTTGGCCGGCCCTGTGATGCGCAAGGGCGACATCAAGGGCAGCACTTGGCTTGGTGCTTACGAAAGAAGCAACGTGGCTGTGGGCTTGCAAGCCGGTTTGCGCGGTCGTGCACAGATTGGCAAAGGCATGTGGGCCATGCCCGATTTGATGGCCGACATGTTGAAACAAAAAATTGGTCACCCCAATGCGGGCGCCAATACAGCTTGGGTGCCTAGCCCCACAGCGGCCACCTTGCACGCCATGCACTATCACCAAGTGAACGTGCCAGCACTGCAAAAGCACATGGAAAAAACAATTGACAAACAAAGTGCCAAAGCCATGCGCGAAGAAACTTTGAGCAAGTTGTTGCAGTTCCCTGTGGTGACCAAAGCACAAGCTGCAGAGTGGACCGCGAAAGACAAACAAGACGAGCTCGACAACAACGCCCAAGGCATTTTGGGTTATGTGGTGCGTTGGGTTGACCAAGGCGTGGGCTGCTCCAAGGTGCCTGACATCCATGGCGTTGGCCTCATGGAAGACCGTGCCACCTTGCGCATCAGCAGCCAGCACATTGCCAACTGGCTGGCGCATGGCGTGGTAACGCAGGCGCAAGTGAAGGCCACCTTGGAGCGCATGGCGGCCGTGGTGGATCAGCAAAATGCAGGCGATGCTTTGTACCAAAAGATGGCGGGCAATTTCAAAACCTCCAAGGCATACCAAGCTGCTTGCGACTTGGTGTTCAAAGGCAAAGAGCAGCCCAGCGGTTATACCGAGCCTTTGCTGCACGCATGGCGTTTGAAGGTCAAGGCCGGCTAAACTGTTTCTAGGCGGCCCAGTGTGGGCCGCCCTTGAAAAAGGCTTCGATATGTGCCAACTCTTGGGCATGAACTGCAACACGCCCACGGATGCAACTTTCAGTTTCAGTGGCTTTTCGCAGCGGGGCGGTGTCACCGATCACCATTCGGATGGTTGGGGCATTGCCTTTTTTGAAGGCGTGGGCGTGCGCCACTTTGTCGATCACCAAGAGGCCAGCCGTTCGCCGGTGGCAGAGCTTATCCGGCGTTACCCCATCAAAAGTGAAAACGTCATTGCGCACATTCGCAAGGCCACACAAGGCGCGGTGTCGCTAGAAAACTGTCATCCGTTTGTGCGTGAGCTCTGGGGTCGTTATTGGGTGTTTGCGCACAATGGCAATTTAGAAAACTTCAACCCCCGATTGCACGGCCATTTTCAACCCGTTGGGCAAACCGACAGTGAGAGAGCGTTTTGTTGGATCATGCAAGAGCTGTCCAAGTCTCACGCTTCGGTGCCGAGTGTAGAAGAGCTCACGCTCACGCTGAGGGAGTTAGTCCCCTACATTGCCAAGCATGGCACCTTCAATTTTCTGCTGTCCAATGGCCAAGCTCTGTGGGCGCATGCTTCAACCCACTTGCACTACGTGCTGCGGCAGTACCCGTTCAAAACGGCCACGCTCAAAGACGAAGACATGCAGGTGAATTTTGCCGATCAAACCAACCCTGGCGATCGAGTGGCCGTGGTGGTCACGGCACCCCTCACGCTGGACGAGCCTTGGACGGCGTTTGTGCCGGGTGAGGTGATGGTGTTTGGAGACGGGGCTTTGCTTTAAGCCGCCGCCTTGACTGCCGCTTCTAGTGCGTCGATGAAAATTGCCGCCACATCACAGCCCGTTTGGTCAAAAATTTCTTGGAAGCAAGTGGGGCTGGTGACGTTGATCTCGGTCACGCTGGTACCAATCACATCGAGGCCAATGAGCAACAAACCTCGGGCCGCCAAAATGGGGCCAATGGCTTCTGCAATGGCGCGATCGTTGTCTGTCAGGGGCTGCGCTACACCTTTGCCACCAGCAGCCAAGTTGCCACGCACTTCGCCACCTTGCGGAATGCGCGCCAGGCAGAAAGGCACAGGCTTGCCGCCAATGATGAGCACGCGCTTGTCGCCTTGCGCAATGGCGGGCAAAAACTTTTGCACCATGACCGATTGCGCGCCGTCGAGGTTGAGCGTCTCAATGATCGAGCCCAAATTCATGCCATCGGCACCCACGCGGAAAATGCCCATGCCACCCATGCCGTCGAGCGGCTTCAAGATGATGTCTTTGTGTTCTGCGTGGAAAGCCCTGATGGCGTCGGCCGATCGTGTGACCAAGGTGGGGCCAATGAATTGAGGGAACTCCATGATGGCCAATTTTTCGGGGTGGTCACGCAAAGCAGATGCTTTGTTGAACACCTTGGCGCCTTCGCGCTCGGCTTGGCTTAGCAGGTGGGTGGCATAAAAAAACTCGCTGTCGAAGGGCGGGTCTTTGCGCATCACGATGGCGTCAAAGTCTTTGAGCCATGCCGTGCGTGATGCGGTGACTTCATGCCAAGTGGAGGCGTCGCCGGTTAAGTGAAGGTCTTGTACTTGCGCCTTGACGCACTCGCCGCGCTGCCATTGAATGTGCGGTACTTCGCAAGCAGAGACGTGATGACCCCGCTTTTGGGCCTCGCGCATCATGGCAAAACTGGTGTCCTTCTTGATCTTGAAGGAAGCGAGGGGGTCGGCGATGAAAAGGATGTTCATGCGCGTAATGTCTCACAAAGACATTAACAGCGCATGACAGTCGGAAATTTACATGTTTCGGCGGTATTGACCACCCACCTCAAAGAGCGCGTTGGTAATTTGACCCAGCGAGCAAACTCGCACAGCGTCCATCAGCACCTCAAACACATTCTGATTGTGAATCACGGCTTGCTGCAGGCGGGCCAACATGGCGGGTGACGCCTTGGCATGTTTGGCGTGGAAAGCATGCAAGCGATCGAGTTGAGACTTTTTCTCTTCTTCAGTAGAGCGTGCCAATTCCAATTTTTCCAAAACCTCATCGCCGTTCGGATTGCGGAAGGTGTTGACGCCAATGATGGGGTATTCGCCGGTGTGCTTGAGCATCTCGTTGGACTCGTCTTGAATCTTGCCGCGCTGATAACCCGTTTCCATTGCACCCAACACACCGCCGCGGTCTGCAATCTTTTCAAACTCGGCCAGCACGGCTTCTTCCACCAACTCGGTCAGTTCTTCAATGATGAAAGCACCTTGGCTGGGATTTTCGTTCTTGGCCAAGCCCCACTCGCGGTTGATGATGAGCTGAATGGCCATGGCACGGCGCACGCTGTCTTCGGTGGGCGTGGTGATGGCTTCGTCAAACGCATTGGTGTGCAGCGAGTTGCAATTGTCGTAAATGGCAATCAGCGCTTGCAGTGTGGTGCGAATGTCGTTGAACTGAATCTCTTGGGCGTGCAGTGAGCGGCCTGAGGTTTGAATGTGGTACTTCAACTTCTGGCTGCGCTCGTTGGCGCCGTACTTGTTCTTCATGGCCACAGCCCAGATGCGGCGCGCTACGCGGCCCATCACGGTGTACTCGGGGTCCATGCCATTGCTGAAGAAGAAGCTGAGGTTGGGCGCGAAATCATCGATGTGCATGCCGCGCGCCAAGTAGGCTTCGACAAACGTGAAGCCATTGGACAAAGTAAAGGCCAGTTGACTGATGGGGTTGGCACCCGCCTCTGCAATGTGATAGCCGCTGATGGACACCGAGTAGAAATTGCGCACGTCGTTGTGCACAAAAAACTGAGCAATGTCGCCCATGACTTTCAAGCTGAACTCGGTGCTGAAAATACAAGTATTTTGACCCTGATCTTCTTTCAAAATGTCGGCTTGCACGGTGCCGCGCACATTGGCCAAAACCCATTCGCGAATTTTGGCAGCTTCGGTGGCTGTCGGGTCGCGGCCGTTGTCTATTTTGAATTTTTCTAAATTCTGATCGATGGCGGTGTTCATGAACATGGCCAAGATAGAGGGTGCAGGTCCGTTGATGGTCATCGACACGCTGGTGCTGGGGTTGCACAAGTCAAAGCCGCCGTACAGCACTTTCATGTCGTCCAAGGTGGCAATGCTCACCCCCGAGTTGCCCACCTTGCCGTAAATATCGGGGCGAGGGTCGGGGTCGTTGCCATACAAGGTGACCGAGTCAAAGGCGGTGGACAAGCGCTTGGCGGCCATGCCTGCGCTGAGCAATTTGAAGCGGGTGTTGGTTCTGAACGCATCGCCTTCACCGGCAAACATGCGCGTGGGATCTTCGCCTTCGCGCTTGAAGGCAAAGGTGCCAGCGGTGTAGGGGAAACTGCCGGGCACGTTGTCCAGCATGAGCCATTTCAAAATTTCGCCATGGTCTTCGTAGGTGGGCAAGGACACCTTGCGAATGGTGGTGCCCGACAAGCTTTTGGAAGTGAGGGCCGTGCGAATTTCTTTGTCGCGAATTTGGACCACGAACTCATCACCGGCGTAAGCCTTTTGCATTTCTGGCCATTGGGCCAACAGCTTGCGAGCGCCGGGGTCTTGGGTGTCTTCGCGTCGTGCAGCCAAATCAATGGCCGCTTCAGCCGCTTTGGCGCGGCCTGGTTTGTCTACTTCCAACATAACTGCTGCGGCACGCAGTTGTTGAATTTCACGGGCCAGTCGAGCTTGTGCACGGGCTTGTTTTTTGTAGCCCCTCACGGTGTCGGTAATTTCGGCCAAGTAGCGGGTGCGTGCGGCAGGGACCACGGGTGTTTGGTTGGTGCTGTAGCGCACGTCTACCTTGGGCAACTGACCTTCTTTGAGCTTCAAGCCCAATTCACCCAAACGCACTTTGAGCGCTTGGTACAAAGCCGTCACGCCATCGTCGTTGAAGCGTGCAGCCATGGTGCCAAACACTGGCATTTGTTCGGTGGGCACGGTCCAGGCTTCTTGGTTGCGCTGAACTTGTTTGGCCACATCGCGCAGCGCATCGTTGGCGCCTTTGCGGTCAAATTTGTTGATGGCCACAAACTCGGCAAAGTCGAGCATGTCAATTTTTTCCAACTGACTGGCCGCGCCAAATTCGGGTGTCATGACGTACATGGGCACATTCACGTGGGGCACGATGGCCGCGTCGCCCTGGCCAATGCCAGACGTTTCCACCACCACGATATCAAAGCCCGCCACTTTGCAAGCGGCCACCACATCGGGCAGGGCCGCTGAAATTTCGCTGCCGAAATCGCGCGTTGCCAAACTGCGCATGAACACGCGCTGACCATTGCGCCAGGGGTTGATGGCGTTCATGCGAATGCGGTCGCCCAGCAGGGCGCCACCGCTCTTGCGCCGTGAAGGATCGATGGAAACCACGGCAATGCGCAAGTCGTCGCCTTGGTCCAAACGCAAACGGCGAATGAGTTCATCCGTGAGCGAAGATTTACCCGCACCGCCAGTGCCCGTAATGCCCAGCACGGGCACGGTGTGATTGGCGGCTTCGGCGCGCAATGCAGCCACCATGTCAGCTGTTGCACTGCCGTTTTCCAACACAGTAATGAGTTGAGACAGTGAGCGCCAGTTGGCTTCCGTGCTGCCTTGAATGGCTTTCAAGTCTTTGGGGGCATAGGGGCTCAGGTCTTTGTCGCAGCGCATGACCATTTCGCCAATCATGCCGGCCAAGCCCATGCGCTGGCCGTCTTCAGGGCTGTAAATGCGACCCACGCCATAGGCATGCAACTCGCGAATTTCGGCGGGAACAATGACACCGCCGCCGCCGCCAAACACTTGAATGTGCTCGCCGCCGCGTTGGCGAAGCAGGTCAACCATGTATTTGAAATACTCCACATGACCGCCCTGATAGGAGCTGATGGCGATGCCTTGCGCGTCTTCTTGCAAAGCGGCCGTGACCACTTCATCGACCGAGCGGTTGTGACCCAAGTGAATCACTTCGGCGCCCATGCTTTGCAAAATGCGGCGCATGATGTTGATAGCGGCATCGTGGCCGTCGAACAAACTGGCTGCTGTGACAAAACGCACCTTGTGCGTGGGTCGGTATTCAGCAAGGGCTTTGTATTCGGCAGACAAGTCGGTCATGGCATGGTTCCATTCAAGGCTGAAAAGGACCGCTTTGCGCAGCGGCCCTGTCAAAACAAGGTTGACTTTACGTTTACGTCAACGTCAACTGGCGATCTTAGCGGTTTTGCTGAGAAAAGTCTTGCAAATGAACATGCCAGCCAGCATGGCCGCCGTAAAAATAAGGGCATCGGTGCTTAAAAGCGCGCTGGCCAGCGCTGGGCCTGGGCAATACCCCACCAAGCCCCAGCCTGCGCCAAACATCACGGCACCGCCAACCAGCGGCAGATCGATTTGGTTTTGTGCAGGTTCATAAAACTGAGTGCCAAACAAGGGGGTTTGCGAAATTCTGCGGGTCCAGGCAAATGCCAATAAGGTGACGCAGACCGCGCCGCCCATGACAAAGGCCAAGGTGGGATCCCAAAGACCCGGAAAGGGTCCCTTGCCAATGGCTGTGATGTCTAAGAAGCCCATCACTTTGAGGGGTTGGGTCATGCCAGACAAAACCAAACCCGCGGCGAACAAGAGCCCTGCGGAGAAAGCCAGTCCCAAGCGGCCGGCGCGGTGGGAGGT
>JAPLPO010000182.1 GCA_026400155.1 Burkholderiales bacterium | reverse complement strand
GATCAACATTAATTTGGTCATTCAAAGGGGCTAAAGGCTAAGGGGTGCTTCCTCATACTGGCGTACCAGAAATCGTTCAGCACCCCTTAGCCTTGAGCCCCTTTGAATGACCAAATTAATGTTGATCTGACCCCAATTAAATTAATCTTTAGGGCGGAAGCTGATTTCTAGAACGGGGGGTACACGGCCATCTTCGTCTCGGGGGAGGGTGGCGGTTTTGTCGATGGCTTTGAGGACGGCCTCGTCCCATGCTTTGTTGCCGCTGCTAGACAAGAGTTTGCGGCTCAGAATGGTACCGTCGGGCGAGGTGCGTACTTCGACTTCGGCTTTGGGGTTGCCGGCCACATCTTCTGTGAAAGTGATGTTGGGTTTGATGCGTGCACGAATGCGGCCCGCATAGCTGGCGGAAGGGCCGGAGGATTTCAAGGCTGTGCCTTTGGCCTTTTCATCACCCGATGCACCTGCCATGCCCTGCATGCGTTTGAGATTCTCGTTGCGAAGTGCTTCGGTGCGCTTTTCTTCCGCAGCCGCTTTTTTAGCGTCTTCTTTGGCCTTGGCGGCAGCCTCAGCCTTCTTCAATGACTCTTCTTTTTTCTTCTTCTCGAGTTCCTTGGCCTTTTCTTTCTCTTTTACTTTCTCTTTTTCTTTGGCCTTCTCTTTTTCTAATTTTTCTTTCTCGAGTTTGTCTTGTTCCAGTTTCTTTTTCTTTTCCAACTCAGCTTCTTTTTTCTCTTCTAGTTTCTTTTTTTCGAGTTCTTTTTTAAGTGCAATGTCGGCCGCTTCCCGCTCAGCCGCGGCGTTGACTTTGGGCGCTGCGGGTGGCGGTGGTGCAGGTTTCACCTCGGGTTTTGGTTCTGGTTTCTGCTCAACGGCCTTCACGGGTTCTGGCGGCGTTGGTGGCGTGGGTAGTGTGGGTAGTGTGGGTTCAGGCTCATTGGCCGCTGGTGCCGCCTCTTGGGGGACTGCAGACCAGAGCTCGGCCGATGCAGACAAATTGTTGGGTTCGGTTTTCCATTGAACGCCCAAGGCAATTGCCACTAGCAACAGCAAATGCATGAACAAGGCAAAAGACAAGGAGCGACCAAACCCGCCAACGGGTGGTGGTGCAAACTCGTTGTGGGCGATGGCGTTCATGCGTTGTGCGTGAGCTTCATGAAAAGGTCTGCGAGATCAAGGCGCAAGCTGAACAGACAAGCCGACACGCTGAATACCAGCGCGCTGAAGGGTGTCCATCACTTTCACCACAGTCTCATATTTCACGTTGCGATCGGCGCTGATCACCACCGCAGAATTGGCTTGGCCTGTTTGCGCCACGCGCACCTGATTGGCCAAATTATCGAAATTGATTTTTTGTGTTTTGCTGTCGTTCACCATTTCCAGACTGTCGTCTTTCTGAACCACAATTTGAATCACTTGATCGGGCTGTTTGGCAGCTTTGCCGACACTGGGCAAGTCGATCACGCTAGGTGAAATCATGGGCGCTGTGACCATGAAAATAATGAGCAGCACCAACATCACATCGATGAAGGGCACCATGTTGATTTCATTGATGGTGCGGCGCCCACGGCCGCGAGAGGAAACAGCAGGCATATGTGTGCTCCCTGAAAATCAGTGACCAGACGCTGTGAGGCCCGACCCAGAAGATCCTGCGCCTGCAGAACCGCCCAAACTTCTTTGCAAAATATTGGAAAACTCTTCAATGAAGGTTTCTAACTTGATGGCCACACGGTCAATGTCGCGGGCAAAACGGTTGTAGGCCACCACGGCAGGAATGGCTGCAAACAAGCCAATGGCAGTGGCCACCAGGGCCTCCGCAATGCCTGGTGCGACGGTGGCCAATGTCACTTGTTGCATGCTGGCCAAGCCCGTGAAGGCATGCATGATGCCCCACACGGTGCCAAACAAACCCACATAAGGAGAGACTGAACCCACTGAAGCTAAAAAAGACAATTGCGCTTCGGCCACATCCATCTCGCGCTGAAAACTGGCCCGCATGGCGCGGCGCGCACCATCGAGCAAAGTGCCTGGGTCGGAAATGCGGCGCTCACGCAACTTTTGATACTCGCGCATGCCGCTGGCAAAAATGCGTTCCATGGGGCCGGCCAACTTAGAGTTTTGAACAGCGGCCGCAAACAAATCGTTCAAGGAAGTGCCCGACCAAAACTGCTGTTCAAACTCTTCGTTCAAAGTTTGGATGCGTTTGATGGCGGTGAGCTTGCGCACAATGGCCGCCCAGCTTGCAATGGAGATGGCCATGAGAATCAGCATCACCAGTTGCACCACAAAGCTGGCATGCAACACAAGTTGAATAATGGACATGTCTTGGTTCATTGAAGTGCTTCCAGTATTTGGGCCGGAATGCGGCCGGGTTTCATGGTTTGGGTGTCTACCCAGCCAATTCGGATGGTGCCCTCAGCCAAAAGTTTGCGCTGGCCGTTGACCGTATGCCAAGCTTGTTGCGACAGCACCAGGCTGGCGCGACCAGCCTCTGAGGTTTGTGCTGTGACCTCAAGCAAATCATCAAGCCGTGCAGGCGAAAAATACTTGATTTGCGTTTCGCTCACCACAAACATGCCGCCACTCTTGTCTTTCAAGGACTGCTGTTCAACCCCCAAAGAACGCAGCCACTCAGTGCGAGCGCGCTCAAAAAATTTCAAGTAATTGGCGTAATTGGCGTAGAAAACAATGCCACCGGCGTCGGTGTCTTCCCAGTAAATTCGAATTGGGAATGTGAAGATGGCTTTCATGCGCGGGCGCGACCTGCTTGCCTGTCGGCTTGAACTTCGTGGGGACGCAGTTGGGGCGCGAGGCCCTCCAACACAGCGTTGACATACTTGTGACCATCAGTACCGCCAAATTCTTTGGCCAATTCAATGCACTCGTTGAGGCTCACGCGCCACGGCACATCCAGGCAATGCTTCATCTCAAAAACACCAATCCACATGGTGGCGCGTTCGATGGGCGAAATTTCAGCCATGCTGCGATCGAGCAAAGGCAAAATGAGTTTGTCCAATTCAGCGGCCTGCTCGGCACAGCCATACAGCAGCGCGTCGTAGTGGGCAGAGTCGGCTTTGTGAAAGCCAGACAAATCGCGCGTGAACACATCGATGTCAGAGGCTTCATTTTTGCCCACCAGCACTTGATAAAGGGCTTGAAGTGCAAATTCGCGTGCACGACTGCGAGCCGATTTGCTGGCTGACTTGCCAGGCTTTCGGCTTGCAGCTTTGGTGGGTTTGGATGTCTGACCCAGTGCTGCAGAATTTTCAGGCAACTCGCTCATGCCAGTTCCTCATCGTCCAAATCTTCATTGGCCACTGACAGGTCTTCCATGAGCATGGCCATTTCCACCGCTACACGGGCAGCATCACGGCCTTTTTCAGTTTGTCTGGCGATGGCTTGCTCTAAATTTTCAGTGGTGAGAATGGCGTTGGCGATGGGCACGTTGTAGTCTAGGGCGATGCGACTCACGCCAGCGCCAGATTCATTGGCCACCAATTCGAAATGATAAGTTTCGCCGCGAATGATGCAACCCAAAGCGATCAAGGCGTCGTACTCGCCGCGCTCGGCCATGGCTTGCAAGGCAATGGGCACTTCCAAGGCGCCTGGCACCAACACATGGTCGATGTCGTGCACGCCCAAGGCTTCCAGTTCCTGAATGCAAGCCACAGCCAAGGCGTTGGTGATGCCATCGTTAAAGCGGGCTTGAACAATGCCAATGTGCAGACCTAAACCGTCCAACTCTTGTTCAATACCTTTGTCTGCGCCTTGCATATTTATTCCTTAGGGATATAACCGGTCACTTCAACGCCATAACCCGCCATGCTGGGCATGCGTCGGGGTTGGCCCATGAGTTTCATTTTGTGAACGCCGCACTCGCGCACGATTTGAATGCCTACACCATAGGTGCGCAAATCCATCTTGCTTCTGTTGGGCGCCTGAGCCGAGCGCGCTCGGCCTTCAAACTGCGCGAGCAATTGGTCTGCGCTTTCGCCGCAATTGAGCAGCACAGCCACACCGTGCCCTTGCTTGTTGATGTAGTTCAAGCTGTTCTCCAAGCTCCAGGAGTGCATGCTGCGACCCACTTCTAAAACATCGAAGACAGACAGGGGTTCATGCACGCGAACAGGCACTTCTGAATCTGCTTGCCATTTGCCTTTGACCAAAGCCAAGTGCAAAGATTGGCTGGGCTTGTCTTTGAAGGCATGCGCCGTGAACTCACCGTGGGCCGTTTGCAAGATGCGTGTGCCAACTTTCTCCACCAATGACTCGGTGCGGCTGCGGTATGCAATGAGGTCGGCAATGGTGCCAATTTTGAGGCCGTGCTCAGCTGCAAAAATTTGCAGGTCGGGCAAACGCGCCATGGTGCCATCGTCTTTCATGATTTCGCAAATCACGGAAGACGCGCTGCAGCCAGCCATGCTGCCCAAATCGCAACCGGCTTCGGTATGGCCTGCACGCATCAACACGCCACCGTCTACCGCCTGCAAGGGAAAAATATGGCCCGGTTGAACCAAGTCTTTGGCGGTGGCATTGGCAGCCACAGCCGCTTTGACTGTGAGTGCACGGTCGGCGGCCGAAATGCCTGTGGTCACGCCTTCTGCGGCTTCAATGGAAACCGTAAAAGCTGTGCTGTAGACGGTGCCATTGCTGGTGGCCATGGGTGGCAATTTGAGGTGTTCGCAACGCTCGCGGGTGAGGGTGAGGCAAATGAGGCCGCGACCAAAGCGGGCCATGAAGTTGATGGCCTCTGGTGTGATGTGGTCGGAGGCAATGAGCAAGTCGCCTTCGTTTTCGCGATCTTCGTCGTCCACCATGATGACGATGCGGCCAGCGCGCAAGTCAGCGACGATGTCTTCTACCGGAGAAATTTGCACAGGCGTCAAGGGACTGTCAGAATTCGTCGTCATGTCACAACTTTCAAGAAGACTTGCCAGCCTGCAGGGCTGGCGAAACTGATGGGTTGGCCGCATCGTTGCTGAGCATGCGCTCCACATAACGTGCGATCAAATCGATTTCCAAATTCACCCGGCTGCCTTTTTCCAAAGTGCCCAAGGCCGTGTTCTCGATGGTGTGTGGAATGAGGTTGATGCTGAACTCGCAGCCATCTGCCGTGTCGGTCACTTTGTTGACAGTGAGGCTGACACCATTGATGGTGATAGAGCCTTTGTAGGCCAGGTATTTGCCCATGCCTACCGGCGCTTGAATGCGCAGCTCCCAGCTCTCGCCCACTTGCGCAAAGTGCGTGACGTGGCCAATGCCATCTACGTGGCCCGACACAATGTGGCCGCCTAGACGGTCGTGAGCGCGCAACGCTTTTTCTAAGTTGACCTTGCCAAGCTGGGTGAGACCACAGGTTTTGTCGAGCGACTCGGCCGACACATCGATGGTAAATTGATGCGAGGCAAGGTTAAAGGAGGTGACGGTCATGCAGGCGCCGTTGATGGCGATGCTGTCGCCCAGGTCAACGTCGTCCAGGTAGCCCGCGGGCACCTCGAGAGTGAGTCGCTTGCCATGGCTTAAAGAGCTGCCCAGGTCGTGGAGGGCGGCGATACGCCCCACGCCGGTGATGATTCCGGTAAACATGGGGCGTATTTTCGCAGGGATTGGGCCTGTTTAGGCCTGGACCCTGGCTAAAACCCGCAAATCTTTTCCGATTAACTGTGTTTCGGTGAAGACCAGTGACATGCCCTGTGACAAGTCTTGCAGGGGACCCCAGTGGGCCATGCCTTGGCCCATTCCGAGCATTTTGGGTGCCAAATAAACCAAAAATTCATCGACGCAAGCCTCTCGAATGAGCGAACCATTGAGCTTGTGTCCCGCCTCGACGTGCAGTTCATTCAATTCTCGCCGGGCCAGATCAGACATCAGAGCTGGCAGATCGACTTTGCCTTGGGGGTTGGGAAGCAAGGTGATGTGAGCGCCCAAAGCCTCGAGGGCTTGCCGTTTTTCAGGGTGGTCTTTGGCGGCGTAAATCCAAACTTTTCTGGGCGTCTTGGCCCCAGGCTGGCTGTGTTGAAACAATTTGGCAGAAGGCGGCGTTTCCAATTGACTGTCCACAATGACCAAATGTGGCATGCGGGGTGCCAAGTCTGGGTTGGGGCATAGGCGCAGGTCCAACAGGGGATCGTCTTCCAGCACCGTGCCAATGCCCGTGAGAATGGCACAGGCGCGAGCACGCCAAGCATGACCATCCGCGCGAGCTTCAGGGCTGGTGATCCACTGGCTTTGGCCGTTTTGCAGGGCTGTTTGGCCATCCAAGGAGGCGGCAATTTTCAGGCGCACCCAAGGTTTTTGACGCTTCATGCGACTCAAAAAACCTGGATTTTGTGCTTCTGCAAGTGGTGCGCCATGGCCCACTTCAATTTCAATGCCAGCGGCTTTCAAGCGGTCAAAGCCTTGGCCAGCAACCAAGGGGTTGGGGTCTGACAGAGCTGCCACCACTTTGCCAATTTTGGCCTGAATGAGCGCATCGCAGCAAGGCGCAGTGCGGCCATGGTGAGAGCAGGGCTCCAGCGTGACATAGGCTGTAGCGCCTTCAACACGGTGCCCGCGACTTTCTGCATCCTGCAAGGCTACTATTTCTGCATGCGGCCCACCCGCTTGTTGCGTATGCCCTTGGCCCAAAATTTGGCCTTGGGCATCCACAATGACGCAGCCCACCCTCGGATTGGGTGAAGTGATGCGCAGGGCCTTGTCGGCCAAGCTCAGGGCTTGCAGCATGAAGGGGCTGACGGTCATGGGGCTCAATGTGGGTGTAGACAACTGCCAAGGATACGACAAGTTAAAGGCCAACCCAAGTGGGGGTGCTGGCGCGTCGAATGTGCCAATGCAATTCGACTGTGCTGCCTGTGTTGTCCTGGTGTGGCCATTTCACAGAAATTTGCAAATTTTGAAGCAGTTGAGGGTCTTTGCTTGGGGTTGAGATGCTTGTGATAAGCCAACTTCTTTCAAATTGAACGCCAGCTTCGTTGCTCAAGCTATTGGCCTGTTGTGAGGATTGAAACTGAGAAAGGCAATTGGCGGTGTTCACTTGCCAACATTCTGCAAGGTCTTGTGCCAAACCGCTGGCAAAAACCAAATTTCGTTGAGATTGGTTGGCGGCCATGCTGGCAGCGCTGAGTTGAAAGACCCCCGACAGCCCGATGGCCAAAATGGCACTGGCAAAGACGGCCTCCAATACCGTGAATCCGTGCGGAGCACCTTGCCTAGAGTCCCCCATTTTTCCAAGAGCCAGAAACGCGTTGTACACGCGATGCATCAATGCCCGTTGGCCATTCAAAACGCGCTGCCTCAGCTTGCACAAAGAGCTGCGGTACGGGGTTCTGGCATGCATTGGCGCTTTGAAAATAAACCAAGCCAGTGATGGCTGCTAGAGTTGAAATTTCAGGGCATTGCAAAGCGCAAGCCAGGCTTGAAAAAATCAAAACCACAGGCTCGCTTTGAGTGCCCAAACTTTGCCTCCACGTGGGCGGGCTGTCGATCCAATAGACAGATCGACTGGGCTTTGTTTGGCTGCTCAAACCACTTTGAGTTTGAGCTTCTGAAATGGCTTTCAGTTGAGCGGGCGTGGTGCTGCCAAAGAACTTTCGCCACGCCACAGGTACGCATGGCTTCGCGTCACTTGGGGGCGTTGTTTGTAACTCGGGTGCCACCCAAGGTGAGCTGACGGGAATGTAAACACTTTGCTGCACCGAGGCACGGCTACCCGCGCCTGCCTGCTCGGCATTCAAACTCACTTGAACCCAAATTTTGACCTTGTGCGGCGCCAATTTCACGTCCCTCAGAAACAGCACAAATGAGTCAGAGGCGTCGATTGAATCTGGCCAGGACAATGTAGCAATGCCCTTGTCAAATGGACTCAGGGCACCGGTCAACTTCAAGCACTGCCACTGCACCGATGCATGCTTGGGCGGGCATTGGCTTTGGAAAGCATTGCGCCAAAAGGTGGTGTCAATGGCTACGTCTTGCCCCGAGTAGGTGCTGTCGATGAGAGCGATGCTGGTTTCTAACAGAGACTCACTGATGGCGAGAGCCTGGGCAGCGTGCAGCTGGTGCTGGCTTCGCTTGGTTTCTGACATCACAGACTGTAGCGTCATCCAAGCGAGCAAGCTGGTGATGAAGACCAAGCAACTGGCCGTCCAAAGGGTGGCCATGCCACGATTTGAATTCATGTGTTAGCGCTCTGGCAAGGGGAGTCAAGATGGCGAGCGCGAGTGCTTGCATTGCGCAATCTGACCTGTCGTTGCCATGTTGTGGCAGTTCTGTCGGAGGTTAATTGGCTGCGAATTGCCATGTTCAAATTGAGCACTTGGCTGAGTGAGGCAGGATCGCATTGCAGCTGAATTTCAAAAGCCAAAATTTCCCCAGGTTGAAGCTTGGTGAGTGCCGTCCAAACCACTGGTTTGCAGGCGGTTTTGATTTGAATTTGATGGGCATAGAAGCGAAAACCGCTGCACTCATTGTTTTTTTTGATGCCGTTTTCATTGCGATCTAGGCTGAACAATATTTGCTGCGCAGACACATCGAAATCTTCAAGGGAGCCACAAAATTGGCTGGGACAATGAGCGTCTTGCGTACCATTGTTGACCATGCTGCTGCTGTGAAAATGGGCGCGACGAAGGTCTTGCACCAAGGTGTCCATCATGGCGCTGCTTTCTTGTTGTGCGCGACTACTTTGCAAAATTTCTTTGCTGTGTTGCCATTGAAAATTGACCCAAAACGTGGCTGCGCTCAGCACACTCAAGCCGATGGCGATGCCCACCATTAAATTCACCATTTCCAGCAATTGCCAACATCGCTCAAGACCGATGCATTGCTGGTGCGCAGCAGCTGGGCGTTGGCGGAAACGTGAAGACTCAGTGAGCTGCAAGCTGCGTCCCGACTTTGCATGCCCACTGGCGTAGCGTGCAAGACATAACCGTTCGCATGACTGCTTTGGAGGTTCAATAGGTAATGTTGGGACAGGGAATGCGAGCCCGGCCAACTGAGCTCGGTCAATGAGCTGGCATATTCGGGGTGCAAGCCTCGCCATTGCAATTGGCGCAAGTGCAATTGCAGGAGAGAGTTTTGAGCGTCTTGGCGCCTGCTTGTTTGCCAATGCAACTCAAGCTGCGGCAAAGCAATGCCCATCAAAATGCCAATGAGCGCTATGCTCACGAGCGTTTCGATCAGGGTAAAGCCTGCGGTGTTGCAGCAGGCCAGCGGGGGTTTGGGTACAGCGTACATGGGCGGAGCATGTCATGCCAAACCAAGCGACAAGTTGCATTGACTTGCACACGCCTCAAACTGACAGGCAATGTGAGAGCCTCGACGTGTCACCCGTGAAAACTCTTGGTATGACAAATTTTCGGCATGTTCTTGGCTTCAGTTTGATCGAAACACTTTTCGTGCTGTTGGTTTTGGCCATTCTGTGTGGCACGGCGGTTTCTTCATTTCAGTCATTGCAAGTTCGCGCTCAAGTGCAAGCGGCTTCGCAAGCTTTGTTGAGTGATGTGTTGAGCGCCAGAACCGAAGCACTGCGCCGAGAAAGGCGCATCACGCTGTGCGCTGCAGCCCTAGACACAGGCGCAAGAGCCACACTGCCCACAGCATGTGCCGCTAGCGGCGGCGCATCCGCTTGGCACCAGGGTTGGTTGGTGTTTGAAGATGTGAATAGCAATGGATTGTGGGACACCGGTGAGGCCTTGCTACAACAGCGAGCGCGTTTTCACGTGAGTGTCTCGGCCACGGGCAATGCCACGGTGGCCAGGTACGTGTCTTTTGGGCCCAGTGGCAGAAGCTTGACTTTGAATGGTGCGTTTCAAGCTGGAACAATTACGCTGTGCGCGCGCGGCGCAAGCGCTGAGGAGGCGTGGTTGTTGGTGGTCAATGCGGTGGGCCGATCCCGCTTAGACAAAGGGCAAATAGCAGTTTGCTCTTGAAGTCCTTGATACGATTGACTTACTTGCTCACCTCGTCCACCAGCAATTTGAAGTCGTCAATGTCTTCAAAGCTTCGGTACACGCTTGCAAAGCGAACGTAGGCAACCTTGTCGAGCTTTTTAAGCTCGCGCATGACCAGCTCACCTATTTTGTTAGAAGCCACTTCGCGTTGGGCCAAGTTGAGCAACTTCTCTTCAATGCGCTCAATGGCTGAGTCGACTTGTTCTGTGCTGACGGGTCGTTTGCGCAAAGCCAGGTTCATGCTGGCGCGCAGTTTGATGCGTTCGTAATCAATGCGCCGGCCATCTTTTTTGACAATGGCCGGAAAATTAACCTCTGGCCGCTCGTAGGTGGTGAAGCGTTTTTCGCACGCCGCACATTGACGGCGGCGGCGAATCAGGTCGCCATCTTCAGCCAGCCGTGTTTCCACCACTTGGGTGTCGGTATGGCTGCAGAAAGGGCACTTCATTTGTAAACAGGGAAACGTGCGGTCAGAGCGTTGACTTTGGCGCGCACGGCCTCAATGTTGGCAGGGTCGTTGGGGTTGTCGAGTACATCGGCAATGAGGTTGGCGGTGATGCGCGCCTCTTCGTCCTTGAACCCACGGGTGGTCATGGCGGGTGTGCCAATGCGCACGCCGCTTGTGACCATGGGTTTCTCGGGGTCGTTGGGGATTGAATTTTTGTTGATGGTCATGTGCGCCTGGCCCATTGCAGCTTCGGCTACTTTGCCGGTGATGCCTTTGGATCGCAGGTCGACCAACATCACATGGCTTTGTGTGCCGCCACTCACAATGCGCAAGCCGCGCTGTGTCAGTGTGTCCGCCATGATCTGAGCGTTTTTGATCACTTGTTGTTGGTAGGCTTTGAACTCAGGTGCCATGGCTTCTTTGAAAGCAACGGCCTTGGCCGCAATGACGTGCATGAGCGGGCCGCCTTGCAGGCCAGGGAAGATAGCGCTGTTGATCGCTTTTTCGTGCTCTGCCTTCATCAAGATGATGCCGCCGCGGGGGCCGCGCAAACTCTTGTGCGTGGTGGAGGTGACCACGTCGGCGTGGGGCACTGGGTTGGGGTAGACGCCGGCTGCAATGAGGCCCGCGTAATGCGCCATGTCGACCAAGAAAATAGCACCCACATCTTTGGCCACCTTGGCGAAGCGTGCAAAGTCGATGTGCAAGCTGTAGGCAGAGGCGCCGGCAATGATCAGCTTGGGTTTGGATTCGTGCGCCTTCTTTTCCATGGCGTCGTAGTCGATGGCTTCGTTGGCATCCAAGCCGTAGCTCACCACATTGAACCACTTGCCACTCATGTTGAGGGGCATGCCGTGCGTGAGGTGACCGCCTTCGGCCAAGCTCATGCCCATGATGGTGTCGCCGGGCTTTAAGAAAGCCAGAAACACCGCTTCGTTGGCGGATGCGCCGCAATGGGGTTGCACGTTGGCGGCATCGGCACCAAAGATTTTTTTGACACGATCGATGGCCAATTGCTCGGCGATGTCGACATACTCGCATCCACCGTAGTAGCGTTTGCCTGGGTAGCCTTCGGCATATTTATTGGTGAGTTGCGAGCCTTGGGCTGCCAAAACAGCAGGGGAGGCGTAGTTTTCGCTGGCAATTAGCTCAATGTGATGCTCTTGGCGGGCATTTTCTGCCTGAATGGCAGCAAAAATTTCGGGATCGGTTTGTTCAATCAGAATATTTCTTGAATGGCAGCAAAAATTTCGGGATCGGTTTGTTCAATCAGAATATTTCTTGAATACATGGCAGGCCTTCAAAGGATGGTTCCTTGCTAAACAGCGGCGCAAAAGGCCACAATTTGGCAAGGGCTGCCCAGGCGAACGGCTGAAACCTTGAGCCAACACAAACCGGACAAGGTGCACGCTTCCCAGTGGTTGAGGACGACGCAAGGGTCGTCCATTTCCACGTCAGAGCTTGGTTTGCTGATTCAGCAAGACCAGGCTCCTATCGCCAGTTGCGTACACCTCGAGTGTAGCCGAGGCGAGGGTTGATGTCTCTAAAGGGCTCAATAAAAGGGCCAATTTGGGGAGTGCATCCTTCAGACGTGCTTGTTCGGCCAGCACTCGGGTGATGTAGTCTGTTTCGGTGGCGAAGGACTCCGCGCCTGCCTTGTATAGGCGCAGCCCTTCTTGAATACTGCCAGTCAGGGTGATGCATTCCTTGAGAATTTTCACGCCAATGCGCAGATTTGTTTTCGGGTCAAAAATAGCCATAACCCCGCCATAGGGGGTGAATTGTTCGGAATGCACCTCCTGCAAGACCTGCATCAGACCCTTGGCACCCGAGGAGCTGTTGGCGAAGGGGTTGTAGTTGGACTCCACCCCAATCACAGCCAAAATGAGGGTGGGGTCGAGTGCAGACCGATCGGCCAAGTCAAAAACCTCCAGCATCAAGGCATTCATGGGTTCGGGCGCAATTCTGTACTTGCTCCGCACGGCTTGTACCAGGGCCATTTGCGTGGGGTTGAGGTCGGTAGAGGGTGCCGCAAAACTTCTGAGCAGCACTTGTTGTTGCTCATCTTCAGCTTCTGTGATGTGCAGGCGTGTAAAGAGCCATCCTTGCACGCTTTGAATGGTCAAGGTTCGAACTTCGGGCCGAGCCAGAGCCAGCATGCACAAGATCAAAGCCATCAATCCCAAGAGTGCAAAACTGTGGTGCGAGATGTTCACAAAGCCCCGCGCAATGTCGCCTGAAAACGTCTGAATGCCTCGCCAAAGACGAACAGTCCATTGGCTTGCAGTTTCGTGAATGGCAGGTTGGGGCACGGTGAAAGTTGAAGTGGCAGATCTGGGTATTATAAAAATAATCGAAAATAGATGCTTCTGGCATATCGAGCTTGGCCATCCTCGGTGAAAATAGCTTCTTTATCTTTTTGTGTTGTGACTGTGACTCCTTCATCTCCTAAACCCTCCGACGTTCAAGCTTTAGACAACTTGACGGGAGGCGCTTTTGTCGCGCAAACATCGGGCGAGCGCGCTGCCAAATTACGCGAATGGCTCTTGACCCATCCTTCACAAGAAGATTTGCAGCTGGTCTACAAAGAAATATCGACCCGCGACAAAGGCGCTGCCAAAGTGCTGCGCGAAAAGTTAGATGAGCTCAAGCGCTCACACGGGCAAGACGTGCTGGCAGCTGAGTGGGCAGGGCGTGCCAATGCCATGCTGACCGCTTCGCGCCTGAACATTGCCGATGCCATGGCATGGCAGCGAGATGCCGCCAAAGCGGGTGCGCCTTTGTCGCGTGAACCTTTGGCTAGCTTGAAGTTGCAATTGAACGAAAAAATCAAAGCGGTTGAAGATTTGCAGCACCAAGTCATGGTGCAGCGTGAAACCGCTGTGTTGTTGGCTCAGCGCATTGAAGTCTTGTCCACCAAAAGCTTGAAAGAGGCAGACGCTGCCAACGAGCTGCTGCAGTCTGATGTAGCGCACTGGCAGCAACAAGCCCATGCACTGACACAAGACACCTCATGGCACAGTGTTGATTTGAAATTTCCACCCCAACTTGAATCCTCTCAACACCAGTTGGGCAGTGTTTGGGAAGCCTTTGAGGCAGCGCTGTTTCAAGCCAAAGCGGCTCGTGACGATGCCAACGAACCCATGCCTTCTGTGCCAGTGTGGGCTGAAGAAATTCGCATGGCTCGGGGTGGTCAGTCTGGCCACTCTGGCCACTCTGGCCAGAATGGTCATTCCGGCCACCCCGATGCAGTACAAGCAAAGCAAACGGCCGATGCCCCTGCAACATCCTTAGATGCTGCAGCACAGACTAGCTCCGAAGCCAAGCCTGCCAAGACGCCCAAAGTGAGCAATACCAAAATGGACCCCGCGCAGCGTTTGGCATTGCGCGAAGCAGCCAATCAAGTGGTGACGGGTGCCATGACTTTGTTGGCGGCTGAAAACACCGAAGCCAACTTGTTGGCGTTCAAACAAGTCCTTAAAGATCATGGCCGCAACATGGACACCCAAATGGACCTGAAGGTTCATGAAGCTTTGATCGCTGCAGGTGAGTCAGAGGGCTGGCAACGCCATGTGGCCGATCAATTGCGTTTGGCTTTGGTTTTAAAAGCGGAAGGCCTGTTCAAAAAAGTACCGTTGAAAGCGCCCGTTGAAGCGACCGCTGGTATCTCTGAAGTACCTGAGCCCAAACCTCCCGCTGACGAAACACAAAACGCGGCTGAACCCGAAGTTGCTCAGTTGACCACGGCCACAGCCCAGCCCGTCTCTGAAGCCAAAGTGCCAAGTGCAGAAGAGTTTCAACTAGAGCCCACTGTGGGTGGCCGCAAGATGCAAGACGCATTGCGTCAATTGCGTGAGGAATGGAAAAAAGCCGATCAAGGTGGGCTGCCCAATCACGCTTTGTGGAAGCGCTTTGATGCAGCATGCAACCAAGCCTACAAAGTGGTTCAGGCGTGGCTGGACAAAATTAAAAACGAAGCCAGCGAGCATCGCGCGCAACGCCTTGCTTTGATTGAAGAGGTTAAGGCTTGGGGTGAAGCCAACGCACAAAATTTAGATTGGCGCATGCAATTGCGCTCACTACACCAGTTTGGCGACCGTTGGCGCTCTGCGGGCCATTTGAGTGAGAAGGCATTTGCAGAGTTGCAACCGCTGTGGAAGCAGGCTTTGAGCAGTGCTGCGGCACCTTTGGAAGCGGCTCAAAAAGCCAGCACTGAACGCCGTCAGGCTTTGATCGCTGAGGCCGAGCAGCTTGGCGCTGCGCCCATGTTGCGGGTAGATGCTGTCAAGGCTTTGCAGCAAAGTTGGCAAACCGAAGCCCAAAGCGTGCCCATGGATCGCCGCATAGAGCAAAAAATGTGGGAAGCTTTCCGCAAACCCATTGACGAGGCATTTAGCCGCAAGACAGTTGCTCGCGAGCAAGCCCCTGCGGCCAACATGTCTGCGCACGACAGGCTCGTCTTGGATGCCTCCAATGCTTTGAAAGCGGCCAACGCGTCTGGCGATGTTCAGAAAATCAAGGCTGCCATGGCGGCATTGGATGCGGCATTGAAAGGGCAGGCTCAAGCCAACAATGCCAATACAGCCAACAATGCCGATGCACAAGCGAGTCATCAAACCAGTGCCCAAGAGCCAGCTGCACCACCTTCCGAGTCAGACCTCAATGCGCTTGAAGCCGGTGCAGAATCAACTGAGCCCGCGAAGTCTGAAGCGCCCCCCAAACCTGCTCGACCCTTGGTGGCCATGCGAGGCGATGACCGACCTGGTCAAAAGAAATCGGTTCCTGCACCCGCAGGTCGTGGCCCAGGCGATCGCCGCGATGGCAAAGGTGCGCCGCGTTCTGACCGCGGTGGTTTTGGCGACAAGGCCGGTGATCGATTCGAACGTCCCGACCGCGGTCCACGTTTGAGCGACACCGCCTTCAGAGCGCAACGCGACGCCATGGAGCACGCCGAAATGGCGCTGCGCAAATTGGCAGCCCAAGCCCACGGAGAATCACTCACCCACTTGCTGGCGGCATGGGAAAAACGCCAAGCAGATTTGGTGCCTTCGGCGCCAGATTTGGGGCGCAATGTGAATGCAGCAGCCAGAGCTGCTTGGTCGCAAGCAGTGAGCCAAGCGCCTAAAGCTTCACCGGGTGAATCTATTTTGCGCTTGGAAATGGCGGCTGAAGTGCCCACGCCTGCCGAGAATTTGAACGAGCGCCGAGCGCTGCAGTTGCAATTGCTCACTCGCAAAAACCAACCTGGCCCCGAGCAAACATGGGCCTTGGATGTCACGGCAGTTTTGTCGTCTGCGCACGACCCCAAGGTCGCACGCCGTTTGCAAAATGCTTTGAAAAATTTGTTGAGAAGTTAACTCAATGAGCCAGCAAGCTGACGCGTTCATGCTTGCCGGTTGAATGCCAGCGCAGCACTTCTGCGCGTGGCGTTGGGGCTGTAGCATCCCAGTCGCTCAACACATGACGGGTTTTGGCCAAACCCAAACCCAAATTCAAGCGGTGGTCATCTGGCCGGTGGGTATGGCCATGCACCAAGCAGGTGGCCTCTGTCTGTGCCAACCACTGCGCTGTCCATCCGTCATCTACATCTGCGTAAATGGTCTGAGGGTCTTTCTTGAGCAATTCAGATTGCATCCGAAGTTGCCGGGCAATGCTCTCGCGCTCTGACAAAGGCTTGGCCAAGAATGTAGATTGCCAATTTTCTTGGCGCACCATCTGCCTAAATTCTTGGTAACTTGTATCTGCCAAACACCCAGCATCGCCATGCGAAAGCAAGATTTTGTGTGATGCAAAGTTCAAAAGCGTTGGATCTTGCAGATCCTGAACATGGTATTCATGGAGAAAGGAATTGCCCACCAAAAAATCGCGGTTGCCTCGCATGAAGGCTACGTGTTTTGTGGCTGCGCACAACTTCAAGACCGAGGCGCACTGTTGAAGAAAAACATGATGGGCCACTGCGTCATCGCCTACCCACACTTCAAACAGATCGCCCAAAATAAAGACCGCGTCTGCGGTCGTATTTTGCATGTAGGTTTGCCACACTTTGAATGTTGCCATGTCTTGTTCTTGCAAATGCAAGTCAGAAATGAAATCAACCGTGCGCCAATTTTCAGGGGCTTGTAGCTCCTGAAAAGGCAACACGCTTGCAGTCATGAACTGTGCTGACGCGAAGATTTAAAGCGCAACAGCCTTTTCAATGATGATGGGTTCTTTGGGCACGTCGTCGTGAAAGCCATTGCGACCGGTTTTCACTTCTTCAATGGCGTCCACAATGTCGGTGCCCGACACCACGTGAGCAAACACAGCATAGCCCCAGCCTTGCAACGAAGGAGCCGTGTGGTTCAAAAATTCGTTGTCAGCAGTATTGATAAAAAACTGAGCCGTGGCAGAGTGAGGCGCCTGAGTACGCGCCATGGCCAAGGTGTATTTGTGGTTTTTTAAACCGTTGTTGCCTTCGTTCTGAATGGCGGCATCGGAGTGCTTTTGTTCCATGCTGGGTTCAAAGCCGCCGCCTTGAATCATGAAGCCGGGAATGACGCGGTGAAAAAATGACCTTTGTTCACGTAGTGCAAAAAGTTCTCGGTGCTGATTGGTGCTTTTTCTTCATCAAGTTCAATGAGGATGACGCCTTTGCAGGCCATGTGGAGTTCGACTTGAGGATTGCTCATGGTTATTGCACCAAAGTGATTGATTGAATGACAACAGGGGTTTTTGGAACATCGGTTCTAAAAGGGCCGCCCATGCCGGTAGGCGTGGTTCTGATTTTATCCACGACATCCATGCCAGAGGTGACTTTGCCAAAAACCGTATAACCGAAAAGTTGTAGGGCGTTGAGCAAATTCTCGCGTGGCACGTTTTCATAGACCTGCCCACGGTATTCAAAGCGTTTAACGGGGTCGCCATCGGGGATGGGCGTAGGGTCTAGAAAAGCATTGTCCACGGTGTTGATAAAAAACTGGGCCGTGGCTGATTGAGGGTCATTGGTTCTGGCCATGGCCAAAAAACCGGTTTGATTTTTAAGTCCTGCAGTCATGGCCTGGCGGCCTTCGTGCTGAACGGGTGCGCGGGTGGGGCGTTCTTTGTATTGGGCGTCGTAGCCACCGCCTTGAATCATGAAGTTGGCAATGACCCGGTGAAAAATGGTGCCGTTGTAGTGCTTGTCCCTTACATATTGAAGGAAGTTGGCCACTGTTTTGGGCGCTTTGTCGGGGTACAACTCCACCATGATTTCGCCCATGTTGGTGGTAATTTTAACTTTGGGCGACTCTTGTGCGTGGCCCAGCAAAGGCATCAAGGCCAAGCCCAAAGACAGTGCCAATGCACTGCAACAGGCTGCAAAGTTTCGGCGAACTCGATTTGGATTCATGGCTTTAGCGCACGGCGCGGATATTGGTTGTGGTGGTGGTGGATGCAGCGGGTGCAGGTAAGGGCAGCAGGGTGGGGCCTGCTTGCAAGGCTTTGGCTTTGACATAGGCTTGCTGAGCCATGGCGGTGTACAAATCGCCTAAATTTTGATGCGCAATTTTATAATTAGGTCGGGCTTGAATGGCCGAGACGAAGGCCGTCACGGCGGCATCGTAGTTACCTTGCGCCGCATACAGAACCCCCAAATTGTTGTACGGCTCTGGCAATTCGGGAAACTCCTGAATGAGTGCTTGGAGTTCTTCAATGGCTTTGTCCGATTGACCCAGTCCGGCCAAGATTTGGCCGTTCATGAGGCGCCACTGGGGCGATACAGTTGTGCCAGGCTTTGCGGCACTTTGCTTCATGGCCGACTGCAGTTTTTGCTGCGCTTGCGTCCACTGTTTGTTGCGAATGTGTTCTTCAATCTCAAGGGTGTCATTGGCCCAAGCCAAGCTGCCGCCTAAAAACAGCGCAACTGCGAAAACTCTCAGTAGAAACCAATGGGAAGACATGGAGATCGAATTTGAATGGGGCTTTGTCAGCAGCTAATTTGGGCTTTATACTGAGGCAAATTGTAACGGAGGCCTCTCTTTCAGGCAGTCTTTTTAACAATTAGGGGGCTGCGGCCCCTTTTTGCACCCGAACAAGAAAAACAGTATTTCATGAGCTTGCGCATTTACAACACGCTGTCCCGCGCTGTTGCCGATTTCTCTCCCGCAGAGGCTGGCCATGTCCGCATGTATGTTTGCGGCATGACGGTGTATGACTTGTGTCATGTCGGACACGCGCGCTCCAATGTGGCCTTTGACGTGGTTCAGCGTTGGCTGAAAGCCAGTGGCTACAAGGTCACACACATTCGCAACATCACCGACATCGACGACAAAATCATCAAGCGCGCTGTTGAAAACGGCGAAACCATTCGGGCCCTCACCGATCGCATGATCGATGCCATGCACACCGACTTTGATGCATTGGGCATTGCCAGGCCCACCGCCGAACCGCGCGCCACCGAATTTGTGCCGCAAATGCTAAGCATGATTGGCACCTTGGAAGAAAAAGGTTTGGCTTATCGCACCCCTCAAGGCGATGTGAATTACGCGGTTCGCAAGTTTCCGGGCTATGGCAAGTTGTCTGGCAAATCGCTTGATGAATTGCATGCGGGTGAACGTGTGGCGGTGCTCGATGGCAAAGACGATCCGCTTGACTTTGTGTTGTGGAAGAGTGCCAAAGAGTCTGAGCCCGCCGAAGTGAAATGGAACAGCCCCTTTGGCCCAGGCCGACCTGGTTGGCACATTGAGTGTTCGGCCATGGCTTGCCAAATGTTGGGCAACACTTTTGACATTCACGCGGGCGGCGCCGATTTGCAGTTTCCGCACCACGAAAATGAAATTGCCCAAAGCGAAGGTGCCACGGGTGAGACCTTTGCGCGCTTTTGGATGCACAACGGTTTCATCAATGTTGACAACGAAAAGATGTCCAAAAGTTTGGGCAACTTTTTCACCATTCGCGAAGTGCTCAAAGCCTTTGACGCCGAAACCGTGCGGTTTTTCTTGGTTCGCAGCCACTACCGCACACCCTTGAATTATTCCGATGTGCATTTGAACGATGCGCGCGGTGCTTTGAAACGCCTTTACACCGCCTTGCAAGCTGCTACGCCAGCACAAGTGCCCCTTGATTGGACCAACCCCTATGCGGCACGTTTCAAAGCAGCCATGGATGAAGACTTTGGCACCCCCGAAGCGGTGGCGGTGCTGTTCGATTTGGCGGGTGAGGTCAATCGCAGCAAGTCAGCCGATCAAGCGGGTTTGCTCAAGGCTCTGGGTGGTATTTTGGGTATTTTGCAAACAGACCCCGTGGCTTTTTTACAAGCGGGTGCAGGCCTAGACGAAGCAGCCATTCAGGCCCACATTCAAGCCCGCGCCGATGCCAAGGCTGCCAAGAATTTTGCGGAGGCCGATCGCATTCGCAAGCTGTTGCTAGAGCAGGGCATTGTGCTCAAAGACTCTACAGCAGGCACCACCTGGGAGGCTGCTCAATGAGCCAAGCCGACGAGCTGATGACGCCCGAATATTGGGCCGCTGCATGCGCACACTTGTCTAAAAAAGACCGTGTCATGAAGCGAATCATTCCTCAGTTTGGCGATGCATGTTTGGTCTCCCGCGGCGATGCGTTTGTCACCTTGGCCCGCAGCATTGTAGGGCAGCAAATTTCGGTCAAAGCCGCTCAATCTGTTTGGAACAAATTTGTAGCCTTAAATAAAAAAATCACCCCTGCAGGTGTTTTGAAGCTGAAAGTTGACGACATGCGTGCGGCTGGTTTGTCGGCTCGCAAAGTGGAGTACTTGGTCGATTTGGCGCTGAACTTCCATGGCAAAAATGTCAGCGTCAAAGAATGGCAGCACATGGACGATGAAGCCATCATTACTGAACTCATTGCCATTCGCGGCATTGGCCGCTGGACGGCCGAGATGTTTTTGATCTTCCACCTCATGCGCCCCAACATCTTGCCCCTCGATGATGTGGGCTTGATCAACGGCATTAGTAAGAATTATTTTTCAGGCGAGCCAGTCAGCCGAAGTGACGCCCGCGAGGTGGCCCAAGCTTGGCAACCCTATAGTACAGTTGCAACTTGGTATATTTGGCGGTCGCTCGACCCATTGCCGGTTGAGTATTGAGTTCCACAAAGGAGGCCCATTTTGGCCAAGCGTACATTCTTAGACTTTGAGCAACCCGTGGCGGAGCTTGAAGGCAAAATTGAAGAACTTCGCTACGTTCAAAGCGAGTCGGCTGTCGATATTTCGGAAGAAATTGACCAGCTCACCAAAAAGAGCCAGCAGCTCACCAAGGACATTTATTCCGATTTGACAGCGTGGCAAATTACCAAAATTGCCCGCCATCCAGAGCGCCCCTACACCCTCGACTACATCCGCGAAATTTTCACAGACTTTGTGGAAATGCATGGCGACCGCCATTTTGCCGACGACTTGTCCATTGTGGGCGGTTTGGCCCGTTTCAATGGTTCACCTTGCATGGTGCTAGGCCACCAAAAAGGGCGGGACACCAAAGAGCGTACGCAGCGCAACTTTGGCATGAGCAAACCCGAGGGCTATCGCAAGGCTTTGCGCCTGATGAAAACCGCCGAGAAATTCAAGCTGCCCGTGTTCACGTTTGTGGACACCCCAGGCGCATATCCAGGCATTGATGCAGAAGAGCGCAGCCAGTCAGAAGCCATTGGCCGCAACATCTTCGAGATGGCGCAGCTCGAAGTGCCCATCATCACCACCATCATTGGTGAAGGTGGCTCTGGCGGTGCATTGGCCATTTCGGTGGCCGATTCGGTGCTCATGCTTCAGTACTCTGTTTATTCCGTCATCAGCCCCGAAGGATGTGCTTCCATTTTGTGGAAAACCTCAGAGAAGGCAGAAGAGGCGGCCGAAGCACTGGGCATCACAGCGCATCGCCTCAAAGCTTTGAATTTGGTCGACAAAATTGTGAACGAGCCTGTGGGTGGCGCACACCGCGATCATGCTCAAATGGCCGCTTTCCTTAAGCGTGCTTTGGGCGATGCATGGCGCCAAGTGACCGATTTGAAACCCAAAGAATTGGTCGAGCGTCGCTATGAGCGTTTGCAAAGCTATGGCCGTTTCACCGACACCAAAGTCAGCAAATAATTCTGCGCTTGCTGGCGCGGAATTGCTTCCGCCTGGCTTTCAGCCCGAACTCCCATTGGCCATCGCTTTGAGCGGTGGTGCCGACTCAACTGCTTTGTTGTGTGCCTGCGTTCAGCGCTGGCCTGGTCAGGTGAGGGCTGTGCACGTTCACCACGGTTTGCAAGAAGCTGCCAATTTGTTTGAAGCGCACTGCCGCGCCATGTGCGCGCAATGGCAAGTGCCCTTGGTGGTGTGCAAAGTGAATGCCAGACACGAGGCGGGACAAAGTCCCGAAGATGCAGCCAGAAAAGCCCGCTACCTGGCCTTGAGTGAGTCTGTTCATCAGCATCCAGATTTGCAAGGTGTAAAGCACATTGCCTTGGCGCAGCATGCAGATGATCAAGTGGAAACTTTGTTGTTGGCGCTTTCGCGCGGTGCAGGTTTACCAGGTTTGGCCTGCATGCCAAGCCAATGGACTCGAAATGGCTTGCAATGGCATCGGCCTTTTTTGAGCGTGCCAGGCTCCAAGCTGCGTGACTGCTTGGTTCAAGCGGGTGTCAGTTGGATAGAAGACCCCACCAACCAAGACGAGCAGTTCACACGCAACCGCATTCGCGCACAACTGTTGCCTGCCTTGGAGCGAGCTTTTCCGCAATTTAGAGAGACCTTTGCGCGCAGCGCATCGCATGCTGCTGAGGCGCAAGACATATTGAACGACGTGGCGCAAGCCGATTTGGCAGGTGTGATGGAGGGCGGCATGCCCAGTATCAAAAACCTTCAGCGCTTGAGTTCGGCCAGGCAGTCATTGGTGCTACGCCATTGGTTGAAAGAGCAGCACCAAACCACGCCCAGTGCGGCACAACTGGCTGAGTTGGTGTCTCAAGTTGCGTCTTGCACCACCCGCGGCCACCAATTGCACCTCAAGGTGGGCAGGGGTTATGTGCGCCGCGAGGGCAGCGGTTTGACTTGGACCGCTACAAGCTAAGCGCACAAACCCTGTAAATATAGGGTTCTCCCGAGTACAATCGACAGGTTTTGCTGAAATTTCCCTTTATTCACTTTTCAAAATGGCACTGATCGTTCACAAATACGGCGGCACTTCGATGGGCTCTACAGAGCGCATCCGAAATGTGGCCAAACGCGTCGCCAAATGGGCACGGGCTGGCCACCAAATGGTGGTGGTGCCCAGCGCCATGAGCGGCGAGACCAATCGCTTGTTGGGTTTGGCCAAAGAATTGGCCCCTGCCAAAACAGACACCGCCTACGACCGCGAACTCGACATGTTGGCCGCCACAGGCGAGCAAGCTTCTTCTGCTTTGTTGGCCATTGCGTTGCAATCTGAAGGCATGCAGTCGGTGAGTTACGCTGGCTGGCAAGTGCCCATCAAGACCAACAGCGCTTTCACCAAAGCCCGCATTGAATCAATTGACGACGTGCGCGTGCGCCAAGATTTGGCTGCGGGTCGTGTGGTCATCGTGACCGGCTTTCAAGGTGTAGACCCCGAAGGCAACATCACCACATTGGGCCGCGGTGGTTCCGACACATCGGCAGTGGCTGTGGCTGCTGCCATGAAAGCCGACGAGTGCTTGATTTACACCGATGTAGATGGCGTGTACACAACCGACCCTCGGGTGGAGCCCGAAGCGCGTCGTTTGAAAACAGTGAGCTTTGAAGAGATGCTTGAAATGGCATCGCTTGGCTCCAAAGTATTGCAAATTCGCTCGGTTGAATTTGCGGGCAAATACAAAGTGCCCATGCGTGTGTTGTCTAGCTTCACGCCTTGGGACATCGACATTCACGAAGAAGCCAAGTCTGGCACCCTGATCACTTTTGAGGAAGACGAAAAAATGGAACAAGCCGTAGTCTCCGGCATTGCCTTCAACCGCGATGAAGCCAAAATTTCTGTGGTGGGCGTGCCCGACAAGCCAGGTATTGCGTATCAAATTTTGGGTGCTGTGGCCGATGCCAACATTGAAGTCGACATGATCATTCAAAACATCAGCAAAGACGGCAAAACCGACTTCAGCTTCACAGTGCACCGCAACGACTTTGCGCGCACCATGGACTTGTTGAACGAAAAAGTGATGCCCGCATTGGGCGCCACGCAAGTCACGGGCGATGCCAAAATTTGCAAAGTCTCCATTGTGGGCATTGGCATGCGCAGCCACGTGGGCATTGCCAGCAAGATGTTCCGTTCATTGAGCGAAGAGGGCATCAACATTCAGATGATTTCTACGTCAGAAATTAAAACCTCTGTGGTGATTGATGAGAAATACATGGAATTGGCCGTACGCGCCCTGCACAAGGCTTTTGACCTAGACCAAGCCTGATATAATTTTCGAGTGCTGGAAACGTGACCGAGTGGCCGAAGGTGCTCCCCTGCTAAGGGAGTATGGGGTGTAGAGCCTCATCGAGGGTTCGAATCCCTCCGTTTCCGCCAAATTGTCAAGCAAATAGGGGCCCTTAGGGGCCTCTATTTTTTTTTGCCCAAAGATTTCCTCGCGAAACCAAAATTGTGCTGACCTCAAGTTTGTAGTGGTTGTTCTTAGGTTTTAGAAAAAAGCCGATGAATAGCACTTCGCAGCCATGCATGGCCCGGGTCTTTTTGCAGGCGCTGATGCCAGTGAAGCTGAACATCGATCACTGGCGCTTTGACTGGCGTCGGCAATGCGCGCACTTGGCCGTGTTGCACGCAAAAGTCGGCCAGGTCTTGGGGCACGGTTGCCATCAGGTCTGTCGATTCAATGATGGGCAACAGGCTCAAAAAATTGGAGATCTCTAGAACCACGTGTCTTTTGATGCCTTGTTGCAAAAGGTGTTTTTCAAAAACATGCTCGCGGCCATGGGGCTTGACGACCACATGGGAGGCTGCCATGAAATCGTCCAGGCTCATTTTCTCGCCTATCACAGGATGTTTTGTTCTGACCAAACTCACATGCGATGAGCGCATCAAGCGCTGCTGAAAAAAGCCCGCCTTCTGCAAATCTGGAAAGTAGCCCATGGCCAGATCGGCTGCGCCAGATTCCAAACTTTCGGCAGCGGCATGTCTTGGCATGGCCAAAGTGCACAGTTTCAATTGAGGTGCATCGCGCGTCAACATGGCCAAGATGCGAGGCAAGAAATTAGCTTCACCAATGTCGGGCATCAGCACCGTGAAAGTTCGAGTGGACGAGCGTGCTTCAAACTGGGTGGGTTGCAATATTTCACTTTGCACCATCTGAACAACCTGCCTAACCGCCGCGCTCAACTGCAAAGCGCGGGGTGTGGGCTTCATTTCTAATCCAGCTCGAATGAACAAAGGGTCATCTAGCAAGAGTCGCAAACGACGCAAAGCCGAACTCATGGCGGGTTGACTCAGGCCAATGGCT
>JAPLPO010000222.1 GCA_026400155.1 Burkholderiales bacterium | reverse complement strand
GCAACACCCAACGCTTGGCAGAGCCACCGTCTTTGCTCCTCAAATAGTCAACCGCCGGAATGGCTTGTCGATTAGGTGCTGCGCCTGTGTAAAACACGTTCTTAGACAGTTCTTCACCTTCGTACTGCACGGGGTAGAACAGCAAGCCGTTCATTTCTTCAACCACTGGCAACACAGACTTGCGTGACACAGAAGTCCAGCAACCGAAGATCACGGACACTTTGTCTTGACCCAAGAGTTGCTTAGTTTTTTCAGCAAACAAAGGCCAGTTGGAAGCGGGGTCAACCACCACGGGTTCGAGTTTCTTGCCCAACACACCGCCTTTGGCGTTGATTTCATCGATGGCCATCAACACAGTGTCTTTCAACACGGTTTCAGAAATGGCCATGGTGCCAGACAGGCTGTGCAAGATACCCACTTTGATGGTGTTAGAAGTTTGGGCTTGTACTGAGAAAGACAAGCCGCCTGCCACCAGGGCAGAAGCAAGGGCCAAGGCTTTGAGATTGCCACGACGATTCAACATAAGAGCACTCCAATCAAATTAAGGAAGGTTGGTAAACAAGCGAAGAACTGCAACGCTGAAACACCTTCTGCAAGGGCTGTGCCAACCTTCGGGTTTTCCTTGATCTACAGAGCGGAAGCGGCTTTGCTTTGAGTTGGAATTTGAATTGCCGCTGAACTCACATGCACGCAGTCGCTTTAAAAATGAACCAAATTTGTGCATCATGGCGGCTTGAGCACCCAAATGGCGCCGCACTTTTGCGGTGCAGCAAAGAGAATTGCGCCATCCTGTGGGGCATGCATGTTGCTTGAGGTAAGCTTGAATCTGAACTTCACCAGAGTGCACCATGGAACTCACCCCACGCGAAAAAGACAAACTTCTGATATTCACTGCCGGGCTCTTGGCCGAAAGAAGAAAAGCCCGAGGCCTTAAGCTCAACTACCCCGAAGCTGTTGCGTTTATCAGTGCAGCGGTCATGGAGGGTGCGCGCGACGGTAAAACCGTGGCCCAACTCATGAGCGAAGGCCGCAGCCTGCTCACCCGCGCCGACGTGATGGATGGCATTGCCGACATGATTCCCGATATTCAAGTCGAGGCCACCTTTCCAGACGGCACCAAGCTGGTCACGGTTCACCAACCCATTGTTTAATGCCATCTATTTCTTTTTTGCCCTTTCAATTTAGGAGTGCCTTATGCAAACAACAACACACCAAATCCTCAAACTGATTGCCCTCTCTTTGGCCTGTGGCGGCGCAAGCTTGGCCATGGCCCATTCTGGCCATGGCGAACCCCACGGGCTGGGCGCGCATGCCTCCGACTTCATGAGCTATGCCATTGGTTTCATTGCCGCCGTTGCATTTGTCAACTTTGGTGGCATGGGCATTGCGCAATACATCAAAGGCAATTTAAGCCAAGCGCGTGCTCTGGTTTTAGGATCACTTTGCACAGCCTGCGTCTTTGCTTTTCTTTATTGGTTCACTCAAATTTGAAAGTCATTTCATGACACCCGGCGAACTCCTTATCGACGATGGTCAACACCCGCTCAATGTGGGCAGACGCACTTGCACCCTGGTGGTTCAAAACACCAGCGAGCGCCCCATTCAAGTGGGCTCGCACTATCACTTTGCAGAAACCAATGCGGGCCTGAGCTTTGACAGAGCTGCAGCGCACGGCATGCGCCTGAATTTGGCATCGGGCACCGCTGTTCGATTTGAACCAGGCCAACAACGCACCGTTGAATTGGTTGACTACGCAGGCGAACGAGTGATCTATGGTTTTAGAGCACTGACCAACGGCCCGCTTGACGCCACTACCGCCACTACTGCCACTACCCAGAAAGCTTCCTAGCATGGCCCAAATCAACAAACGCGCGTATGCAGAAATGTTTGGCCCCACTGTGGGTGACCGTGTTCGCTTGGCCGACACCGACTTGATTGTTGAGGTGGAAAAAGATTTCACCTTGCAAGCCGGTGGCTACGGCGAAGAAGTGAAGTTTGGTGGCGGCAAAACCATTCGCGATGGCATGTCGCAATCGCAGCGCACCAACGCTGAAGGCGCCATGGATTGCGTTCTTACCAATGCTCTCATCATTGACCATTGGGGCATTGTGAAAGCCGACATTGGCCTCAAAGGCAATCGCATTGCAGCCATCGGCAAAGCTGGCAATCCAGATACCCAACCCGGCGTAGACATCATCATTGGCCCTGGCACTGAAATCATCAGTTGCGAGGGCATGATCGTGACGGCTGGGGGCATTGACACCCACATCCACTTTATTGCGCCTCAACAAATTGAGGAAGCATTGTCTAGCGGTATTACCACCATGCTGGGGGGTGGCACAGGCCCTGCTACAGGCACCTTCGCCACCACGTGCACGCCAGGCCCGCACAACATTGAGCGCATGATGCAAGCGGCCGATGCGTTTCCTATGAACCTGGGATTCTTGGGCAAAGGCAATGCCGCTTTGCCAGCTGCACTGTACGAACAAATCAATGCTGGCGTGATTGGGCTCAAACTTCACGAAGACTGGGGCACCACACCTGCTGTCATTGACAACAGTTTGAACGTTGCCGAAGAAACCGATATTCAAATTGCCATCCACACCGACACCTTGAATGAGTCAGGTTTTGTGGAAGACACTGTGGCAGCCTTCAAAGGCCGCACCATTCACACCTTTCATACCGAAGGCGCGGGCGGTGGTCATGCACCCGATATTTTGAAAGTGGTGGGTGAGACCAATGTACTGCCCTCCTCCACCAATCCCACACGGCCGTACACCATCAATACGCTTGACGAGCACGTCGACATGCTGATGGTGTGTCACCACCTTGATCCGTCTATTGCAGAAGACTTGGCCTTTGCAGAAAGTCGCATTCGCAAAGAAACCATTGCAGCAGAAGACATCTTGCACGACCTGGGCGCCATCAGCATGTTCAGCTCAGACAGCCAAGCCATGGGCCGTGTGGGCGAGGTCATTTTGCGCTGCTGGCAAACCGCACACAAAATGAAAGTACAGCGCGGCAAACTGCCAGGCGACACAGAACGTCACGACAACGCACGCGTGAAGCGCTACATGGCCAAACTCGCCATCAACCCAGCCATTGCGCACGGCATCAGCCATGAAGTAGGCAGCATTGAAGCGGGCAAATGGGCCGACTTGGTCATTTGGAAACCAGCCTTCTTTGGCGTCAAACCCGCCATCATCATGAAAGGCGGCTTCATTGCTATGGCCGCCATGGGCGACCCCAACGCCTCCATTCCCACCCCACAGCCCGTTCACTACCGACCCATGTTTGGCAGCTATGGTGGCGCCTTGGCGCGCGGCTCACTTACCTTTACCTCACAAGCTGGCATGGCGGCAGGCATTGGCCAAAAGTACGGTTTACAAAAAACCTTGTCGGCAGTCAAAGGCATACGCGGTGTGGGCAAACGCCACATGATTTTGAACGACTATTTGCCGAAGATGGAAATTGATGCCCAAACCTATGAGGTGCGTGCTGATGGCATGTTGCTCACCTGCGAGCCCGCTGTGAGTTTGCCCATGACGCAGCGCTACTTCTTGTTCTGATCGATTGAATGCTCACTTGCTCTAAATTAATTTCAGGCGGCCAAGGCTTGGCACAGGCACTGATCAAACGTGCGCCCACGGTTTCACTCGACTGGGACATCCGACAAAAAAGCCGCTTCCAAGTTGAAGACTCAACGGGTCGGGTGCTGTCCGTGTTTTTGCAGCGCGGTCATGTGGTGCGCGGTGGCGATGTGTTGGTGGCCGACGATGGCAGCTTGATCAAAGTAGAAGCCGCGCCACAAACTTTGTTGCGCATTACCATCTGCTCACAACATGGTTCGCCTTTTGATCTCACGCGCGCGGCCTATCACTTGGGCAATCGGCATGTCCCGATAGAACTCAAACCCGATCACCTCAAAATTGAACCTGATTCTGTGCTGGCTGAAATGCTGCGTTCAATGCATTTAATTGTGAACACCGTGGAAGAAGCGTTTGAGCCCGAAGGTGGTGCCTATGGTTCGCACCATGGCGGCTCAGGGCACAATCATGACCATGATC
>JAPLPO010000088.1 GCA_026400155.1 Burkholderiales bacterium | reverse complement strand
TTTCAGAATGTCATTCTGAATGGTTCCCGACAATTTGTCTTGGCTGACGCCCTGCTCTTCAGCGGCCACCACGTAACCCGCCAACACAGGCAACACGGCGCCGTTCATGGTCATGGAAACAGACACCTTATCAAGTGGAATCTGGTCAAACAAAATCTTCATGTCTTCGACAGAGTCGATGGCCACACCGGCCTTGCCCACATCGCCCGTGACGCGGGGATGGTCGGAGTCATAACCGCGGTGGGTGGCCAAGTCGAATGCCACTGACACACCCTGACCACCTGCAGCCAAAGCTTTGCGATAGAAAGCATTGGACTCTTCTGCCGTAGAAAAACCAGCGTACTGGCGAATGGTCCATGGACGCACTGAATACATGGTGGCTTGGGGGCCGCGCAAGAACGGTTCAAAGCCAGGTAAGGTGTTGGCATAAGGCAAAGCGGCGGTGTCTTCGGCCGTGTACAAAGGCTTGACAGAAATGCCATCAGGCGTTGTCCAATTGAGGGCTTCGACGTTGCCACCGGGCGCAGACTTTTGCGCTGCACGCATCCAATCTTCGAGTTGGGCGTTCTTGAATTCGTTCTTAGCCTGGGTCATTTCGACAAGTCCTGAATATGATTCATAATTATTGATGCAAAATATTGTACCTGCCTTACAATCTGCAAAATGGCCCACTTTAGGCCAATTTGCACAATTTATCCACCATGACTGCCCTGATTGCCGTACCGTCTTTGGCGCCCCGTGCGCTTTATGAAGAAGTTGCCGAACTCATTCGGCAGCGCATCTTCAGCCGTGAACTCGAGCCTGGAAGCTGGATTGACGAACTGCAAATCTCCAAGGCTTACGGCATCAGCCGAACCCCCCTGCGGGAAGCTTTGAAGGTTTTGGCCGCTGAAGGCCTGGTCACCATGAAGGTGCGCCGAGGCGCCTACGTTACAGAGGTATCAGAAAAAGACTTGCGCGATGTGTACCACCTGCTTAGCCTTTTGGAAAGCGATGCCGCCGCAGTGGTTGCCCAAACTGCCTCCCCTGCTGATCTGAAGAGACTGCAATTACTCCATTCAGAACTAGAGGCCGCTGGCAAGCCTGGCAAAGAAAAACACGACAAGTTTTTTGAAGTGAACGAAGCGTTTCACATGTGCTTGCTCGAACTGTCGCAAAACAAATGGCGCGACCAAATGGTGGCCGACTTGCGCAAAGTGATGAAACTCAACAGGCACAACTCGTTGTTTAAAACGGGGCGAATTACAGAGTCACTCAAAGAACACCAAGCCATCATGGCGGCATTGCTGGCCAAAGACCCCGTGGCCACGGCAGCCCGCATGCGAGAACATTTTGCAAATGGCCTGTCGGCGGCCAGCGCCATTTAAAACTCTATTGAATCAGCCAACTTAAGCTGGTACTTCTGCGCCCCTAGCAAGGGCTTCCCGTGCCAACTGCATCACCTCGCGGGGTGGCAAAGGCTTGAGTTTGTGATTGCTCCAAACTTGGCGCCACAAGCGCCCTCCTCGCTCTCCGTGATACAGCCCCAGCATGTGCCGAGCTATGGCATACCAAGGGCAAGCATCCTCCTTGAAAGCGCGCTCCATGTAAGTGACCATGGCTTCTTCCACCCATTCACGGGTGATGGCTGAAGCAGCTCCCTCGAAAAACTGCGCGTCCCAAGTGGTCAACAGCCAAGGGTTGTAATAGGCCTCACGGCCAATCATGACGCCATCTACCTCTTTCAGATGTCAGCCAAGGGTTGTAATAGGCCTCTCGGCCAATCATGACGCCGTCTACCTCTTTCAGATGTTCGACAATCTGTTGGTTGGTTGTGATGCCGCCATTGATGCCAATGGTGAGCTCAGGAAAATCTTTTTTCAACTGATAAGCCAACTCATAGCGAAGGGGTGGAATTTCGCGATTTTGCTTTGGCGACAAGCCTTGCAACCATGCGTTTCGGGCATGCACGATGAATACACTGCAACCGGCTTCTTTCACGGTACCCACAAAGTCACGAACAAAGTCGTAACTTTCAATTTGGTCAATGCCAATGCGGTGCTTCACGGTAACGGGAACAGACACCACATCGACCATGGCCTTGACGCCATCGGCTACCAATTGCGGCTCATTCATGAGGCACGCACCGAAGGCACCACGCTGCACGCGGTCGCTAGGGCAACCGCAGTTCAAATTGATTTCGTTGTAGCCCCATTGTTCGCCTAGCTTGGCCGCAAAGGCCAACTCGGCTGCGTCGCTGCCGCCAAGTTGCAAGGCCACTGGGTGCTCTTCTGCGTTGAAGCGCAAATGGCGCTCTACGCTACCGTGACGGATGGCTCCGGTAGTCACCATTTCGGTGTAGAGCAAGGTGTGTTGCGACAGCAAGCGATGGAAGAACCGGCAGTGTCGGTCGGTCCAGTCCATCATGGGCGCAACGGAAAGGCGCCAGGGGCTAAGGATGTTAATAGAGGGTTGATTCACACCCCTATGATAATTAAATAATAAGTGACTTCATATCCTTGAGCAGTTCTTTATTAACTTGAGACAATGCCTTAGCCAAATTGATTTGCTTAGTCACTTGTGCCAATTGCAAGTCGCTTTCGCTGACTTTATAAGACATTTTTTGCTGAAGCCATTGCAACATATCTGAAAGATGCCACATAACAGCCTTACCTTCATGAACGGGCACGGGAAAACTGGCGTGATGTTGCAACATAAGTTTGCGAAGATTTTGACGACTAACACCGACAGAGTCGGCCACATCAGACAAGCCAACATAATCGGGCGCAGCCTCAATCAGAATTGCATCTGGAAGGGCTTTCTTAACATCTGCCAACGCAGATAAAAGTGCATTTTCAGCAGACTTTGCTTGACGGCAAAAATTAAGTGCAATTCGACCAGGTTGTCCCAAGCCTAACAAAGCATCATCACATCCACCCGCACCCAATCTCTCTGCAATGCTATTGCCTTCGTCTTCACCATGATCAATTTGATATTTCAAAATAAAGTTGTATTCCATTTTTAGCTCTTTAGATTTTTCTTGATTGTTTTGAATAATTGACTCAAGTTAAACAAACGTACTTCACACTTTTCAACAACACGTTTCAATGCATTTGCATGGTTTTCATGATTAGATGGCGTGCTCCAGATTGAGGTAATACAGAACTCACCACATCGACAACTTTCCTGATTGAATGGGCAAAACATTTTTCCCCAAGCGTGAGACCCTCCCACTTGAATTCGCCAGTTTTGAGACTCTGCAAACTGAATGGCGCTCTCGATTGACTTTTTAGGATGCTTTGTTCTTTTCAATTGAGTCTCCAGAGTAATCGACATAAGATTAGTTGTCAATCGACAACCTCAAAATATCTTGTATCAATCGTTAAAATCCCATTCTTGACAAGAATTGAGCGGAAAGGCCTTGCAATCCCTTTCATACTCACGGAATCTCAACAGTTCGCGCGAATACGTGGCACTATGAGAAATTGGAGAGACGTTATTGAAAGGAACACCTCACTCATGAACGAATCAACCATTTGGTGGCTCATTGCAGGCTCACTTGTCGGCATAGAGCTGATGACAGGCACTTTCTACTTGCTCATGCTCGCCATCGGCGCTTCAGCAGGTGCCATCGCTGCACACGCTCAGTTAAGTTTTACAACACAACTTATTACAGGTTCGGTGGTCGGAGGGCTGGCTGTTATTTTGTGGCGCGTTTATTCCTTGCAAAAATTGAAGTCTCATCCTGAAGAAATTTCTGCTCAGCACTTAGATGTTGGTGAAACCGTGGAAGTGCATGAATGGCTAAGCAACGGTACCGCACAAGTTAAGCACAGAGGCGCCAACTGGACGGCTATTTGTGCAGAAGGAATTCCGCAAGAACTGGGTGTTTATCAAATTCAAAATATTCAAGGCAACACTTTGGTGCTGCACAAAAATTAAGTCAACGTCGGCTTCTTAGAAAGAAAAATCATGGAAATTGCAATCGTCCTCTTGGCCATTGCGGTCTTGTTCATCATCAAAACCGTCAAGGTCGTGCCACAGCAAAATGCATGGGTGGTTGAGCGATTGGGCAAGTACCACGCAAGCCTCACACCGGGTCTTAACTTTGTGGTGCCTTTCATTGACAAAGTCATCCAAAAGCACAGTCTCAAAGAAATTCCACTCGATGTGCCTAGTCAAGTTTGCATCACGCGCGACAACACGCAATTGCAAGTCGATGGCATTTTGTATTTTCAAGTCACCGATCCAAAACTTGCCAGCTACGGCTCTTCCAACTACATCATTGCCGTCACGCAATTGGCCCAAACCAGCCTGAGAAGTGTTATTGGCAAACTAGAACTAGACAAAACATTTGAAGAGCGCGACATCATCAACGCGCAAGTGGTTGCCGCCATTGACGAAGCAGCCCTGAACTGGGGCGTTAAAGTATTGCGCTACGAAATCAAAGACCTCACACCACCCAACGAAATTTTGCATGCCATGCAATCGCAAATTACGGCTGATACCGCAGAGCGTGAAAAACGAGCCCTAATTGCTGCCTCTGAAGGTCGTCGACAAGAGCAAATCAACATTGCCACTGGTGAGCGTGAAGCCTTCATAGCACGCTCCGAAGGTGAAAAGCAAGCGGTCATTAACAAAGCCGAAGGCGATGCTGCATCTATCATGGCTGTTGCCGAAGCCACCGCTCAAGCCATCGAGCGCATTGCGGCCGCCATTCAAAAACCCGGCGGCGAACAAGCCGTTCAGCTCAAAGTGGCAGAGCAAGCAGTTCTCGCCTACGGCAAAGTGGCGCAAGATGCCAAAACCACACTCATCGTGCCCAGCAACATGACGGAAGTGTCTGGACTCATCGCTTCCGCAATGCAAATGGTCGGCACCGGAAAAAACGCCTAAACAGGCGGAGCAAAAACTCTTAGATTGCCCTTGACGATCTACCCCTCACCCTGCATGGCTCTGCAACTTCAGGCGTTGACAATCAAACGTGATTTTTGCGCTTCACCGATGTGCCCCACGATGGCGGCATCATGGAAGCCGTGACGTTGGAAAATGGCCAGCACCTCGGGCACTGTTTCTGGAGAACAACTGACCAACAAGCCACCGCTTGTTTGAGGGTCGGACAAAAGCGCTTGGCATTCAGCCGGCAAGCCACTGTCAAGGCTAATTTCTTTGCCATAGCCATCCCAGTTTCGGCCTGACGCACCTGTCACATTGCCACTTTTTAACAAAGCAGGCACATTGGGCAACAATGGCACATCAGACCATTTGATGTAAGCCGTGAGCTTGGCACCTCGCGCAATTTCCAGGGCATGGCCTGCCAAACCAAACCCTGTGACGTCTGTCAGAGCGTGTACGCCGTTGAGCTCAGCCAACTCAGGGCCCGCCGTGTTGAGCTTGGTGGTATTTGAAATCATGGATTCGTAGCCGGCGGCATCGAGAACTTCTTTTTTGAGCGCAGCAGACAAAACACCCACACCAATTGGCTTGCCTAGCACCATTACATCGC
>JAPLPO010000173.1 GCA_026400155.1 Burkholderiales bacterium | reverse complement strand
ATGATGCTGGCCAATGCCCCAGTGGTTTGGCTGGGTGACGCCATCACTCGCAAAATTTCTCTCAAATGGGTTCACCGAACATCTGCTGTGGTGTTTGCGGTGCTGGGCGGCTTGGCTTTGTGGGGCGGTCCCTCAAAGGCTGTAGGCTCCGAAACACCCCTTGAAGCACCTCAAAAGGTCATCGCCAATGAGGCTGCGCCCGCAAAGCTTTAATGCACCGATAATTGGGCGAACCGCTTTTTTGGGTTAACCCCTTCATGCCTTTGATCGCCACGCCTCAGTCGATGTTTTTTGAAGCGCCGCTTGCCTTGCAAAGTGGCGCAGCCATTCGCGCCTATCACTTGGCCTACGAAACTTACGGCCAACTCAACGCCGACAAGTCCAATGCGGTTCTCATCTGCCATGCACTCAACGCATCGCACCATGTTGCTGGCGTTTACGAAGGCCAGGCCAAAAGTGAAGGTTGGTGGGACAACATGATTGGCCCCGGCAAGCCGGTCGATACAAATCGATTTTTTGTCATTGGCGTGAACAACCTGGGCTCTTGCTTTGGCTCTACCGGCCCCATGCATGCACACCCCGACACTGGTGAAATTTATGGCGCAGATTTTCCGGTAGTCACGGTCGAAGACTGGGTCGATGCGCAGGCCAGGCTGCTTGATGCTTTGGGCATTCAAACTTTGGCAGCCGTTATGGGCGGCAGTTTGGGTGGCATGCAGGCTTTGTCATGGACATTGCGCTATCCAGATCGTGTGGCCCACGCGGTGGTGGTGGCCAGTGCGCCCAACCTCACAGCAGAAAACATTGCTTTCAATGAAGTGGCCAGGCGGGCCATCGTGACCGATCCAGACTTTCATGGCGGTCACTTTTACAAACACGGCGTGGTGCCGCAACGCGGTCTGCGGATTGCCCGCATGATTGGTCACATCACCTATTTGAGCGACGATGTGATGAACGAAAAGTTTGGCCGCGAACTGCGCGATGCTGTGACACACAATGCCACAGGCTATCGCTATTCAACCCAAGATGTTGAGTTTCAAATCGAAAGCTACTTGCGCCATCAAGGCGACAAGTTCAGTGAGTACTTTGATGCCAACACCTACCTTTTGATCACCCGCGCACTCGATTATTTTGATCCCGCTCGCACCTTGGGTGGCAATCTCACCCATGCATTGTCCAAAGCCACTTGCAAATTTTTGTTGGTGAGTTTCACCACCGACTGGCGTTTCTCGCCAGCGCGCAGCCGTGAAATGGTTCGCGCTTTGCTCGACAACAAGCGCGATGTGAGCTACGCAGAAATTGATGCGCCACATGGTCATGACGCCTTTTTGTTGAACGACGAGCGTTATCTGAGTGTGGTGCGCTCTTATTTTGACAACATGGCGCAAGCCCTCCATACCGGAGGCGCCGCATGAGTGAGCATGTGAATTTGAAAGCCATTGCGCGATTGGTGCCCGAAGGCTCGCGTGTCTTGGACTTGGGCTGTGGCGATGGCGCCTTGCTGGATTACTTTCAAAAGAACCGTGCTTGCTCAGGTTATGGCGTTGAGATTGACGATCTGAACATTCAAGCTTGTGTCAAACGGGGCGTCAATGTCATTCAATTGAATTTGGATGAAGGCCTCAACATGTTTGCTGACCAATCCTTTGATGTGGTTTTGCAAATTGACACGCTTCAACATTTGCGCAACGCCGAAGTGATGCTGCGCGAGACGGTTCGTGTGGGTCGCACTGGCATCTTGGCATTTCCAAATTTTGCCCACTGGCCCAACCGCTTGAGTATTTTGATGGGCAGCATGCCTGTCACCAAACGTTTGCCATACCAGTGGTACGACACCCCCAACATTCGCGTTGGCACTTACTCGGATTTTGCCCAACTGGCCTTGCAAAACGAATTGAAAATCATTGACAGCTTTGGTTTGCAAGAAGGCCAAGAGGTGCGGGTCTGGCCCAACTTGATGGCGGGCACAGCTGTTTTTAAATTGCAGCGATAAAGCGCCAGAACGATAAAGCAATAAAGCATTCAACGCGGTCATTAAAAGGAATTCCATGTCGCTCCCAAACACCATGAACTTTGTAGACCATGGCACTGGCGGAGGGCCTGAGGTCTTAACGCCCAGCACCTGCGCCACACCCACACCCAAGGCAGGCGAAGTCTTGGTGAAGGTGGCCTATGCAGGCGTCAATCGGCCTGACTGCTTGCAACGAAGTGGGCGGTATCCACCACCGGCTGGCGCATCGCCCATTGCGGGCTTGGAAGTTTCGGGCGAAGTGGTTGCGCTCGGTGAAGGCGTCACCCGATGGCAAGTAGGCGATCGGCTCTGTGCGCTCACCAATGGCGGCGCTTATGCAGAATTTGCCACGGTGCCTGAAGGACAAGCCTTGCCCATTCCCAAGGGTTTTTCGATGCTGCAAGCTGCAGCTTTGCCTGAAAACTTTTTCACCGTTTGGACCAATGTTTTCCAGCGTGGCAAGTTGAAAGCGGGCGAAACTATTTTGGTTCATGGTGGCTCTTCTGGCATTGGCTTAACGGCCATCCAGCTGGCCCATGCTTTTGGCGCCAAAGTTTTTTGCACCGTTGGCAATTCAGACAAAGTGGCGGCCTGCTTGAAAGCTGGCGCGCATACCGCTATCAATTACAACACCCAAGATTTTGTAGAAGAGGTGCTCCAACTCACCGAGCAAAAAGGTGTCAATGCCATTTTGGACATGGTGGGCGGCAGCTACATGCAGCGCAATTTGCGTGCGCTGGCCATTGAAGGCCGCTTGTTGCAAATTGCCTTCTTGCAACCTTCCAAGGTCGAAGTCGATTGGGTCTCACTCATGACCAAGCGCTTGACGTTCACGGGCTCCACTTTGCGCCCACGCAGTGCCCAAGACAAGGCGCAAATTGCATCTGAGTTGCATGCGCAAGTTTGGCCCTTGCTGGAGGCTGGCAGCGTGAAACCTATCATTTACCAGGTTTTCGATTTGAAAAATGCCGCACAAGCGCACGCCCTGATGGAGTCGTCAAAGCACATCGGCAAAATCATGCTCACGGTTGCGGGAGAATAAATACATGTCATCCGCTTTATCAATTGGCGTCATCGGCTTGGGTGCCATGGGCATGGGCATGGCGCAATCTCTGCGCCGCGCAGGCCATGTGGTGAATGTGTTTGATGTTCGCTCCGATGTGGCGCAAAAGTTTGCCGCTGAGGGGGGTACTGCTTGCGCCTCCTTAGAAGCCGTTGCCGCAGCATCGGACATCTTGGTGTCAGTGGTGGTCAATGCTGCACAAACTGAATCTGTTTTGTTTGGTGACGGTGCAAGCGCTTCTGGTTGCGCCAAGCACCTCAAGCCTGGCAGCGTGTTTGTGATGTGCTCAACTGTCGATCCTGCATTTTCAGTGGGCCTGGAAAAAAGACTGAATGACCTGGGCCTGCTCTACATCGATGCGCCGATTTCTGGTGGCGCAGCCAAAGCCGCCTCGGGACAAATGACCATGATGACAGCAGGGACCCCTGCGGCCTATGCCAAGGCTGAACCTTTTTTGAATGCCATGGCCGCCAAAGTTTACAAGTTGGGCGACAGTGCGGGAGCAGGCAGCAAAGTCAAAATCATTAACCAACTGCTTGCTGGCGTTCACATTGCCGCAGCAGCAGAAGCCATGGCGCTTGGTCTGCGCGAAGGTGTCAATGCCGAGGCGCTTTATGAAGTGATCACGCACAGCGCTGGCAACAGCTGGATGTTTGAAAACCGGATGGCGCACGTCTTGGCTGCAGATTACACACCCTTGTCGGCTGTCGATATTTTTGTCAAAGACTTGGGCTTGGTTTTGGACATGGCTCGCGCTAGCAAATTTCCACTGCCACTCTCCAGCACGGCGCATCAAATGTTCATGCAAGCCAGTACGGCTGGCTTTGCCAAAGAAGATGACAGCGCTGTGATCAAAATTTTTCCAGGCATTGAATTGCCCAAAGCCAAGTAAGCAGCTTGTCATCGGTCATCATTTGTTGTTTGAGCTGAGTCAAAAAATTAAAAGCGAGACCACATGAAACTGGGTTGCATTGCAGACGACTTCACTGGTGCCACCGATTTGGCCAACAATTTGGTCCGCGCTGGCATGCGGGTGATGCAGACTTTTGGCGTCCCGCAGGCAGCGCTTTCTTCCGATGTCGATGCGGTGGTGGTGGCCTTGAAGACGCGCACCATCCCTGCCAGCGAGGCCATTGCACAATCTCTTGAAGCGCTGCACTGGCTTAAAGCGCAAGGCGCAGAGCAAATTTATTTCAAGTACTGCTCAACCTTTGACAGCACACCCGCAGGCAACATCGGCCCCGTGACAGAAGCCTTGATGGACGTGCTGGATTGCAAGTTCACCATTGCCACTCCCGCATTTCCTGACAACGGGCGCACCGTGTTCAAAGGCTATTTGTTTGCAGGCACTGTGCTCTTGAATGAAAGCGGCATGCAAAACCATCCGCTCACACCCATGACCGATGCCAATTTGGTGCGCGTCATGCAAGCGCAAACCAAGCGCAAGGTCGGCTTGATCGATCACACGGTCATGGCCAAAGGCTCTGCGGCCATCAGCGCCAAAATTCAACAACTTGAAGCCGATGGTGTGGGCGTGGCCATTGTCGATGCCACCAGCAATGAAGATTTAAAAACCCTGGGGCCTGCTTTGAAATACATGCCGCTGGTCACGGCCGGTTCTGGAGTGGCCATTGGCTTGCCTGCCAATTGGAATTTGCAGGCCTCGGCGCAAGCCGCCGCACTGCCCAAGGCCGCAGGCTATCAAGCCATTGTCTCTGGCAGCTGCTCCATTGCCACGCAGGGGCAAGTGGCGCACTACCAAAGCTTGGGCTTGCCCAGTTGGCAATTCAAACCCTTAAGTTGGTCTCCGCACGATGTGCCCGCGCAAATCAAATCCGAGGTGGCGCAAGCGCTGGCTTGGGCGCGGCCCTTGTTAAGCAAAGGGCCTGTGCTCATATATGCCACCACCGATGCCGACACTTTGCAAAAAGTACAGGCTCAGTTTGGGCGCGAGCAGGCGGGCGAATGGATGGAGTCTGCCTTGGCGCAAGTCAGCGCAGGCTTGTTGCAAATGGGCGTGAAACAGTGGGTGATTGCGGGTGGTGAAACTTCTGGCGCCTGCGTTCAAGCTTTGAATATTTCGCAAATGCAAATTGGCCCTCAAATTGACCCTGGTGTGCCATGGTGTTTTGCCCCGCAACATGCGGCGGGTCACCTCACGCTCAAGTCAGGCAATTTTGGAACCCCCGACTTCTTTACCAAAGCCTTGAAGCACTTGTCGGAGGCTTCAGCATGAGGGGTCAAAAAAATCAAATCCCCCACCTCACCGAAGCACAAGCCCGCGAAGAGATTTGCCGAGTTGGACAAAGCTTGTTTGACAGAGGCTACGTGCATGCCACTGCGGGCAACATCAGCGTGCGACTTGAGCATGGCTTTTTGATCACACCCACCGATGCGTGTTTGGGCTACTTAGAGCCCGTCGATCTGGCATTGCTGGATGCACAAGGCCAGCAATTGAGCGGCAAGCGCGCTAGCAAAACCATGGCCCTGCATCGCAAAATTTACGAGGCCACCGACCATGCACCAGGCAGTTGGCCCGCGCAATGCGTGATTCACACACACAGCACTCATTGCGTGTCCTTGAGTTTGCATGCCAAAGGCCCCGAACTGCTGCCACCCATCACGCCCTACTTTGTGATGAAAGTAGGCCACGTGCCATTGATTCCCTATTTTCGGCCCGGCGACCCCCTGGCGGCCGATGCCGTCGCCGATGCCATTCTCTACTATGCCAAACAAGACACGCCCATCCGCGCCGTGATGTTGTCCAAGCTGGGGCCCAACGTTTGGCATCAAGATTTGAGCAGCGCCATGGCCGCACTTGAAGAGCTAGAAGAAACCGCCAAACTTGTGCAATTGGCGCGTCCCAACCATCTTGAAAATTTGTCAGATGCCCAGATTGATGAACTGCGTCAAGTTTTTGATGCGGCTTGGTGATCCCTGCTGCCGCTTTGTAGGTTCATTTTTGCAATCGCCTTCCCTTCGACACTTGAAAGTTGAACATGCCTCAATTTGCCGCCAATCTTTCCATGATGTACCCCGACATGGATTTCTTAGATCGCTTCGAAGCCGCGGCCAAAGATGGCTTCAAAGCTGTTGAGTATTTGTTCCCCTATGCCTATGCCGCTGAGGAATTGGCGGCTCGGCTCAAAGGCCATGGTCTTCAACAGGTTTTGTTCAATATGCCGCCAGGCGGCATTGACGATGCCAGTACCTTGAGCGCATGGGAAAAGGGCGATCGCGGTACAGCTTGCTCACCCGGCCGTGAGGCCGAATACAAAGCAGGCGTGAAACGCGCCATGCGTTATGCAGAGATCCTGGGCTGCCCCCGGATTCACTCCATGGCGGGCGTTTTGCCAACAGGGGTTTCGCGTGAGCAAGCACAAGCCACTTTGGTGGCCAATTTGAAATGGGCTTGCCAAGAAGTGCGCGCGCAAGGCCTCGACGTTTTGCTAGAGCCCATCAATTTGCGAGGCATTCCAGGATTTTTTGTCAATCGCCAAGACCATGCTCACGAAATAGTGGCGCAAGTGAACGAGCCCAATTTGAAAATCCAAATGGATTTGTTTCACTGCCAAATTGTGGAGGGCGATGTCACCACCAAATTAGAGCGCTACTTTCCCACAGGCAAAGTGGGTCACCTTCAAATTGCCGATGTGCCACTGCGGCACGAACCTGGCACTGGCGAGTTAAATTGGCCCTATTTATTTGACTTGATTGATCGTCTGTCTGCAGAATGTGGTTGGCAAGGATGGGTGGGTTGTGAATACATTCCTGCAGACACCTCGTCTGGTGGCACTTCTCGCGGCTTGTCTTGGCTGAAATCAAACTGAATTTTTGGAGATCCTTATGAACGCACCCCTTCACAAAGAACTGCCTGCGCACCTCTTGAATGCCGAGAAAGCTTTGCGCGATGTCACGCAATCGTGGGACGGCAGCATTTTGAAAGAGCTCACCCAATACATTGAGATTCCCGCCAAGTCGCCCTCCTTTGACAGCAACTGGGAAGCCAACGGTTATCTCGACACGGTGCTGCGACAAACGGCAGAATGGATTGAGGCACAAAAGGTAGCCGGCCTTCGCTTGGAGATTTTGCGCTTGCCAGGCCGCACTCCCGTTTTGTTTTTCGACATTCCTGCTACGCGCGCTGCATCGCAAGGTTCTGGTCAAACGGTATTGATGTATGGCCACTTAGACAAGCAACCTGAATTCAGTGGCTGGCGAAATGACTTAGGTCCTTGGACGCCCAAATACGAAAACGGCAAGCTGTATGGCCGAGGCGGCGCCGACGATGGCTATGCCGCTTATGCCAGCATTGCGGCTGTGCAGGCTTTGAAAAATCAAAACACACCACACCCTCGTATCGTCGGCTTGATTGAAACCTGTGAAGAGTCTGGCTCCTACGATTTGTTGCCCTACATCGATGCACTGCGTCCTCGCTTGGGCGATGTGGGTTTGGTCATTTGTTTAGACAGTGGTGCAGGCAACTACGATCAGCTTTGGCTCACCACCAGTTTGCGCGGCATGGCCAGCGGCACTTTGAAAGTCGAAATTTTGACGGAAGGCATTCACTCTGGTGATGCCTCTGGTTTGGTGCCCTCAAGCTTTCGCATCATGCGCCAAGTCTTAGATCGTTTGGAAGACAGCCAAACAGGTCGTCTTCTGCCGGCCAGCTTCCACTGCGAGGTGCCCGCCGATCGCCTGGCTCAGGCCAAAGCCACAGCGGGTATTTTGGGCGAAGAAATTTACAAGCGATTCCCTTGGGCGCATTACGACTGCGGTGGTTCCACCACGTTTGCCTTGCCCACCACCACCGATCCTTTGCAAGCTTTGCTCAACCGCACCTGGACACCCACACTGAGTGTGACCGGCGCAGAAGGCTTTCCCACTTTAGAAAATGCCGGCAATGTGCTGCGGCCCTACACCGCCTTCAAGCTCAGCCTGCGCTTGCCGCCATTGGTGGATGCTGCCCAAGCCGTGGCAGAAATGAAAACCTTGCTAGAAGACAATGCGCCCTATCAAGCGCGGGTCACTTTTGAGTCTAAGGGCGGCGCCACGGGTTGGAATGCGCCCAGCAGCACACCCTGGTTTGAAAACGCACTGCAAAGCGCCAGCCAATCGCACTTTGGCGCGTCAGTGGGGTATATCGGACAAGGCGGCACCATTCCGCTCATGAGCATGTTGAGCCAAGGTTTTCCGACAGCGCAAATGATGGTCTGCGGTGTGTTGGGTCCCAAAAGCAATGCCCACGGCCCCAACGAGTTTTTGCATGTGCCTTATGCCAAAAAGCTCACCGCTTCGGTGGCCGAAGTCATGGCATCTTTGCCCTGAAGTCAGCTTTCAAGTGGCGGTCTGGTTTTTGCGAACCCAGACCAACCACATCAAGGCAAAGGCTGTGAGTGCCACGGGCACCACGGAGCCATAATTGAGCCAAGTCCAGCCTTGCGTGGTCACCAAAGCGCCTGAGGCAAACGAGGTGATGGCCATGGTGGCAAAGACACAGAAATTGATGGCCGCTTGACCGCGGTCTTTCTCTTCAGGTCGCCATGCTGTCATGGCGAGGGTGGTGCTGCCTGTAAAAACAACCATGATTTGCAGCACACCAAATTTCTTGATCAGGTGACCTGTGAAAAAACCAGGCGCAAACATGCCAATGACGTGCCACTCTAAAACCAAGGCGGCATCGCTGAATGGAAAGCCACACACTTGCATGGCCAGCGGAGTTGCTGCCATCAACAAATTCATCACACCAAAGCTGAGCGCGGCAGCGGCGGCAGACACAATGAACACCGGCTGTTTCATGATCTCGCTCAAGGGACGACCTTCGGAGCTGCCTTCGACTTTCTCCACAAGCGGCGGGAACTTCACAAAATGCATCAGGACCATGCCCAAAACAGCCACGGCTGTGAGTGCCACATAGGCACCCATGAAGGGCGTCTCAAACCATCCTTTGCTTTGAGAGGCCAAATTGGGCCCCAAGATGGCACCAATCAAGCCACCGGCCATGACCCATGAAACGGCCTTTTCTCGGAAGGAAGCTTCTGCCAACTCGGCGGCAGCAAATCGGTAAAGTTGTCCGTTGGCGCTGTAATAACCAGCCACCATGGTGGCCATCACCAGCAGTTCAAAGTTGTGCGTGTGCGCTGCATACGCACACAAAATGGCGGACAACAAGCCCACCAGCAAACCCAACTGAAATGAGACTCTGCGGCCCCATTTGGCTTGTGACTTGGCCACCAGGCCCGTTGACAAAGCGCCGCCCACCACATACCCCATAACGGGCAGAGTGGCCATCCACCCAACGGGTGCCAGGCTTAAGCCGACCAAGCCATTGATGGCAATGAAGGTGACGTTGTTCGTGAGAAACAAGCCTTGGCACAAGGCCAGAAAAAAGAGATTGGAATTCATACACCCGAGTGTATCTACTCCAGGCAAGCTATCGCAGACAAAACGGCGACAGGGGCCGTCTCTGCGCGCAGCACCCTGTTCCCTAAACTCACAGGCAGAAAGCCGGCGGCGATGGCTTGGGCCTCCTCTGTAGGGCTCAAGCCACCCTCGGGCCCGCTCAACACAATGATCTCTGTCGGCTGGGCGGCGCCTTGGCCATGAGGGGACCTGATGGTTTGGATCATCTCTTGGAGCAATCGGGTGCCGGGCGATAAAGACAAGACCCAGCGTGCCGAGTGCGATGGTGCGGCTGATAAGTGCTCAAGGGCTTGCACCAGAGTCGTTGCTTGGCCAACTTGCAACACCCGATTGCGGCCACACTGCTCACTCGAGGCCACGGCAATGGCTTGCCAATGCGCTAATTTTTTGTCTGCGCGCTCACCCTTGAGCTTTAACACACTGCGCTCGGCAGTGATAGGCAGCAGTGTGGCCGCACCCAACTCAGTGGCTTTTTCAAGCAACCAATCCATGCGCTCATTGGCCGTGATGCTGGACCACAAATTAACTTGGATGCTGAGCTCACGTTCAACGGGGTGGTGCTCGCCCACGCGCACCGACACCTCACTGCGGCCCATGTGGGTGACCACCGCTTTGAACTCACCCCCTTGGCCATTGAAGAGCGTGATCTCATGGTCAGGCTGCAGCCTGAGAACTTGCACGTGCCTTGCCGTGCCAGCAGGCAAACTCAACTCCTCCCCGGTGTTGAGTGCCGATGGACAGTAAAAGCGGGGCAGTTTGGACATCAATGGCTCACTTTTAAATGCTTACATGCGTCCAAACGCAAAACCCGTCACACCATCCTGACCTTCAACTTCTTCAATCAGGCGCAACAGGGGCCTGAGTTCAATGTACCTGGCGGCCGTTGCGCTAATGTAGGCAATGAAGCGAGGTGCATCGGCCAGGTATTTTTCTTTGCCATCGCGCAAAGTCAGGCGCGCAAAAATACCGGCGACTTTCAAATGACGCTGCAAGCCCATCCACTCTACGGCACGGTAGAAAGCACCAAAGTCTTGGTGCCAATCTTCAAAATCGAGCAAGCCGGCTTTGCGCGCTTTCTCCCAGTAACGGATGGTGACGTCGAGGACAAAATCTTCTTCCCACGTGAGAAATGCGTCGCGCATCAAGCTGGCCACGTCGTAGGTGACGGGGCCATACACTGCGTCTTGAAAATCCAATACGCCCAATGCGGTATCTGCACCTGGTCCAGCACCAGATCCAGTAACAGAATCAGAATTTGTGGGCATCATCAAATTGCGCGGCATGAAATCGCGGTGAACAAACACCGAGGGGCTGGCCAAGTTGCGCGCCACCAGCATTTGAAAGGTGCTGTCCAAGGTGCTGCGCATCTTGCCTTGAACGTCCAATTGTCGGTGCTGCGTCAGGTACCAATCTGGAAACAAACTGAGCTCTCTTTGCAGCAGTGCCTCGTCGTAGAGCGGCAATACACCGGGCCTAGAAGACAACTGCCATGCAATGAGCGCATCGATGGCTTGCATGTATAGCGCGTGATTGGCTTGCGGCTTGTTCGCGTCGATGGCCGACATCATGGTGCGATCGCCCAAATCTGTGAGCAGCATGAAGCCTTGCGGCGCATCCCATGCCAGAACCTCGGGGGCTTTCAGACCCGCCTCTTGCATCAGCTTGGCCACCTTGACAAAAGGTTCACAATTTTCTTTGTCTGGCGGCGCGTCCATCACGATCAGACTGGCACCCGAAACCGTGTTGACACGCAAATAACGCCTGAAACTGGCATCGGCCGACGCAATTCGCAAGCTTGCAGGCACCAGACCATGCGTGACTGCCAATGCAGAAAGCCAATTTTCACAAGCCCTTTGGCGCTGCGGATCTGCCCAGGCCACATTTGAAATTTGTTCAGAATTCAAGTTCTTATTCCAAGTCAAAACACCCAGACATGCTACTCGACCCCTTTTGAGGTCATGCAGGGCAGCACTCATGGATAATCCATTCTACAAACACCCGACAACCTGGACGACAGCCCTTTGCAGATCCGCCCCTTATTTCAGACAGCCCAGCTTGTTCAAGCCCTGAGCTTGGGCGGCTTGTTGCTGTGCCAAGTGCCCAGCTTGGCCCAAGGAAATAGCGGGGTATCTGCAAGCGCAGTGCCTGACACCACACCAAGGCAGCCGGCGCTGGTCCTTCAAAACAGCCTTCGCCTGGAAGAAAAAATTTCTGAGGTTGAGCGCAGACAGTCACCCTTGTTTGTATCAGGCCAGCGCTTGCTTGGACGGCCCGATCTGGACCTGGTCATTGACGGAGGCGCGTTGCTACGCAAACAGGGCCTGACCGTCAGGGCGCCGCGAATTGAGTACGACCAGTCTCAAAACACTCTGAAGGCAGAGGGCGGGGTGAAGATCACGCGAGAAGGCAATACCTTCCAAGGTCCTTCATTGAGTTTGCAAGCAGACTCTTTTCAAGGCAAGTTTTTGAAACCTGAATACACGCTGCTCAAAGGTGGTGGGCATGGTGAGGCCTCAGAAATAGAGTTTGTTGATGCGCAGCGCGCCATCATCCGCAATGCCACTTACACCACTTGCAGCCGCATTCAAGGCCCCAGCTGGCTGCCCGAGTGGATATTGAAAGCAGCCAGCCTGCAAATCAATGAAGAAGATAACAGCGTTCAAGCCAAAGACCTGCAACTTCGATTCAAAGATGTGCCGATCTTGGCTGCACCCTCTCTCACGTTTCCACTCAACAATGAACGGCAATCTGGTTTATTGGCCCCTCTGGTTGGCATTGATACTGTGAGCGGCATTGAGATAACTTCACCTTACTACTGGAACATTGCACCCAACCGCGATGCCACCCTCAGCACCACGATCATGAGCAAACGGGGCGTGGCGCTCGATTCTGAATTTCGCTATCTTGAGCCCGACAGCCAAGGCCAAGTGCGCTTGAACCTCATGCCCAATGACACCTTGAGACAACAATCTCGATGGGGTCTGTCGGCGCAGCATTCGGGTGGCATTGAGACGGGTCACTCTGTGTTGGGCCGCTTGGGTGTGAATGTCAATTTGAACAGGGTGAGCGATGACAATTACTGGCGGGACTTTCCGCGCTCTGGATTGTCACTGACCCAGCGTTTGTTGCCCGCCTCAGGCAGCCTGCATTGGGCACAAGGCGACTGGTCCATGATGACCCGCGTGCAGCAATTCCAAACCTTGCAGGACGTCAGCTCCCCCATCACGCCACCTTATGATCGCATGCCCCAAATCGTGGCTCAATACAACAAATGGGACTTGAATGGCTTTGATGTTGGATTCACGGCCGACACCACGCGATTTGAAGCCGATTACAGCCGCATTCCAGGGGGGGCCAGCACCATTTTGAGAAATGGTCAGCGCAGTTTTGCGGCCGCACAAATCAGTCATCCTTGGCGCAAACCTTGGGGGTTTGTGGTTCCCAAAATTCAATTGCACGGCACTCGCTATCAATTGGACACGCCACTTGCCAATGGTCAACTTGATGCCAACCGCTTGTTACCCACTTACAGCTTAGACACAGGTTTAATTTACGAACGTGACGCATCCTACTTTGGCCGCCAACTTCGGCAAACGCTAGAACCCCGCGCTTTTTTTGTGCGAACACCTTACAAAGATCAAAGCCTGTTGCCCAGCTATGACAGTGGCGTCACCGATTTCAATCTGGCCACCATTTACGCCGAGAACCCTTATGTGGGCCAAGATCGAATTGCCGACACCAATTTGGTCACTCTGGGTGTGAACAGCCGTTTCTTTGATGCCAACAGTGGCGCAGAGTTGGCTCGCTTTGGCTTCGCCCAAAGGTATCGCTTTTCAGACCAGATGGTGCGTTTACCAGGCGAGTTACCCGTTGCATCGGGCTTCAGTGACATCTTGTTAGGGGCCGGCGTGCGCTGGGACAGGCGTTGGAGTGTTGACTCGACCCTTCAATTTGACGCCCAGACCCACCGAACCACACGCACCACACTCACCACCAGATTCAACCCTAGCCCCTATCGCGTGTTCAACACCGCTTATCGACTCTCGCGCGATCAAAGTGAGCAAATTGATGTGGGATGGCAATGGCCGCTGCGCGATTTCACATTCAACACCGACAAGCCTGCCGAAGGCACCCCCTACCTCACCTCGGGTCAAGGCTTGGGCGCTGATCGTTGGTACAGTGTGGGGCGCATGAACTTCAGCCTGAAAGACCGAAAAATGGTCGATACTTTGTTGGGGTTTGAATATGACGCAGGTTGTTGGCTCGGCCGCGTGGTTTATGAACGACTGCAAAGCACCACCACCACATCTCGAAGTCGCATTTTGTTTCAACTTGAATTTGTAGGATTGGCTCGCGTTGGCTCTAGTCCGTTGAGGACATTGCGCGACAATATCCCCCGTTATCAATATCTTCGCGAAGATTTGGCGCCCACCAGCAGATTCAACTCCTATGACTAAATTATTTGCTCTGAAATCCACTCAAGCCCTCGCTGGCATCAGCGCACTGCTCAGCTTTTGCACGCCATTTGAAAAGAAGCGCTGCATGGGCGTCACCCTCGCTTTGTGGACGGCTCTTGCAGTTCCTGGCTTGGTGCAGGCGCAAAGCAATGTCCAAACTAGACCAGCCGATTACATTGTGGCCGTGGTCAATTCAGAGCCAATCACCAACAAAGAAGTGCAAAGCCTCAAGCTGCGCTTGCAAAAGCAATTGCCGCCTGGCACGCCCAGCCCCAGCCCTCAAGTTTTAACGCAGCAAGCACTCGATCAATTGATCAATGAAAAAGCTCAGCTGCAACAAGCCCGAGAAAACGGTATTCGCGTTGATGACAATGAGGTGGAACAAACAGCGTTAAACATTGCACGACAAAACCAAATTTCGATAGAAGATCTTTACAAGCGTCTTGCTTTAGATGGTTTAAGCGTTTCTGGATTTCGCGATCAAGTGCGCAGCCAACTCACGATCAGCCGTTTGCGAGAACGTGACGTCGACAGCAAAGCCCGCATTTCCGACACCGAGGTCGAGCAGCAAATTCAAAGTGAGCAAGCGGGTCAACCCAGCTCAGCCAGACCCATTGATTTGAACTTGGCCATGATTTTGATTGCTGTTCCCGAAAACAGCTCAGACAAAGAAGTGGCTGAATTGAGACTCAAAGCACAGCAAATAGTGCAACGCGCCAAAGCAGGCGAAAGCTTTGCAGCACTGGCGCTTTCTTTTTCGCAAGCCATGGACAAAGGTGCCAATGGCGGCGAGATGGGCTTGAGGGATGCCGAGCGTTACCCCAGCCTGTTTGTCGAAAGCACTCAGGCTCTCAGAATAGGGGAGGTTTCAGAGCCCGTTCAATCTGGCGCGGGCTTTCACATCCTGAAGGTTTTAGACAAGAAGCAAAGCGAGATGAGCAGCACGATGATTGTTCAAACCCGCTCTCGACACATCTTGTTGCGCATTGGCAATGAGCTCACAGAAGCGGCTGCACGCAGCCGTCTTCTCACTTATAAGCAACAAATTCAAGCCGGTACAGACTTTGCAGATTTGGCACGTCAATTCTCACAAGACGGTAGCGCAAGCGCGGGCGGTGATCTAGGTTGGGCAAGCCCTGGTCAATTTGTGCCAGAGTTTGAACAGGTCATGGCACGCCTGCGCCCTGGACAAGTCTCAGACCCTCTCGTTTCACGATTTGGCGTTCACCTGATTCAAGTACTAGAGCGGCGTGAAGCGCCCATGACCATTCGTGAGCAACGTGAAATGGTGCGCGCTCAATTGCGAGAAAAAAAATTGGAAGAGTTGTACGCCAACTGGGTCACTGAGCTGCGTGGCCGCGCCTACGTTGAGTTGCGCGAACCACCCCAATGAAGCACATTCCACGCAAGCGTTTCGGCCAACACTTTTTATCCGACGGTGGCATCATTGATGCCATCGTTGATGCCATTCATCCGCAAGCAGGCCAGCCCATGGTTGAAATTGGCCCGGGTCTTGCCGCACTCACGCAGCCCTTGGTTGAGCGCTTGGGACACCTGACGGTGATTGAGCTCGATCGGGACTTAGCGCTTCGCCTTCGACTTCACAAGCAACTGACCGTGGTCGAATCGGATGTCTTGCGTGTCGACTTTACGGCTTTGGCGGCTGGGCAAAAACTTCGAGTGGTGGGCAACTTGCCCTACAACATTTCCACCCCTATTTTGTTTCACTTGCTCTCACACGTGAACGCCATTGAAGATCAACACTTCATGCTTCAAAAAGAAGTCATCGATCGAATGGTGGCTGCGCCAGCAACGTCTGACTATGGCCGTTTGTCCGTCATGTTGCAGTGGCGCTATGCCATGGAAAATGTGCTGTTTGTACCGCCGGAAAGTTTTGATCCACCGCCGCGAGTAGACAGTGCGGTGGTGCGCATGGTGCCTCACGCAGCGCCCGCCAACATCGACGTCAAGCTCTTAGAAAAATTGGTGCAAGTGGCGTTCAGTCAACGCCGCAAATTGTTGCGGCACACCTTGGGTGCATGGCTCATTGAAAGAAATTTTGCAGGCCACTTTGATGTGCAGCGGCGTGCAGAAGAAGTG
>JAPLPO010000043.1 GCA_026400155.1 Burkholderiales bacterium | reverse complement strand
ACCAACTCCTTGCTCGACTTGCTGGTGTTTGGCCGCGCTGCTGGCAACCACATCGTCGACTTTGCCAGCAAAACCAAATCGCACAAAGACTTGCCCAAAGATGCGGCCGACTTCACCTTGGCCCGTCTCAACCGCCTAGAAGGTCGCAAAGGTGAGTACGCACAAGACGTGGCCAACGACATGCGTGCTGCCATGCAAAAACATGCCGCCGTGTTCCGCACACAGGCCAGCATGGACGAAGGTGTGGCCAAGATTGCCGAAATTCGCGAACGCGTCAACGCCATTGGTTTAACCGACACCTCCAAAGTCTTCAACACAGCGCGCATTGAAGCCTTGGAAGTAGACAACCTGATCGAGTGCGCACAATCCACAATGGTGTCTGCTGCTGCTCGCAAAGAATGCCGTGGCGCGCACACTGTGAGCGATTACGAGCGTCCTGCAGATGACCCGATTGCGCCATTGGGCCGTGATGATGCCAACTGGATGAAACACACCTTGTGGCACAGCGACAGCAACAGCCTGACCTACAAGCCCGTCAACTTGAAACCGCTGACCGTGGACTCTGTGCCACCCAAAGTCCGGACATTTTAAATTCCTGAAGGTTGAATCATGACATTACGTACATTTGAAATCTATCGTTACGATCCAGACAAAGATGCCAAGCCTTACATGCAACGCATTGAGGTAGAGCTAGATGGCAACGAGCGCATGCTGCTAGATGCCTTGATGAAGCTGAAAAAAGTGGATCCCACTTTGTCATTCCGCCGTTCATGCCGTGAAGGTGTTTGCGGCTCTGACGCCATGAACATCAACGGCAAAAATGGTTTGGCTTGCCTCACCAACATGCTCACTTTGCCTGGCAAGATTGTTTTGAAACCCCTGCCCGGTCTGCCCGTGGTGCGCGACTTGATCGTCGACATGACGCAGTTCTTCAAACAATACAACTCGATCAAGCCCTACTTGATCAACGACAGCATTCCACCCGAAAAAGAGCGTTTGCAAAGCCCTGAAGAGCGCGAAGAAATGAACGGCTTGTAAAAGTGCATTTTGTGCGCCAGCTGCTCAACTTCTTGCCCCAGCTTTTGGTGGAACCCCGACAAGTTTGTGGGCCCTGCTGGCTTGTTGCAGGCTTATCGATTCCTGGCGGACAGCCGCGATCACGGCACGGCCGAGCGCTTGGACAATTTGGAAGACCCCTATCGCTTGTTCCGATGCCACACCATCATGAACTGCGTGGACGTGTGCCCCAAGAGCCTGAACCCCACCAAAGCGATTGGCAAGATCAAAGAGATGATGGTGCGTCGCGCCGTTTAATCCAGATCACACAAAGAGTCGATCAAAATGGGAGATGAACTGCTCGAAGGATTGGATCGCCACACCCCTTTGGGTGAGCGCGCTCTGAGCAAACTGCGTTGGCGCTGCCGGCGTGGCTTGTTGGAAAACGATCTTTTCATTGAGCGATTTTTCAACCGTTTTGCCCCTCAAATAACTGTGGGACAAGCGCGTGGCATGTATGTGCTCATGGACCTGTCTGACAACGATCTCATGGATTTGCTCATGAAGCGCAAACCCCTGGGCTCAGAGATTGAATCTGAAGAAGTCAGCGAAGTGCTGACAATGCTGCTGCAATAATTTTTGCAAGTAAATTGCAATCTACACAATGTGAATTGACCAATAAATAGAGGAAATTGAACCATGAAACTTGCTGACAACAAAGCCACCCTGTCGTTCAGTAACGGCAGCCCCAGCATTGAAATGCCCGTTTACAGCGGCAGCATTGGTCCTGATGTGATCGACATTCGCAAGCTGTATGGGCAGACCGGCATGTTCACCTACGACCCAGGTTTCTTGTCAACGGCCTCTTGCCAATCTGCCATCACCTACATTGATGGCGACAAAGGTGAATTGCTGTATCGCGGCTACCCCATTGAACAATTGGCCAACCATGGTGACTACTTGGACACCTGCTATTTGTTGCTCAAAGGCGACCTGCCTGACGCCAAGCAAAGCCAAGATTTCCACAAGTTGGTGAACAACCACACCATGGTGAATGAGCAAATGCAATTTTTCTTGCGCGGCTTCCGCCGTGATGCTCACCCCATGGCCGTATTGACTGGCTTGGTCGGTGCTTTGTCTGCTTTCTATCACGACAGCACCGACATCAACAATCCTGAGCACCGCGAAATCTCAGCCATTCGCTTGATTGCCAAATTACCAACTTTGGTGGCCATGTCCTACAAATATGGCGTGGGTCAGCCCTTCATGTACCCGCAAAATAGCCTGTCCTACTCTGGCAATTTCTTGCGCATGATGTTTGGCGTGCCTTGCGAAGACTATGTGGTCAACCCAGTGCTCGAGCGCGCACTCGACCGCATCTTTATTTTGCATGCAGACCATGAACAAAACGCCTCCACCTCCACGGTGCGTTTGTGCGGTTCATCGGGCACCAACCCTTTCGCCGCCATCGCCGCCGGTGTGGCTTGTCTGTGGGGCCCTGCCCACGGCGGCGCCAACGAAGCTTGCTTGAACATGCTCGACGACATCCAAAGAATGGGTGGCATTGCCAAAGTAGGCGAGTTCATGGAGCAAGTCAAAGACAAAAACTCTGGCGTCAAGCTCATGGGTTTTGGACACCGCGTTTACAAAAACTACGACCCCCGTGCCAAGCTCATGCAAGAAACTTGCAACGAGGTCTTGGCCGAGCTGGGCTTGGAAAATGATCCCCTGTTTAAATTGGCCAAGCAAGTTGAAAAAATTGCGTTGGAAGACGACTACTTTGTTTCCCGCAAACTCTACCCCAATGTCGATTTTTACTCTGGCATCGTGCAACGCGCCATTGGCATTCCAGTGAATTTGTTCACCGGTGTGTTCGCCTTGGCACGCACCGTGGGCTGGATTGCCCAATTGAACGAAATGATTGGCGACCCCGAGTACAAAATCGGTCGTCCCCGTCAGCTGTTTACGGGCTCACCCCGCCGTAACGTGCCTGGCGCGAAATAAGCTTCGCCCAGCCCATAAAAGCCCGCGCGATCCGCGGGCTTTTTTCATGCATTCAGCTTAAAATGCAGGGCTAGATTCTAGGAAGCACCATGGCACGCACGCTTTACGACAAAATTTGGGACGAACATGTCGTCCACACCGAAGAAGACGGCACCTCCGTTTTGTACATTGACCGTCACTTGGTCCATGAAGTCACCAGCCCTCAAGCCTTTGAAGGTTTGCGCCAGGCCGGCCGCAAAGTTTGGCGTGTGAGCTCTATTGTGGCCACCGCAGACCACAACACGCCCACCACCGGTTGGGAATTGGGCTACGACGGTATCACCGACCCCATCAGCAAAGAACAAATCACCACCCTTGACAGCAACATTGCTGAATTTGGCTCGGCTGCTTTTTTCCCCTTCATGTCCAAGCGTCAGGGCATCGTGCATGTCATTGGCCCTGAAAACGGCGCAACCTTGCCTGGTATGACGGTGGTCTGCGGCGACTCCCACACGTCTACGCACGGCGCATTTGGCGCACTGGCACACGGCATCGGTACCAGCGAGGTAGAGCATGTCATGGCCACGCAAACCTTGTTGGCCAAAAAAGCCAAAAACATGCTGATCAAAGTTGAAGGCAGCGTTGCCAAAGGTATCACTGGCAAAGACATTGTGCTGGCCATCATTGGCAAAATTGGCACAGCCGGCGGTACGGGCTACACCATCGAGTTTGGTGGCTCTGCCATTCGCGCCCTGTCCATGGAAGCTCGCATGACGGTCTGCAACATGGCCATTGAAGCTGGCGCCCGCGCTGGCCTTGTGGCGGTGGACGAAAAAACCATTGAGTACGTCAAAGGACGCTTGCTGTCGCCCACCGGTGTGGAATGGGACCATGCAGTGGCCTATTGGAAAACATTGCAATCCGATGCGGGCGCGCATTTTGATGCCCTGGTTGAGATCAATGCAGCCGACATCGTGCCGCAAGTCACATGGGGCACCTCACCCGAAATGGTGCTGGGCATCAACGGCATCGTGCCCGATCCCGACAAAGAAAAAGACGCCAACAAGCGCGGCGCCATCGAGCGCGCCCTCACCTACATGGGCCTCGAACCTGGCAAAGCGCTCAACGATATTTTTGTTGACAAAGTATTCATTGGCTCATGCACCAACAGCCGCATCGAAGACATGCGGGAAGCTGCCGCTGTGGTGAAAAAATTGGGTCAAAAAGTTGCCAAAGGTGTGAAGCTGGCCATGGTCGTGCCTGGCTCTGGCTTGGTCAAAGAACAAGCCGAGCGCGAAGGTTTGCACGAAATTTTCAAGGCTGCCGGTTTTGAATGGCGCGAGCCCGGTTGCTCGATGTGCTTGGCCATGAATGCCGACCGACTCGAACCTGGTGAACGTTGCGCCAGCACCAGCAATCGCAACTTCGAAGGCCGTCAAGGCGCTGGCGGTCGCACGCACTTGGTCAGTCCGGCCATGGCTGCAGCCGCTGCCATTCATGGTCACTTTGTGGATATTCGTCAGTTTGCCTAAATGCAGCTGATCAAGAACACCCACACACAAGATCAAGGAACACACATGCAAAAATTCAATGTGCACAAAGGCCTCGTGGCCCCCATGGACCGTGAGAACGTTGACACCGACGCCATCATTCCAAAGCAATTCCTAAAGTCCATTCGCAAGACCGGATTTGGCCCCAACTTGTTTGACGAGTGGCGCTATTTGGATGCGGGTTACCCTGGACAAGATCCTGCCGGTCGCAAGCCCAACCCCGATTTTGTTTTGAACCAATCCCGTTACCAGGGTGCTTCCATTCTGTTGGCCCGCAAAAACTTTGGCTGCGGCTCCTCACGCGAACATGCCCCTTGGGCCATTGACCAATACGGCTTTCGTGCGGTCATTGCACCCAGCTACGCTGACATTTTTTTCAACAATTGCTTCAAGAATGGTTTGTTGCCCATCGTTTTGCCAGAGAACGTGGTGGCACAATTGTTTGACGATGTGGCTGCATTTCCAGGCTATCAACTCACCATTGATTTAGCACGTCAAGTGGTGGTAAAGCCTCAAGGTGAAGAGCTTGCTTTTGAGGTTCAAGCTTTCCGCAAATATTGCCTGATCAATGGCCTAGACGACATTGGGTTGACTCTGCGCCACTCAGAAAAAATCAAAGCTTTTGAAGCAGAACGGCTGGCCACCAAACCTTGGTTGGCACACGTCGCTTAATCATCGACTATCAGAAAATACATCATGAAAATTGCAGTTCTGCCGGGTGACGGCATCGGTACCGAAATTGTGGCAGAAGCCGTCAAGGTCTTGCAGGCACTCGACCTGAAATTCGAAATGGAAGAAGCCCTGGTGGGCGGCGCAGCTTTCGAAGCTCACGGACACCCTTTGCCAGAATCTACCCTCAAGCTCGCCAAAGAATCTGACGCTATTTTGTTTGGCGCTGTGGGCGACTGGAAATACGACAAGCTCGAGCGACCCTTGCGACCTGAACAAGCCATTTTGGGCTTGCGCAAAAACTTAGGCTTGTTTGCCAACTTCCGCCCTGCCATTTGTTACGAGCAATTGGTGGGAGCATCTAGCCTCAAGCCCGAGCTCATTTCAGGCCTTGACATCCTCATTATTCGGGAACTCACTGGCGATATCTATTTTGGTCAGCCACGGGGCCGCCGCGTGGCCACCGATGGTCACTTCCCTGGCGCCGAAGAAGCTTTTGACACCATGCGTTATTCGCGCCCCGAAATTGAGCGCATTGCCCACGTGGCCTTCCAAGCCGCCCGCAAGCGCAGCAAGAAGGTCACCAGTGTTGACAAGTCCAATGTGCTTGAGACTTTCCAGTTCTGGAAAGACGTGGTCACCGATGTGCACAAAGAATATCCCGATGTGGCCCTTGACCACATGTACGTGGACAACGCTGCCATGCAATTGGTCAAAGAGCCCAAGAAATTCGATGTGGTGGTCACGGGCAATATGTTTGGCGACATTCTGTCCGACGAAGCCTCCATGCTCACTGGCTCCATTGGCATGCTGCCCTCCGCCAGTTTGAACAGCAAAAACCAAGGCTTGTACGAACCCAGCCACGGCAGTGCCCCCGATATTGCTGGTAAGGGTATTGCAAACCCATTGGCTACAATACTGTCAGCCGCCATGATGTTACGTTTTTCACTGAACCAAGCCGAAGCTGCCGATCGCATTGAGACGGCCGTGAAGTCTGTGCTTGCCTCAGGTTTGCGCACGGTCGACATCTGGTCTGAAGGCACACAAAAGGTCAGCACCCGCGACATGGGTGAAGCCGTTGTGAAAGCCATTACAAAAACGACAAAGAGCTAACAGCTCCAAACTCGTCATGCCCTTCCGGCTCGACGAGTCGGAATCTCAAAATTAAATTGAAAGGGTGATGACATGAAATTGGTAGGACTTGTAGGTTGGCGCGGCATGGTCGGCTCCGTTTTGATGGACCGCATGCAAGCCGAGGGTGACTTTGGGTTGATCGAGCCCTTGTTCTTCTCCACCTCCAACTCTGGCGGCAAAGCGCCCGCCATGGCCAAAAACGAAACAACGCTGCAAGACGCATTCAACATCGATGCCTTAAAACGTTGCGACATCATCATCACCGCACAAGGCGGCGACTACACCACTGAAGTTTTTCCGAAACTGCGAGCTTCAGGCTGGAACGGTCATTGGATTGACGCAGCCTCCACTCTGCGCATGGAGAAAGACGCCGTCATCATTTTGGATCCGGTGAACATGCCTGTCATTCAATCTGCACTGAAGAATGGCGGCAAGAATTGGGTTGGCGGCAATTGCACAGTGAGCTGCATGTTGATGGGGGTGGGTGCTTTGTACAAAGCTGGCTTGGTCGAATGGATGAGCACCCAAACCTACCAAGCAGCTTCGGGTGGCGGTGCACAACACATGCGTGAGTTACTCACGCAATACGGCACCTTGAACAAGGAAGTGAAAGCTTTGTTAGACGATCCCAAAAGCGCTATTCTGGAAATCGATCGCAAGGTCATCGACAAGCAACGATCGCTCTCCGGCGAAGAGACTGCCAACTTTGGCGTGCCTCTGGGCGGCTCTCTCATTCCTTGGATCGACAAAGACTTGGGCAACGGCATGTCCAAAGAAGAGTGGAAAGGCATGGCCGAGTCCAACAAAATATTGGGTCTGGGTGCAGACTTTGGTCAGCCCGCCATTCCCGTTGATGGCTTCTGTGTGCGCGTAGGCGCCATGCGCTGCCACAGTCAGGCCCTCACCTTCAAGTTGAAAAAAGACGTGCCTGTGGCCGACATTGAAGCCATGATCGCTGCCGACAACCAGTGGGTCAAAGTGGTTCCCAATACCCGCGAAGCCACTTTGAAAGACCTCACGCCTTTGGCTGTCACTGGCACCATGACCATTCCGGTGGGTCGCATTCGCAAGTTGGCCATGGGGCCTGAGTATTTGGGTGCGTTTACCATCGGCGATCAGTTGCTTTGGGGTGCGGCAGAACCTTTGCGTCGCATGCTGCGCATTTTGTTGGCGGCCTAAGCACTCAGCGCGCATGAATCGCTACCTCAGCTTCCATGCCAAGGCCCGCGCGGTTTTAACTTGCATTTTTGGGCTTTGCTTGTGCTGCTTGAGTTGGAGTGTGCAAGCCCTGTCCATGACTGGCATTGAAGTACAGTCTCACAAAGGCGAACCATTGCGCGCCGAGATCAGCGTGTTAAGTGCCACTGCAGATGAATGGGCTCAATTGGTCGTGAAAGTTGCGCCAGCCGAACGATTTGAACAACTGGGCTTGGTTTTCTCTCCCGCGATGGGGCAAATCAAAGTTGAACTCTTTGAATCGAGCGATGGTAGCAAACGCATTCGCTTGTTGAGCCCACAAGCATTCTCCGATCATTTTGTCGATCTTTTGATAGAAGCTCAAACGGCATCGGGCAAATGGGTCAAGGCCTTTACCCTCATGCTCAAACCGCCGCCCCTCAAAGTGGATGCCCCAGTTCAACTGCCTCTGGCAGCCAGTGCTGTGTCTCAAGCCAAACAGGCTCCTGCCGCCGAGCACATCGTGCAACAAGGTGAGAGCGCCAGTCAAATCATTCAAAAGTGGCTCACAGAAGACATCAGCATGCAGCAAATGTTGGTGGCCTTGTTAAAAAATCAGCCAGACGCCTTCATT
>JAPLPO010000123.1 GCA_026400155.1 Burkholderiales bacterium | reverse complement strand
TGACCTATGTCAACTCCGATAAATTACTCAGTGACCTTAGGGTTATTGGGCGTAATTTTCATGTCAGCAGATTTCAAGGAATGAGGGGCCGAAATTGGTTGAAACAATTTCACACGGCCCTGCTGCGTTTGGCCAAAAAAGACTCGGAAGGCAGACTGGCACTCACTTTCGAGGTGGTTTATGGTCACGCTTTAAAACCCCAAGCGCGTGTGAAAGTTGCGCCGCAAAGCCATATCGGTTTAGAGGATATGCGTCAAATGCTTCTAAATCCGCAAAAGAAATCAAATCAAGTTTGATAAAGCGCAAAGTCGGGCCTCAACTCGGTTAAAATTTCGCCCGTTGAGCTTGTCAATCAACAGTTCCTCTGTGACTGTGTTTCAAGCCTCTTGCGTGATCCCTTTTGTAATAACTGTAGTGGTTTCATTTTGAAACTTGGAAGTTAGTGAAAACTATGAAGAGCATTTCCAAAACATTGGTGTCTTTGCTGGGCAAAGCAGGTATTTGGGCTGGCGCTTGGGTGGCAACTGCCGCTTACGCTGTCAAAGACTTGCCAGGCGGCCCCGCGGTCAATCAGCTTGATTTCCATCCAGCTGTCACCAAAATTGCTGAAGAGCAGCACTCCCTTCACGTTTTCATGATGGTTTTGTGCACAGTCATTTTTGTGGCCGTGTTCGCTGTCATGTTCTATTCCATCTGGAAGCATCGCAAATCGGTGGGTCACAAGCCTGCCACTTTCCATGAGTCCATGACCGTTGAAGTGATATGGACCATCGTGCCTTTCATCATCGTGATCTTGATGGCCTTGCCTGCCACCAAAGTGTTGGTGGCCCAAAAGGACACCACCAACGCCGACCTCACCATCAAAGCCACTGGCTACCAGTGGAAGTGGGGCTACGACTACATCAAGGGTGAAGGCGAAGGCATTGGCTTCATCTCTACCTTGGACAACGCTCAGCGTGAAATGTCCAATGCAGGCAAGCCCTCAGGTGACGACTATCTGCTCAAGGTGGACAACCCCATGGTGGTGCCTGTGGGCAAAAAAATTCGCATCATCACCACAGCCAATGACGTGATTCACGCCTTTGCTGTGCCCGCTTTTGGCATCAAACAAGACGCCATTCCAGGCTTCGTGCGCGACACCTGGTTCCGTGCTGAAAAAACCGGCACCTTCTATGGCCAGTGCCAAGAGTTGTGCGGCAAAGAACACGCCTACATGCCTATCAATGTGAAAGTCTTGTCGGCTGAAGATTATTCCAAGTGGGTTGATGACGAAAAGAAAAAAATGGCAGCCAAAGCCGATGACCCCACCAAAGTTTGGGCGCTAGAAGATTCACTCAAGCGCGGCGAAAAAGTTTATGCAGCCAACTGTGTGGCTTGCCACCAAGCCGCTGGTAAAGCTGTTGGCGCTATCAAGGCATTGGATGGTTCTGCTCTGGTCTTGAATGCCGACAAATCCAAACAAATTGCAGTGTTGCTCAATGGTCAAAACAACCAAGCCATGCCCGCATGGAAGCAGTTGTCTGATACCGAAATTGCGGCTGTGATCACGTACACCAAAAACAATTGGTCCAACAAAACTGGGCAAGTCGTTCAACCCGCCGAAGTGCTGGCTGCACGCAAGTAATCAGGTACTTTTAAGAGTATTTAAAGGAATCAAAGATGAGCGCTGTTCTCCATCCTCACGATCAAGCCCACGGTCATGACGACCATGACCATCACGGTGCCCCCACGGGCTGGCGCCGTTGGGTGTATGCCACCAACCACAAAGACATCGGTACTTTGTATTTGTTGTTCAGCTTTGCCATGTTCATGATTGGCGGCATCTTGGCGCTGCTCATTCGCGTCGAGTTGTACCAACCAGGTTTGCAATTGGTCAACCCTGAGCTGTTCAACCAACTCACCACCATGCACGGCCTCATCATGGTGTTCGGCGCCATCATGCCGGCCTTTGTGGGCTTCGCCAACTGGATGATTCCGCTGCAAATTGGCGCATCCGACATGGCCTTTGCTCGCATGAACAACTTCAGCTTCTGGCT
>JAPLPO010000181.1 GCA_026400155.1 Burkholderiales bacterium | reverse complement strand
CTGCTGGCGGCTGCAAAGTCTAGCTCTGCATCCATTCGAATGGCAAACACATGGGGTGCGAGGGGTGGCAAATGCCACAAGTGACGATCGCGCAAACTGCCATCTTCGTGCAAGCCCACTTCAATGATGCGAGGATGCAATCGGGTGTGCAAAAAATGACTGAGGCCAAATAGAACGCCTGCTAAAACGCCCCAATAAATGCGAGGTGCACTGAGCAAGGTGATGCCAAAAGTCAGACCTGCTGTGACAGCTTCCATGCGTGCCATTCGCCACAGTTTGACAAAGGCCATGGGTTGGATGAGGCTGGAGACCGCTAAGATCACAATGGCAGCCAATACGGCGCGTGGCACATGAAAAAGTGCTGGCGCAGCAAAGACAGCCAGAAGTACAAATGACGTGGTGCCCACCACAGCCCAGCCTGTTTGGGCACCTGCAGCCAGATTGATGGCTGACCGAGAGAAGGACGTACTGGTGGCAAAACTGCCGCTCAAGCCCGACGCAATTTTGGCCAAGCCCTGCCCAATCAAGTCTTGGTTCTCTTGCCAGACGGTGCCCTCTTTTTGGTTTTCTGTTTTGGCACAAGAAGCGGCCTCTAAAAAACTGACCAACGCAATCAAAACAGCAGGGCCGGCCAGAAATCCCAACTCTTCCAAAGAGGGTAAGTTGGGTAAGGAAAGGCTAGGGAGATCAGATGGCAAAGCGCCAATCACTGCGCCCCCATTGGCGGCATAGCCCATGGCATAACTGACCGCTGCACTGACTGCAACCACCAACATGATGCTAGGCGATTTGGGCGCCCATTTCTTGGCTAAAAACAAAGCAGCCAAACTGGCAGCGCCAAAAGCCACATCGGTCCACTGGAAAGAGCCGCCAGATTGCCAACCTGTGAGGGCGGGTAATTGTGAAGCCATGATCAAAAGGCCTGCTGCTTGTGTGAACCCCATCATGACCGGTGAGCTGATGAGGTTCAAAAGCCAACCATAACGAAACACACCCATCATCAATTGCAAAGTGCCAGCCATCAATGCCAGCCAGATGGCCAAGTGCACCCAATGCGCACTGCTAGGCTGGGCCATGCCTGTGAGAGAGGCGCTAATCAAGATGCATGTGAGCGCAGAGGGCCCAATGGACAAGCGGGTAGAGCCACCCCACATAACGCCAATCAAAGCAGGCAAGAGTGCGGCATACAGACCCGTGACCAAAGGCATGCCAGCCAATGCCGCATACGCAACCGACTGCGGCACCATGAGCAGGGCCACTGAAAATCCGGCCGTCCACTCTTGTCTAAAAAGCGCAGGCGTTAAGCGCGGCCATTGGAGGAACGGAAACAAAGCCTTGAAGGAGTTCATGTTGCAATGCGTCGTTCAGTGGGCTCTGAAAAGAGATTCAATTCATCGCTTGATGGCGATACGGGCGACACACTGGGCAATTTAAATTTCGGGCCGTGTTCATGGTTTGCCATTCCATGTGCTTGGCATTGAACATCATGAGCTTGCCTTGAAGGCTGCTGCCCATGCCGCTCAAGATTTTCAGCGCTTCGGCGGCTTGCAGGCTACCAATCACCCCCACCAAGGGTGCCAAGACGCCCATGGTGGCGCAGCGAGTTTCTTCAAAACTTTGACTGGGCGGGAAGACGCAGGCGTAGCAAGGTGAGTGCGCTTGGCGTGTGTCGTACACCGCCACCTGACCGTCTAGGCGCAAAGCTGCGCCCGAAACCAAGGGCTTGGCAAATTGGGCACAGGCTTGATTGATAAGTTGTCGTGTTTCAAAATTGTCGGTGCAGTCCAACACCACATCGGCCGTGGGCACGCATTGGGCAAGCAAGGCTGCATCTGCTTTTTGGGCATGGCAGCTTACACGCACATCTGGATTGATGGCCAACATGGCCGTTTGAAGAGATGCCACTTTGGCTTGCCCCACACGGTTTTGCGCATGCGCAATTTGGCGTTGAAGGTTGGTGACATCGACATGATCGTGATCGACCAAGCTGATGTGACCCACGCCCGCGCTGGCCAAGTAAAGTGCGGCAGGTGAGCCTAGGCCGCCTGCGCCAATGATGAGCGCGTGAGATTGAGAGACCTTCTCCTGACCTTCCACGCCCCATTCATCTAAAAGAATGTGGCGCGAGTAGCGCAGCAGCTGGTCGTCCCTCATGGGCGATTACTTGTCTTTTTTCTCTACTTTGCGCTCAGCCAAAGTGGCACTGGCCTTGACGGGCAAGCCTTTGAGTTGATTGAGGGCTTGGATGAGTTGGAAGTCTTTGTCAGATCCAAATTCAGGCGGACGTCTTTCTGACTCAGGTTTTTTGGCATCTTCTTCTAATTTTTTGAGTGCTGCTTCCCTGGCTTTTTGGCGTTCTTCATTTTTCTTCTCGGCTTCTTGGCCATTGCCAAGGTGCTTTTCTAAATCGGCCTCGCGCGTGCGCAAAGCGGCAAATACATTGCCGTTTTCAGTTTCATCCAACAAGACATCTGGCAGGATGCCCTTGGCTTGAATCGATTGGCCGTTGGGGGTGTAGTAGCGGGCCGTGGTGAGCTTCAAAGCGGTATCGGGGCCCAGTTGGCGCACCGTTTGAACGGAGCCTTTGCCAAATGTTTGACTGCCCATGATGGTGGCACGCTTGTGATCTTGAAGTGCGCCAGCCACAATTTCACTGGCGGAGGCAGAGCCTTCATTGACCAAGACCACCAAAGGAATTTTTTTCAATTTGCCCTGTGTGTTTTGGGTGAGGCGTTGTATGGGGTCGTTGTCTGCGTTGCGGCGCCAAAATTGGGGCGCTGCTTTGTACACAAATTTACTTTCTGCCAATTGGCCGTTGGTGGAAACCACGGTGACGTTTTCAGGCAAGAAAGCGGCAGACAAGGCCACTGCGGCATCCAAAAGACCACCGGGGTCGTTGCGCAAATCAAGCACCAAGCCTTGGAGCTTGGGGTCTTGCTTCAACATGTCTTCGAGTTTCTTGGAGAAATCTTCCACCGTTCTTTCTTGAAACTGAGAAACCCGAATCCAGCCATAGCCTGGCTGAACCAATCTGGCTTTGACCGATTGGGTTTTGATTTCTTCACGAACAATGGTGACTGTGAACGTACGGCTTTCGTCTTTGCGGAAGATGGTGAGGACCACTTTGGTGTTGGGCTCACCTCGCATGCGTTTGACCGCATCGTTCATGGACAAACCTTTGACAATGGTCTCGTCAATTTTGGTAATGAGGTCGTTGGTTTTCAAGCCAGCACGGTCGGCGGGCGAGCCTTCAATGGGGGAGACCACTTTGACCACGCCTTCTTCTTGAGTGATCTCAATGCCGACACCCACAAAGCGCCCTGAGGTGCCTTCGCTGAATTCTTTGAAGCTTTTCTTGTCGAAGTATTGGGAGTGTGGGTCGAGGCTGGAGACCATGCCAGAAATGGCTTCGGTGATGAGCTTTTTCTCGTCGACTGTTTCGACATAGTCGCTTTTGACCATGCCAAACACGGCAGCCAATTGTTGGAGTTCTTCAAGCGGCAAGGGCGCAAAGGCACCTCGCGCCGTGGTTTGAAGCGAAATGGTGGTGAGCGCGCCCGCTAAAGCGCCAATGCTGAGCCAACCTGCGATTTTCAATTTTTGTCCCATGTGCTTGACCCCTTAGGTCTCCTTTTGAATCAATATACACCCTGCCAGTCTTCTTTGTGCAAGTCGGGTGATGTCGGCTTGGGTAAATTAAGCTTTGCCTTGACTGGCCACTGCGGCCGCAGCCTTCGCCGCTGCTTCTGCATCACCCAGGTAGTAGTGCCGAATGGGTTTCAAGTTGGCGTCCAGTTCATACACCAAGGGGATGCCATTGGGAATGTTCAAGTTCACGATGTCGGCATCGGAAATATGGTCCAAGTACTTGATCAAGGCCCGGATGGAATTGCCATGCCCATGGACTCGCTCCAAAAAGGCATGACACGCTCCACAGTATCTTTCAAGCACTCTGTAAGCGGGATGTCTTGAGCCTTGAGCTTGGCATAGCGCAGATCAGATCGCTCACAACGGGGGTCGGAGGCTTCAAGGGCGGGTGGCGGTGTGTCGTAGCTGCGGCGCCAAACCAAAACTTGCTCATCGCCAAACTTTTTAGCGGTCTCAGCTTTGTTCAGTCCTTGAAGGGCACCATAGTGACGCTCGTTCAGGCGCCAACTGTGGTGCACAGGCAGCCATTGGCGGTCCATGGCATCCAAGGTGTGCCACAAGGTGTGAATGGCACGTTTCAGGACGCTGGTGTAAGCTAAGTCAAACTCGTAGCCCGCAGCTTTGAGCAAGCGGCCAGCTGTTTGAGCTTGCTCAATGCCCGTGGGCGTGAGGTCAACGTCAGTCCAGCCGGTGAAGCGATTTTCTAAATTCCAAGTGGACTCACCGTGGCGAATAAGAACGAATTTGTACATGGTCAAAGGATTTATCAAGAAAGAAATGCGGGATCACGCCCAGCATTTTAGAATTCGAATCTGGCATGTCTGATTGAATTAGACTGCAAATGAACTTTTTAAGGGTTTTTTGTGAATTTTTTGATTGAAAACTGGATGTTGGTCGCCGTCGCAGCGGCTTCTGCCTTGGCTTTGTTTTTGCCAACCATCACCAAAGGTGCCGCTGGCGGGGTCGAGCCCACAGAGGCTGTTTTGCTTATTAACCGCGAAAAAGCGGTTTTGATTGATGTCTGTGAGCCCGCTGAATATGCGCAAGGACATGCGATGGGTTCCAAGAACATCCCATTGGGTCAACTGGAGAGTCAATTGCCCCTGTTGGTCAAAAACAAGAGTTTGCCAGTCATCTTGGTTTGCCAAGTGGGCGGCCGCGCCAGCCGTGCTGCCTCGCAGGCAAAAAAATTGGGCTACGAACGCGCACAGGCTTTGTCGGGTGGCTTGAAAGCTTGGCGCGAAGCCAGTTTGCCTGTCGAAAAAGCCTGATCGAATCTGAAAAAACATTGCTTGTTTGTGAGTATTGAATTGGAGAAGTCATGCCCCACGTGAAGATGTACACCACTGCTGTCTGCCCTTATTGCGTTAGAGCCAAACAAATTTTGAAGGCCAAGGGCGTGACCGACATTGAGGAAATCAGGATTGACACCCAGCCTGAAGTTCGCCAGCACATGATGAGCATCACGGGGCGCAGAACGGTGCCACAAATTTTCATTGGCGAGACCCACGTTGGGGGCTGTGACGATTTAATGGCCCTCGACGCCAAAGGCGGCTTGATGCCGCTCCTGCAAGCCAGTTAAATTCTTCAGTTCAAGCATTTTTGGCCCCTTTCCGTATCGGTCATAATGCTTGCAATCTCTCGGCAGGGGCTTTTCAAGCGGCCGAAGGGAAAGTCACTTTTAACCAAGAGTTTTTATGTCAGAAGCAAGCACCCCTGTGTTCCAAATCCAGCGCGTTTATTTGAAAGAAGCGTCTTTGGAGCAACCCAACTCACCTGCCATATTGCTTGAGCAACAACAACCCTCAGTCGATATTCAGTTGGGTGTTGAGGCCAACCAAGCTGCAGACGGTGTTTTTGAAGTTTGCGTCACTGCCACAGTGCACACCAAAATTGAAGACAAAACCGTGTTCTTGGTAGAGTGCAAGCAAGCCGGTATTTTTGAAATTCGCAATTTGCCCGAAGACCAAATGGGCTCCGTCATGGGCATCGCTTGCCCCCAAATTATTTACCCTTACTTGCGTGGCAACGTGGCCGACATGGTCACACGTGCTGGCTTCCCACCTGTGCACTTGGCCGAGATCAACTTCCAAGCCATGTACGAGCAGCAACAAGCTGAAGCGTTAGAAAAAGCGGCAGCACCGCAAGTCCAGTAATTGACTTCGAGGCCCCCAACTTGAGCCTGAAGATCGCGGTCATCGGGGCAGGTGCTTGGGGTACAGCGCTGGCCGTCAGCGCCAGTCGGCATGCGGCAGGCCACCAGGTTCAACTGTGGACGCGTGACCCTGTGGCTGCCAAAGAGATGCAATTGCATGGCCGCAACCAGCGTTATTTGCCTGAGATTGAATTCCCCAAAGCCTTGCAATGCACCAGTTCAGATGTTTCTGAATTGGCCGCATGGGCTGCTGCCCACGACCTGATTGTGATTGGCACACCCATGTCGGCCCTGCGCAGCATGTTGCAAACATTGCAAAATGTGCAAGTGCCTGTGGCGTGGCTTTGCAAAGGGTTTGAAGCGGCTTCGCCTCTCATTGAATCGGGTGCCATGCCGCACGAGGTTTGCCAGCAAGTTGCGCCCCATTTGATGTCGGGCGCATTGAGTGGGCCCAGCTTTGCATTGGAAGTGGCGCGCGGTCAACCCACCGCTCTGGTGGCTGCCAGTGCCCATGCCGCGGTGCGACAAATTTTGGTAGAGGCTTTTCACAGCCCCAGTTTGCGTGTCTATGCCAACGACGACATGGTGGGCGTCGAGGTGGGCGGCGCAGTGAAGAATGTGTTGGCCATTGCTACCGGATTGTGTGATGGCCTGCACTTGGGTCTGAATGCGCGGGCCGCATTAATTACCCGAGGTTTGTCAGAAATGACACGTCTGGGCATGGCCTTGGGCGCTAAAGCAGAAACCTTCATGGGCTTGTCCGGCTTGGGCGATTTGGTGCTCACGGCCACAGGCGATTTGAGCCGCAATCGCAAAGTGGGTCTGTTGTTGGCGCAGGGCATGGACTTGCAACAAGCGGTTCAATCCTTGGGCCATGTTGCAGAGGGTGTTTACAGCGCTCGCACCGTGGTCAAGCGGGCACAGGCGCTGGGCATTGAGATGCCCATTGCTCAGGGTGTGGTGGCTTTGCTAGACGGCCACTTAAAACCCTCTGAAGCCGTGGCAGCGCTCATGGGACGAGACGCCAAGGGCGAAACCAACTGACCTATTTGGGAATTAGACGGGTGTGAATGACAGTCGCACGTAGATGGGTGCGAAGGCTTCAGCTTGGGTAATTTCAATGAGCGTTTCTTTGGCCAACTCCAGCAAGGCAATGAAGGTAACCACCAAGACGGGTGTGCCTTTGCTGGGATCAAACAGGTTTTCAAACTCGACAAACTTGCGGCCTTGAAGGTGCTTCAAAACAATGCTCATGTGCTCGCGCACACTGAGCTCTTCGCGGGTAATTTTGTGGTGTTGAACCAGCTTGGCGCGTTTCAAAATGTCTCGCCAGGCTTCTTGCAGCTCTACCAAGTGCACATCGGGAAAGCGTGGTTGCAGACTTTGCTCAATGTAGACCTGGGCCTTTAAAAAATCGCGACCATACTGCGGCAAATTGCCCAATTGCATGGAGGCCATCTTCATTTGCTCGTACTCCAGCAAACGACGTACCAATTCGGCACGGGGGTCTTCTGGCTCTTGGCCCTCCGCCACTTTTTTGGGCGGCAACAGCATGCGTGATTTGATTTCAATCAGCATGGCGGCCATGAGCAAATACTCTGCGGCCAACTCCAAGTTGTGCTCGCGAATTTCATCGACATAACTCAGGTACTGGCGCGTGACCGCCGCCATAGGAATATCGAGGATGTTGAAATTTTGCTTGCGAATCAAGTACAACAACAAGTCCAGAGGACCTTCGAAGGCCTCTAGAAAAACCTCTAAAGCATCGGGTGGGATGTAGAGGTCGTTGGGCATGGAAAACAAAGGCTCGCCATACAAACGAGCCACGGCCACATGGTCAATGACCTCGGGCAAACCTGCCGTGTTTTCAACGACGGGCAGAAGCTCTGGTGAAGCGACGGTATTTTCCAAAAGGTTCAACCTTTGGTTTGATAGACGTAGGGCTTTTGGGCCACACGGCCTGAATTGAATTCCTTCAAGACATGGCGGTCAACTGAAGCGTCCCACAGCAAAGCTCGAGCTTCTTTTTGCGCTGCGTCAAGGTGAGGCCGATCTGCCTTGAGCTTTTCGATGAACTGGGTGGTGTCCGATTGGTAGTCTGGGCGACGGAAAAAATGCAGGAGCGACATGGCAAAGCGCTTTCTAATGAATTGAAGCCTATTTTAGCGTTGCTGCGTCAGGGTTTTTCTGAAAAATGGGCCCCTTCAAGGGCCGCTTCAAGGGCCGAAGGCCAATCTGGCCAAACATTTTGGCCCATTGCGCTGAGCCAGCCGGTTCTGCGAGCAATGTCCAGCGGTTGGTGATGAAGCCCGCAAATGATCAGCCTGACCTGCTTTTTTTGGCAGATCTTGGCCAGAGCCAACAAGGCGTCTGCGCCAGAAGAATCGATGTAAATCAAATTTTTGAGGTCCAACACCACTGATTTTTGCGGCAGATTTTCTTCGATGGCTTCCACCAGTTTCACCGCGCCAAAGAACAAGGCCCCATAAAACCGATATGCACTTACCTGTCCTTGTTGGTTGTGCAGCGAGGGGCTGTCCGTGGGGCCCAATTGCTCAACACGGCTTAGGTTGGAAATTCGGTAAATGAAGGTGAGGCAGGCAGCAAACAAACCAAATTCGATGGCCACTGTGAGGTCGACCACAATGGTGAGCAAAAACACCGCCAATAAGGTAATTCGGTAAGGCAATCTGAACTGATTCAAATCTTTGAAAGCATGCCATTCACCCATGTTCCAAGCTACAAACATCAAGATAGCAGCCAATGCTGGCAAAGGCACGTGGTTGGCCAATGGCGCTGCCACCCACACCACCGCCAACAAAACCAAGGCGTGCACCATACCCGCAATGGGTGAACGACCGCCACTTTTGACGTTGGTCACCGTGCGCGCTATGGTGCCTGTGGCGGGCATGCCACCGAAAAAGGGAGTGACAAAATTGGCCACGCCTTGGGCCATGAGTTCTTGGTTGGGGTTGTGCTTGTCGCCAATGAGGCCATCTGCAATGCGGGCGCACAGCAAGGACTCGATGGC
>JAPLPO010000080.1 GCA_026400155.1 Burkholderiales bacterium | reverse complement strand
GGCCGCGCATGAAGGTGAAACGTGCACCAGACAATTTGATGCCAATGTCAAAGTCGAGGCCGAGTTTTTCGCCAATGTCGACGTGGTCGCGCACTTCAAAGTCAAAGGTCTTGGGGCCTTTGCCGTCCACGCTCCATTTGCGCACTTCTAGGTTGCCATGCTCATCGGCGCCCACAGGCACACTTTCGTGGGGCAAGTTGGGCACTGCCAACAGCATGTCTTGGAGTTCAGCTTGCAGGGCTTCTAAGCGCACTGCAGATGCGTCAAGTTCGGTTTTGATGCTGGCCACATCGGCCATCACTTGGTCGGTGCTTTCGCCCTTGGCTTTGAGCATGCCAATTTGCTTGGACAAGCTGTTGCGCTGGCTTTGCAGTTCTTCGGTGCGTGTTTGCAAAGTTTTGCGCTCTGTTTCTAAAGCGCGAAACTTCTCAACGTTCAAGAAAGCTTGTGGTTTTTTGCGAGTTTCCAAACGTGCCACAGCAGCGTCTAGGTCTTTTCGGAGCAGGAGAATGTCTAGCATGTTGGTAAAAATGAAACGGCCAAGTAATCAATGGCCATCGTTTAATTTGAGGCCCTTGGGCAAAGGGAATTTGATGGTTTCTGTCACGCCATCCAATTTGCGAATGGATGTAGCGCCCAAGGCACGCAAGCGGTGTATCACATCTTGCACCAAGACTTCGGGGGCTGAAGCACCAGCGGTGAGACCCACACGGTGTTTGCCAATGAACCATTCATTTTGCAATTCTTCGGCACTGTCAATCATGTAGCTGTCGGCGCCCATTCGGCTGCCCAACTCACGCAGACGGTTGCTGTTGGAACTAGTGGGGCTGCCCACCACCACCAACACATCAATTTGCGGCGCCATGAGCTTGACGGCATCTTGTCTGTTTTGCGTGGCGTAGCAAATGTCTTGTTGCTTGGGTTCACGCACCTTAGGAAAGCGCAGCTTTACAGCTTGCAAAATTTCGGCAGCATCGTCCACACTCAAAGTGGTTTGGGTGACCACCGCCAAAAGTTCGGTTTGTTTGGGATGGGCATTGACCACATCGTGCACATCTTCCACCAAGTGAATGCCGTCGGGCAATTGGCCCATGGTGCCTTCAACTTCTGGATGGCCTTTGTGCCCAATCATGATGAACTCATAGCCTTCTTTGTGCAGCTTGGCCACTTCCACGTGCACTTTGGAGACCAATGGGCATGTGGCATCAAAAATATTGAAGCCGCGCGCTTCAGCTTCAGCCTGCACGGCCTTGCTGACACCATGCGCGCTGAACACCAAGGTGGCACCAGGCGGTACGTCGCTGAGTTCTTCGATGAAGATGGCGCCTTTGGTTTTGAGGTCGTTGACCACGTAGGTGTTGTGCACAATTTCATGGCGCACATAAATAGGCCGACCAAATTTGGCAATGGCTGCCTCCACAATGTCGATGGCACGGTCGACGCCTGCACAAAAGCCGCGCGGTTCAGCCAACAATATTTCTTGTACGCCCATAGTCACTTTCATTTTCCTTGGTTGGATTTACAAAATACCAATCACATGCACTTCAAACGTGACAGGGTGACCTGCCAATGGATGGTTGAAGTCGAACAACACTGCGCCATCTTCGGCCACTTGCATCACAGCGCCAGCATAGGTGCCATGACCGTCGGGTGTGGGAAATTGCACCACATCGCCAGGCACATAATGTTCTTGTGCGGCGCCCAACTGAGCCAACAACTTGCGCGCCACCCACTGCTGCATGTCGGGATTTCGATCGCCAAACGCCACGCCTGAAGCCAATTCGAAGGTGGTGCGAACACCCTCCTCCAAACCGATCAAGGCGGCCTCCATGCCTGGCGACAATTCGCCAGAGCCCAAAGACAGCGTGGCGGGCTTGTCTTCAAACGTGTTGATGAGCGTGCCCTGAGGTCCGGCCAAACGGTAATGCAGCGTTAAAAAAGATCCGGCTTGGACTGTGGTCATAAAAAATTTTTGAAAATGAGACCTCAAAGGCTCACGAAACGCAATTCAATGCAGGCCAATGAAAATCCAAACCACCCCATCGGCAGGGGTTTGGGTTCAGACTCCATCAGTCCAATGCGCCATTGTAAAAAGCTTCTAAGGCTTTCGCCTCAAAAAGTCTGAATCTGGGGCATTTATCTGAACAGAATGTCCATGAAGCTCCAAGAATTACCCCCAGACACCCGTCCCCGCGAAAAAATACTCACCCGCGGACCCGGCGCTTTAAGCGATACCGAGTTGTTGGCGCTGATGCTCCGAACAGGTGGAGCAGGCCGAAATGTGCTGCAATTGGCGCAAGACATGCTGCTGGCCAGCGGTGGGCTGGCCAATTTACTGCTCACACCGCCTGCACACCAACAGTCCATCAAAGGCTTAGGGCCCGCCAAACAATCGGAACTCATGGCTGTCATGGAATTGGCCAAGCGGGCCATGGCTCAGCAGCTTTCCAGGCGCGAAGTGATGCAAAGCGCTGCCAGTGTTCAGTTTTACTTGCAACTCAATTTGGCGCACAAAACCCACGAGGTGTTTGCCATGCTGTTTTTAGACGCTCAACACAAACTCTTGTGCATGGAAATTTTATTTCGCGGCACCTTGAGTCAAACCAGTGTGTACCCGCGCGAGGTGGTGTTGCGGGCTTTGCATCACCACAGCGCTGCGGTGGTGTTGGCGCACAACCATCCCAGTGGCTCGGTGCACCCCAGCCCAGCCGATTTGCACCTCACGCAAAGTTTGAAGGCGGCCTTGGCCATGGTCGATGTCAGGGTGCTAGACCATGTGATCGTTGGGCCGGGTCAGGCTTTTTCTATGGCTGAGCAAGGTGTTTTGTAGCGCCAAGCGCCAAACACACACAGCTTGTGGCAACATTCGTGGGTGAAATTTCAATCGCTTCAAGATCTCAAACAAGTTCAAAAGCAAATTGCGGCGGCGCAGGCCCAAGCAGCTGCTGAAGAGGCTGCGCGTGTCGCAGCCCTTCGCAAGGCCGAAGCAGAGAAAAATCTCTTTACGCGCGCTATTGGCAAAGTGGCACCATTGCCAGCCCACAACAAAGCGCATCTGCCCCACCCACCCCGCCAGCCTGTTGCCACGCAGCGCCAAAAAGACGAAGCCCAAGTCATTCAAGATTCACTGAGCGATGAGTTCGATGTGAGCACCTTGCTAGACACCGACGAAGCACTGAGCTTTCGGCGTCCCAGTGTGGGTCCGGAGGTCACGCGCAAACTGCGCAAAGGCGACTGGGCTATTCAGCGTGAAATCGATTTACATGGGCTGCGCAGCGATGAAGCCCGCTTGGCCCTCACCACCTTCATTCGCGATGCACACAAGCACGGTATCCGGTGTGTGCGGGTGGTGCATGGCAAAGGTTTGGGTTCACCAGGTAAAACGCCAGTACTCAAATCCAAAGTGCACAGCTGGCTGGTGCAAAAAAATCAGGTGATGGCTTTTGTTCAGGCCAAACCCGCTGAAGGTGGCGCTGGTGCATTGGTGGTGTTGCTCACACCTTCTTGATTTACTCAGACGCCTGACGCAAAGTTTGCGACACTGGCTGCCTCAGCACTTCGGCCAGGCCCCACCAACCCGCTATCCAAGCCAACACAGCGCCCGTGAGTGCGCCTGCAACGGGCACCCAAAGTGATGCCGTCCATTCAAATTCAAAGACAAAGCGGGCCAAGCCCCAGCCCACCAACTCGGCCACCAAGCTGGCCAAGAAGCCAGCCATCAAACCAACACCCATTAGCTCGGCTGTTTGCACTTGGCTAAGCAGACGACCCGTAGCGCCTAAGGCGCGCATGATGGCAAATTCGCGTTTGCGTTCTTCGCGGGTAGAAGTCACAGCAGCTGTGAGCACCAACAAGCCTGCCATGAGCGTGAAGGCAAACAAGAATTCCACCGCGCGAATGACCTGATCTAAAACTTTTTGCACTTGCATCAGGGATGCCCGCAAGTCAACGCTGGTGACGTTGGGGAACTGCTGCAACAAATTGCGCTCAAAGGCTGGTACATCCGGTGTTTTGAAAGCAGCCATGTAGCTCAATGGCACTTCGGGCAAATTGTCGACGGGGTAAATCACAAAGAAGTTGGCACGCATAGAACCCCAATCGACTTTGCGCAGGGAGGTAATGCGTCCTTCTGAAATCACACCCCCCACATCAAATCGCAAGCGATCGCCCATGTTCAAACCCAGAGTTTTGGCAATGCCGACTTCAACGCTCACCGCGTCTTTTTCGCCCTCCTGCCATTGCCCCTTCACCACTGCATTGTGCTCAGGCTGGGCTGCACTGGCCGACAAATTGAATTCGCGATCGACCAAGCGTTTGGCGCGCTCGTCAGTGTAATCTTGCGGACTGGTTTCACGGCCGTTAACTGCCACCAAGCGACCTCGAATCATGGGATACCAATCGTAATCTTTCACCCCCACTTGGCTCAATTTGTCTTGAAACGCTTGCGTTTGATCGGGCTGAACATTGATCACAAATCGATCGGGCGCGTTGACTGGCGTGGCCTTGCGCCAACTGCTGATCAAATCGGTTCTGAGCAACACCAACAAGACCAAGGCCAACAAGCCCACCGACAAAGCACTGACCTGCACCACGGCATAAACCGGCCGCGCCATGACCTGCCGCGTGGCCAACAGCAACCAACGCGGCGTGGTATCACTGGGTACCCACTTGCGCAACACTTTCAAAGCCAACCAAGTGGCGCCTGCAAACAAGAGGGTGGCCACTGCAAAACCAACCACCGTCATCAACCCCAATTTGACATCTCGACTGGCCCACATCAATGCACCCGCAAAGCCCAGCAAACCAGTGAGCAAAACACCCACCGACGCCGCTTGCAAGCCACCCATGTCGCGGCGTATGACGCGCATTGCAGGCACCTTGGCCAGTTGCAAAACGGGCGGCAAGCCAAAGGCCAATAACAAGGTGAGACCCATGCCCATGCCCAACAGGGCGGGTTCGCCAGAGCTCGGAGGCAATTGAACATCCACCAAGCCAGCCAACAACCAAATAAATGCATGGTGAATGCCATATCCCATGATCACCCCCAACAAGCTGGCCACCCAACCTGCTGTGATGAATTCAAAGGCATAGGCCACAGACAGTGTTTTTTGGCTCTGCCCCAGCACTCTTAACAAGGCACAGCCATCAAGGTGTTTGCTGGCGAAGGTTCTTGCTGCCAATGCCACCGCCACAGCGCACAAAAGCGCTGCAAGCAAAGCCACCAAATTCAAAAACTTTTCGGCACGGTCTAAGGTTTGGCGCATTTCAGGGCGACCACTCTCCATCGACTCAACTTGAATACCCCGCACCTCAGGCTTGGCCACTTCATCGCGGGCCCACTTTAAAAATTGTTGCACATTGGTTTGCGATGCTTCGCCCGCCACCGCCATGCGATAAGACAAGCGACTGGCCGGCTGAATCAAGCCTGTGGCCATCACATCAGATTGGTGAATCATGACCCTGGGTGCAAAGTTCATGAAGCCCGCACCGCGGTCTGGCTCTCGGTCAATGAGGGCCGCAATTTGAAACGACTTGTCGCCAAGCCATAGCGCATCACCCATTTGCAAATTCAACACCTCGAGCAGCGCAGGATCTACCAAAGCTTGGCCAGGTTGCGGCACTTCACGGGTGGGCTTGGCGGGATAGCTTTTAGACAAATCTGGCTTGAT
>JAPLPO010000168.1 GCA_026400155.1 Burkholderiales bacterium | reverse complement strand
GGCAGGTGACCAAAAAATGGCATCCGATCCCAAAGGCAACTGGCGGCTTGCCAACTTGGAAGTTGGCTTGGTTTTCAGGGGCTCAAAGCCAAACCAATTTTGACTGCACAAGAACCCAGTGAGGTTGCCAATCATGGCGCGGTGAGGAATCAATGCGCCCTTGGGATTGCCGGTGGTACCACTGGTGTAAATCAAAACAGCAGGGTCTTCAGCGAGTGTTATTTCAGCCTTGAACTTGGGCGTCAATTTGTTTTCTGTGGTGACAAGCGACAGAAATTCAGGCACTTGGCACACCGTTTGTAAAACCTGGCAATCTTTGCGCAATTCAGACAACACAGGCGCTGAAGCTTCATCACAAAGGGCCATACTGGCACCACTGTCGTTCACTCTGAAGGCCAAAGCATCGGGTCCAAAAAGCATCGACAAAGGCATGGCCACCGCGCCCATTTGCAAGACAGCGATGTAAGACACGGCGGTTTCAAATCTTTGCGGCATGACAATGGCCACCCGATCGCCTTTTTTAACGCCTCGTTTTTGAAGCTCATGGCTCAATTGGTTGGCCGCGCTTTGTAAATCTTGAAAGGTCCACGACTGACTGGCTTGAGGGCTTGGATGATGCGCCACAATGGCGGTGGCATTTTGATGCCGCTCAGAGCGCGCCCAACGGCTGCAGCAGACTTCTGCAATGTTGAAATGCGCAGGCACATGCCAGCCAAATTGGCGGTGCACGGCTTCGTAAGCGTCGTTCGGGTGACTGACACGCATTCCCTGTCTCCTTATGATCTCGAAGTATGTACCAAGTTCAACAGCACTCTACTAGCCATTTCGTCTCCTTGCGTGGTCACCAATACCACGTTAGAGAATGGGGCAATCCAAAATCCGAATTACCGCCATTGGTCCTGGCGCATGGCTGGATGGACGTGGCCGCGTCTTGGCAATTCATGGTTGACGCTCTAACCCCCTCATTTTTGCAGCAACGCCGTATTTTGGCAGCCGACTGGCGCGGCTATGGCCTTACCGAAGGACCCGCCACAGACTGCTACTGGCTACCCGACTACTTGGGCGACTTGGATGCGCTTCTGCGCCAGCTTTGCCCCTCTCAAAGCATCGACTTGGTCGGCCACAGCATGGGGGGCAATGTGGTCATGATGTATGCAGGGGCTCGGCCCGATCGCATTCGGCGCTTGGTCAATTTGGAGGGTTTTGGCATGGCAAGCACGCGCCCCTCCCAAGCCCCAGGCCGTTTGGGCCAATGGCTTGACGAGTTGCAAGCCTTTGAAAAAGGGGAATTGAACCTCAAAGCCTACCCCGACGCTGCTGCAGTTGCTCAACGGCTGATGAAAACCAACCAGCGCCTGTCAAAGGACAAGGCCGACTGGCTGGCTTTGCACTGGGCCAAGCCAGACGCTCAAGGCCAATGGCAGATTTTGGGCGATGCCGCCCACAAAGTGGTCAACCCCTACCTGTACCGGGTCGATGAGGTTCTGGAAATTTACAAAAGAATCAAAGCCCCGTGCTTGATGGTTGAAGCATCCGATGACTCTTTGTCGCAGTGGTGGAAAGGGAAATTCAGCCTCGAAGAGTTTCACGAACGACTGAAATCGGTCGAGAATTTGAAGATAGCCACGCTCCAAGAGGCCGGTCACATGCTGCACCATGACCAAGCGGAGGCCCTGGCCAAGCTGCTGGAAGACTTTTTGGTCTGAGGAGGTTCGCAAGTGGCCCCTAAGCATGAGAAAATCCCATCTTTATCAGATTCGGACACACCCCCTCATGGAAGCAGAACACATCAATCAAATTGGCGCGAAATTGGCCGACTTGGCCACCCGCACCGAAGATTTACGGAGGTATCTTTGACTACGATGCCAAATCAGAACGCCTAAGAACCGTTAACGCATCGCTCGAAGATCCTACGGTCTGGAACGACCCCAAAAAAGCCCAAGAGTTGGGCAAAGAGAAAAAAGCCCTGGACGGTGTGGTGGTCACACTCAACACCCTCACCTCTGAGCTCTCAGACAACGGCGAGTTATTTGACATGAGCAAAGAGGAAGGCGATGAAGCCGGCTTGCTCACCATTGAAGTCGAAGCCAATAAGCTGTCTGCCATCGTAGAGCAGCTAGAGTTTCGCCGCATGTTCAACAACGAAGCCGACTCTTGCAATGCCTTCGTTGACATTCAAGCTGGCGCGGGCGGAACTGAAGCTTGCGATTGGGCCAGCATGCTCATGCGCCAGTACTTGAAGTACGCCGAGCGCAAAGGCTTCAAAATCACGGTAGAAGATGAGTCACCGGGTGACGTGGCCGGCATCAAAGGTGCCACGCTCAAGTTCGAAGGCGATTACGCTTTTGGCTTGCTTCGCACCGAAACCGGTGTGCACCGCTTGGTGCGCAAGTCACCCTTCGACTCGTCCGGCGGCCGTCACACCAGCTTTGCCAGTATTTTTGTGTACCCCGAAGTGGACGACTCGATTGAAATTGACATCAATCCTTCCGACGTTCGCACCGACACCTTCCGTGCCAGCGGCGCGGGTGGACAGCACATCAATAAAACCGACTCTGCAGTGCGCTTGACACACATTCCCACAGGCATTGTGGTGCAGTGCCAAGACGGCCGCAGCCAACACAGCAACCGTGATGTGGCCTGGAAACGCCTGCGCTCACGCTTGTACGACTTTGAAATGCGCAAGCGCATGGAAGCACAGCAAAAATTAGAAGACACCAAAACCGATGTGGGTTGGGGTCACCAAATTAGAAGCTATGTGCTGGACCAAAGTCGCATTAAAGATTTGCGCACCAACGTTGAAATGTCCAACACGCAAAAGGTGTTGGACGGCGACTTGGATGCGTTCATTGAAGCCTCGCTCAAACAAGGTGTTTGAAAAACTGGCTTTGCCAGTTTGACAAAACCAACCCATGGAGATTTTTTGTGATGCTTGAAGGACAAACCAAAGCCATTCGCCGTGT
>JAPLPO010000203.1 GCA_026400155.1 Burkholderiales bacterium | reverse complement strand
TCCGATGTTGCTGTTTCTCAACAACGTTGTGAAGCATCGTTTCATGGACACTTGGCAAATGGATTTGATTCAATCCGACACCGATGCCAAACAACTCCTACCAAGCTTAATTCAAGCAGCAGGACTGCCCACGCCTTTCCTGAGTCAGTCCATTTAAGGCTTAGACAGCGTCGTCGTCCAACTCGCCAGTGCGAATGCGAATAACCTTCTCAACGGAAGTGACAAAAATCTTGCCATCGCCGATTTTGCCTGTGCGCGCGGCTTTGACAATGGCGTCTACACAGCGTTCAACGTCTCCGTCCTTCACGGCCACTTCAACTTTCACCTTGGGCAAAAAGTCGACCACATATTCGGCGCCCCGATACAGCTCTGTGTGACCCTTCTGACGACCGAACCCCTTGACTTCCGTGACAGTGAGTCCAGTCACGCCGCATTCAGCAAGTGCCTCACGCACTTCTTCGAGTTTGAATGGTTTGATGATGGCTGTAATTTGTTTCATGAGTAAAGTCCAGTCGGGGAAAAGTTAAGCTCGAAATCGATTGGTAATAGGATAACGCCAATCCTTGCCAAAACTGCGATGTGTGACACGAATTCCCACAGGAGATTGTCGGCGTTTGTACTCGTTGAGTTTAATGAGCCGGGTGACTTTCTCAACGTCTGCCCGATCAAAGCCATCGGCCACCAAGGCTTGGATGCCCTCATCGTTTTCCATGTACCTTTGAACGATGGCATCTAGAACTTCATAGGGTGGCAGGCTGTCTTGGTCTTTTTGATCGGCGCGCAATTCTGCACTTGGCGGCCGCGTGATAATTCTTTCGGGAATGGGATTTTTTCCCGTACCGTAAGGGTCATGGTAATTGCGCCATTCAGCCAATTGAAACACTTGTGTTTTGACCACATCTTTGATCACTGCAAAGCCACCCGCCATGTCGCCATACAGCGTGCAGTAGCCCGTGGCCATTTCGCTTTTATTGCCCGTGGTGAGCACAATGGCGCCCGTTTTGTTGGACATGGCCATGAGCAAGGTACCGCGTACACGTGCCTGAATATTTTCTTCTGTGGTGTCTTCTGCCAAGCCTTTGAATTGATCTGACAAGGCCAATTTGAAACCTTCAAACAAAGGGGCAATGGCAATTTCGTCATATCGAACGCCAAGGCGCTTGACCATGTCGCGCGAATCGATCCAGCTGATGTCTGCGGTGTAGGGAGATGGCATCATGACCGCATGAATTTTGTCTGCTCCCAGGGCATCGACGGCCAAGGCCAAGACCAAAGCAGAGTCGATTCCGCCGGACAGACCCAAAATAGCACCCGGAAATCCGTTCTTGCCTAAATAATCTCGAATACCCAAGACCAATGCGTGCCAAAGGTCTTCTTGCCAAGAACCACCGCCAGTCGCAATAGCGCCAGAAATAGTCAATCTCTTCTCACCTGCTATCGAGTCTACGGAGATCATTGGCAAACACTCTTGAAATGCAGGTGCGCGCGCAACAACTTCGGCTTGGTCGTTCAACGCGAACGTTCGGCCTTCAAAGATAACTTCGTCTTGACCGCCGACCAAATGCGCGTAAACCAATGGCAGGCCGCACTCTTGAACGCGTTGCCCCATTTGAACTTCGCGCTCAAGTCCTTTGCCCACATGAAAGGGGGAAGCATTCAAGACAAGCAACAACTGAGCACCCGCCTCCCGTGCTTTTTGGGCAGGCCTCTCAAACCAAGCGTCTTCACAAATGAGCAATCCCATCTTGATGCCTGCCACCTCAAAAACACAAGGCTCGCTGCCAGGGGTGAAATAACGCCGCTCGTCAAAAACTTGGTAATTGGGCAATTCTTGCTTGGCGTAAGAGGCCACGACCTGGCCTTCGCTCAAAACACTGGCTCGGTTAAAGCGTTGGGTCACGGACACACTTCGGCTTTGAATGCCACCGCCTTCAGGATGTCCCACCACCACATGCAAACCTTTTAACCCAGCCAACTCGCGGGCCACTGTTTTCAGGGCATCATCGCAGGCATCGATAAACGCTGGCCGAAGCAAGAGGTCTTCGGCCGCATAGCCGCAGATGGCCAACTCGGGGGTTAAGACCAGTCTTGCGCCTTGGCTGTATGCCGTGCGAGCAGCGTCGATGATTTTGCGAGCGTTGCCCGGCATGTCGCCGACGACGAAGTTGAGTTGGGCAATACAAAGTTGAAGGGTCATACAGGTGAAGGAATTCAATTCCAACAATTATGTCATTGAGGTGCTCAGTTCGATGCACGATGTTTCTGCTCAGGACTGGGATTCTTTGTTGGGTCGACAAACCGAACCGACCCCTTTCATGTCCCATGCTTACCTGAGCGCCATGGAAGACAGTGGTTCAGCCTCCGTCAAATCGGGCTGGAAACTTCGCCTACTCACCCTGCGACATTCAGGGCTTGACAGCACAGATAAGGACAGTAGTGGCTTGGCTGGCGCTGCAGCCCTTTACATCAAGCCTCATTCATACGGGGAATATGTATTCGATTGGGCCTGGGCAGACGCCTACCAAAGGCACGGCTTGAACTACTACCCCAAGGCCGTTGCCGCTGTGCCGTTCACCCCCGTGCCAGGCTCACGCTTATTGGCGGACTCTCCTGCCAGCCAATTTGCCCTTTTGGAGGCCATGGTTGAGCTGGCCCAGCAAGAAGACTGGTCCTCATTGCATGTGCTGTTTTTGTCGAACGAAGAAGTGAAGGCAACCGAAGCAGCAGGCTGGCTTAGTCGGCACACGGTGCAGTTTCATTGGCACAACGATTCATACTCAGACTTTGAGCATTTCCTGAGCGCCATGAACCAGGAAAAACGCAAAAAAATCAAGCAAGAGAGAAGAAAGGTGAGCGAGGCAGGCGTGACTTTCAGGGCTTTAGAAGGCGCGCAAATTCGGAGCACCGATTGGGACTTTTTCTACAAATGCTATTCACAAACCTATTTTGAACATGGCAATGCTCCCTATCTCAGCCGAGATTTTTTTCAACGCATGCAAGACCACATGGCAGAGAACTGGGTGCTGTTCATTGCTGAAAAAGACGGACAACGCATGGCTTGCAGCCTGATTGGGCTGGCCAACCAGGTGGCCTATGGGCGTTATTGGGGCGCTTTAGAGCGAGTCGATTGCCTGCATTTTGAGGCTTGCTATTACCAGCCCATTGAGTGGTGCATCCGCAAAGGCGTAGTGCGCTTTGAAGGGGGCGCTCAAGGTGAGCACAAAATGGCCCGGGCCCTCCTACCCGTCAAGGCCAACAGCGCACATTGGCTCGCGCATCCGGGTTTTGCAGATGCGGTCGAGAAGTATTTAGAAAAAGAAGGCCACGGCGTGGCGGCCTACTTGGAGAACTTGGAAGCCCGATCACCTCTGAAGGCGAAGTGATTGGCTTTTCGGTTTTTTAGGCGTTTTCTTTTTGGTAGTTGGCAATGCCATCCAAGATTTCTTTCTTGGCGGATTCTGGGCCTTCCCAACCAATAATTTTGACCCACTTGCCTACTTCCAAATCTTTGTAGTGCTCAAAGAAGTGGGCAATGGTTTTCAAACGCAAATTGGGTGTAAATGGACAAAATTTTGTCTGTGGGCACGGCCAAAACTTTGCCGTCTTCGCCCGCTTCGTCTTCCATTTTCAAAATGCCAATGGCACGGCAGGGTACGACAACGCCTGGAATGAGCGGCACTGGGGTAATGACCAACACGTCAACAGGATCACCATCACCGCTGATGGTTTTAGGCACATAGCCATAGTTGGTGGGGTAATGCATGGAGGTGCTCATGAAACGGTCGACAAAAATGGCACCAGTGGCCTTGTCTACTTCGTATTTCACAGGGTCGGCATTCATCGGGATTTCGATGATGACGTTGAATTGTTCAGGAACTTTGCTGCCAGGGGTAACGTTGTCTAGGGACATTTTTAAGAAATATAAAAAGTTGAAGTAAACCTAAGAAGCTTAGGATTAACCCCGATTTTACTTTCACAGGGCTTGCTTCTTCTGAATATTGCCCTTTTAATGCTTTAGTTGGCCAATCGACTCCTAGTGGGAGCGAGGAAGCAACGCAGGGAGGTGCTCCCATTGCGTTGCACCTCCTTCTAGCTGTAAAAACTAAGGAGATTGATATATGACAGGCAATTCAGCGTTGATTTTGGCGCTAGTTTGTGGACTGATCGCCGTGATTTATGGCGTTTGGGCTCGCGGTTGGATTTTGGCCCAAGACCCTGGCAATGCCCGGATGCAAGAAATTGCAGCCGCCATTCAAGCAGGTGCAGCGGCTTATCTGGCCAGACAATATAAAACCATTGCCATCGTGGGCGTCGTCTTGGCCATCCTCATGGGTGTGTTCCTTGACAGCATGACCGCCATCGGCTTCGTCATTGGCGCCGTTCTTTCGGGTGCCTGTGGTTTCATTGGCATGAACATCTCTGTTCGAGCCAATGTGCGCACCGCGCAAGCGGCCACAAAAGGCATCGGCCCTGCCCTTGACGTTGCATTCCGCGGCGGTGCCATTACAGGCATGCTGGTCGTAGGCTTAGGTCTGCTGGGCGTTACAGGCTTTTACTGGTTCTTGGCCGGCAATGGCAACCACACCCCAGACGTGAAGTTGTCTGTCATCTTGAACCCCCTCATTGGCTTTGCCTTTGGTTCTTCCCTCATTTCCATCTTCGCTCGATTGGGCGGTGGCATCTTTACCAAAGGTGCTGACGTGGGCGCCGACCTGGTCGGTAAGGTAGAAGCCGGCATTCCTGAGGATGACCCTCGCAACCCCGCCGTGATTGCCGACAACGTTGGCGATAACGTGGGAGACTGCGCAGGTATGGCGGCCGACTTGTTTGAAACTTATGCGGTCACCTTGATTGCCACCATGGTGTTGGGCTCGCTGCTTATCGCTGGCGCACCTGGCAATGCCGTGATGTACCCCCTTGCTTTGGGCGCTGTCTCCATCATTGCTTCCATCATTGGTTGCTTCTTTGTCAAAGCCTCACCTGGCATGACCAACGTGATGCCCGCCTTGTACAAAGGTTTGGCCATTGCAGGTGTTTTGTCACTCATCGCTTTTTACTTCGTCACCATTTGGATCATGCCGGACAATGCCATCACGGCCAGCGGTAGCCAAATGAAGCTGTTCGGTGCTTGCGCCGTTGGCTTAATTTTGACGGCCGCCTTGGTGTGGATCACAGAGTTTTACACCGGCACCCAGTACAGCCCTGTTCAACACATTGCACAGGCTTCCACTACGGGTCATGGCACCAACATCATTGCTGGCTTGGGCGTTTCAATGCGCTCCACAGCCTGGCCCGTGATTTTTGTGTGTATGGCTATTTTGGCTTCCTACAACTTGGCTGGTTTGTACGGCATTGCCGTGGCGGCCATGTCCATGCTGTCCATGGCCGGCATTGTGGTGGCTCTGGACGCTTACGGCCCCATTACCGACAACGCCGGTGGTATTGCCGAAATGGCCGAACTGCCTAGCAGCGTGCGCGACATTACAGACCCCCTAGATGCTGTGGGCAATACCACCAAAGCCGTGACCAAAGGCTATGCCATTGGCTCTGCAGGTTTGGCTTCCTTGGTTTTGTTTGCCGACTACACCCACAAACTTGAAACCTATGGCAAGGCCATTTCCTTTGACTTGTCCGACCCCATGGTCATTGTGGGCTTGTTCATTGGCGGCCTCATCCCTTACTTGTTTGGCGCCATGGCCATGGAGGCTGTGGGCCGCGCAGCGGGTGCGGTGGTGGTTGAAGTTCGCCGTCAGTTCAGCGAAATCAAGGGCATCATGGAAGGTACTGCCAAGCCAGAATACGGCCGCGCTGTTGACATGCTAACCACGGCTGCCATCAAAGAAATGGTCATTCCCAGCTTGCTGCCCGTGGTAGTACCTGTGGTGGTGGGCTTGGTTCTGGGCCCCAAAGCCTTGGGCGGCTTGCTTATGGGCACCATTGTGACGGGCTTGTTTGTGGCCATTTCCATGTGTACCGGCGGCGGTGCTTGGGACAACGCCAAGAAGTACATTGAAGACGGCCATCACGGCGGCAAAGGTTCTGAGGCTCACAAAGCCGCTGTTACCGGCGACACCGTGGGTGACCCTTACAAAGATACGGCAGGTCCTGCCATCAACCCGTTGATCAAGATCATCAACATTGTGGCCCTGCTCATTGTGCCTTTGATGATGCAATTCCACGGCTAAACTAAGTCTGACGCTAAGTCCGACACAAAGTCCGACACAAAGTCCGACACAAAGCCCGCTCATGGCATCATGATCGGGCTTTTTTACGCGCAAAATACAGGCATGCAACTCAACTTGATTCACAACCATTCGGTAGCCGGGGCTCCTTGTGTCTGAACGCGTCATTCCCATCATCAGTCAGCCCCTTGGAAATTTGCCTGTTCCAGAAATCTTGCCTGCTGACGCTTGGCAATCAGGGCAAGCCCTTCGGGATCAAAGAAAACGGCCCTTGCGAGATTTGCGAATTAGCGTCACGGACCGGTGCAATTTCCGATGCAGTTATTGCATGCCCAAGGAAATTTTCAACAACGACTACGTGTATTTGCCGCACAGTGCCTTGCTCAGTTTTGAGGAAATCACACGCACAGCGCAGAGCTTCATTGAACTGGGCGTTGAAAAGATTCGACTCACGGGTGGTGAACCCCTGCTGCGAAAAAATCTGGAAATTTTGATTGAGCAGTTAGCTGCCTTGAAAACCTTGGAAGGCCATCCTCTTGATATCACGCTCACCACCAATGGCTCTTTGCTGGCTCGCAAAGCGCAAGCACTCAAGAGTGCCGGCCTGAACCGGGTCACAATAAGCTTAGACGGCCTCGACGACGCGGTTTTCAAACGCATGAACGACGTTGACTTTCCAGTCAGTGATGTGCTTGAAGGCATTGAAGCCGCCAAAGCAGCCGGGCTTGGCCCTATCAAAGTCAACATGGTGGTCAAGCGGGGCACCAACGAGCAAGAAATATTGCCCATGGCGCGGTATTTCAAGGGCAAAGGCATTGCACTTCGATTCATTGAATACATGGATGTGGGTGCAACCAATGGATGGCGAATGAACGAGGTCATGCCGAGCTCCGACATCCTCAAAGTTTTGCAAGCCGAAATGTCACTCATTCCGCTTGAAGCCAGCCAGCCCGGCGAAACAGCCGAGCGCTGGGGCTATGTGAATGAACACGGCAAGCACCAAGAAGGCTTGGGTGAAATTGGTTTCATCAGCAGTGTCACCAAGGCTTTTTGCAGCGATTGCAATCGCGCACGCTTAACCACGGAAGGTCAGCTTTATTTGTGTTTGTTTGCCACCCAAGGCTACGACCTCAAACCTTTGATCCGAAGTGCAACAGACCCCAAGGCTTTGACCCAAGCCATTGCCGCCATTTGGGCGCAAAGAGATGACAGATACTCTGAGCAGCGCGTTTCAGAGCCCCTCACGGGCGACCACTCAACGCCCAGCGGCACCAAACGCAAAGTCGAGATGAGTTATATCGGTGGCTGAGTTCCACGCCATGAAAAACATTTATTTATGAACGATCTCAGCATCACAGGATTGATATTGGCCGGTGGCCGCGGTGCTCGCATGGGCGGCGTCGACAAAGGATTGCAAAACTTCAATGGGACG
>JAPLPO010000047.1 GCA_026400155.1 Burkholderiales bacterium | reverse complement strand
CATGCAATGTGGGATGGGCGCTGACCGCTGCTTTCTCCTCTTTGATGAGGGCGCGCTCTTGGGTGCGACGTTCGCGGTAGAGCACATAGGCCCGGGCTACTTCATGGTTGCTACTGCGCATCAGGCCCAGTTCAACCTGATCTTGCACGTCTTCTATGTGAAACGTGCCACCGCCAGGACGTGAGCGCACCAAGGCGCGAACCACGGCTTGGGTAAGACTGTCGACCACTTCGCGCACGCTGGCAGACGCAGCACCTTGTGTGCCGTGAACCGCCAAGAAGGCTTTCATGAGGGCCACTGCAATTTTGTTGGGCTCGAAAGGGACCACGGCGCCATTGCGACGAATGATTTGGTAATTGGCCAAAGCATGCGCCGCGCTTGGCGAATTTGTGGAGGAATGGGGGGTGCTCAATAAGCTGGTGTTTGTTGGTGTTTGATTTAGCTCAATTTGCATGGCGTTCTCGGTGATCAATGGCGTTTCGGTTTTAATATATTTTGGGTCGTCAAAGGGGTGATTTGGCTCATTTTCAACTGACCGTGTCTTTGGCGTTCGGACACTATATCTGGGGTCTGAGTTGATTACAAGCCACTAGGGGTAGTGTACAGGCCGATTGTGGGGTTCGTGAGACAGCCATCTTTTGCAGAGGCTTTCACAGTGTGCAATTTGCACACATTGAGGGCGAAAAAAGCTTGCCTTGAAACACGCATGAAATCTGCGTGTTTTGAGTGCGCATGAGAACTGATGCGCTTAGGCTTGCATTTTCCCTTGCAAAGCCTTGCAAATACATACTTTCTTGAGAACAAAGCCAGTTCAGTGTGTGCCGAAGTGGGTGCAAACAGAGGGTGAAAAAAAATGAGAAAAAAAGCAAAAAAAATTTTTCACTTTTTTGAAAATTCTTCAAAAATCGGGAAAGTACTGAGGCGGCCAGACCATATTTTTTTGGAGCAAGGCCCAATCGAAACCAGGGCCAGGGTCTTTTTTTCGGCCCGGTGCAATGTGTTCATGTCCAGCAATGTGCTGGATGGGGTAGGCCTGTGCCAATGCAAGACAGAGTTGAGCCAATTGAGCGTACTGCACGGCTTCAAATTGATCGCCTTCCAAGCCTTCCAGCTCAATGCCAATGGCATCGTCGTTGCAGTTGCTGCGGCCCCTGTAGCTTGAGACGCCTGCATGCCAAGCGCGTTGGTCGCAACTGACAAACTGCCAAACTTTGCCGGTGCGCTCGATGAAGAAGTGAGAAGAGACTTCCAGGCCGCGAATTGACTGAAAATAGGGATGGGCGTCCCAATCGAGTTGGTTGGTAAAGAGCTGCTGGACGGCGCCATTGCCAAACTCGCCGGGTGGCAGGCTGATGGAGTGAACCACAATCAAATCGATGTGGGCGGCTTCAGGGCGCTGACCAAAGTTGGGCGACTCGCATTTTTCGGCGTCTTGATACCAGCCTTGTTTCCAAATACGCAAGTTCATGAAGGAATGAGCTTGGTGCTGACTTAAGAGGATCGATCGCCTGCAGCTTGGCGATGTGCTTCGGAGCAATAAGACCCTGCTTGGCCTTTCAGCATGTCGGACTCAGGCACGTGCAATCCGCAGTGATGGCAAGCCAGCATGGGGCTGGGCTGCAAAGAGGCCTGACTGTTGGCGGCTTGTGGCCCGGCCTTGGCCTTGTCCTCGGCCTGTTTTTTTTGTTTTTCTTGGAGGGTGCGCAAACGATTTTTGCGCCACAACCAAACGCCAAACAGCACGACCAGTAAAAAGATCAAAAATTTCAAAGGGTGCGTCCCAAAATGACCTCAAGCACAAAGCGAGAGCCAGCGTAGGAAAACAACAGAAATGCCGAGCCTATGTAAAGAACCCGAACAGCTCGCCGACCGCGCCAACCAAATTGAAGCCGACCCACCAGCAAAGCCCCAAAGGTGAGCCAAGACATGATGGAGAACACCGTTTTGTGATCCCATTTCCATTCAGCGCCTGCCGCACCATAGAGCTGTTCACCAAACACAATGCCAGCAATGAGGGTCAGGGTGAGCAAGATGAAGCCGAGCAGCACAAACCGGAACATGAGCCGCTCTAAGGTGAGCAAGGGCAGACCGCTTTGGTTCTCGTTGCCCTTGCGAATTTCAATTTCTGCGCTGGTCATGAGGGCTGCATGCACCACTGCCGCGGCAAACATGCCGTAGGACGCGATGCCCAAAGCCCAGTGCAGGGGCAGCCAAATGGAGGCCGAAACTTGAAGTGGTTTGCCCGGGAAGTACCAAGCCAAGGCAACCGCTGCACTGCCCAGGGCGGCCATGGCCCAACGCGCTTTGAGTTGCGGAAAGTATTGGCTCTCAACCGCGTAAGCGGTTAGAACCCACCAAACCGTGACCGACAGGGCGGGCGCAAAACCAAATCGGGGTGTTTCGCCCCACAAACCCATCGCCAGGGTAAAGCCGTGCAAAACCCAAGCCAGCCAGAGGGCGCGACGGGTCAAGTTGGCGCCCATTCGCTGCGCTACAAAAGCGGGAATGGCATAGGCGATGGCGGTTAAAACAGCTAACCACATCGCCAATTCGGGTTGACTGGCTAAAATCATGCTTCCTAGTTTAGCGTTTTGGGCCGCTGCAATCTGGCATTGGGCTCAAAAGCTAGCGGTTTATGAAAAATTTTCTCTATGGCCTCCGCCCTCACCGACAAACTCTCGCAACTCGTTAAGCAAATCAGCGGACAAGCGCGGATCACTGAATCCAATGTGTCTGACATGCTGCGCGAGGTGCGCATGGCGCTTTTGGAGGCCGACGTAGCGCTGCCTGTGGTGCGCGACTTCATTGCACGGGTCAAAGAAAAATCTTTGGGCCAAGAGGTGCTGGGTTCTCTCAAGCCGGGTCAGGCCTTGGTGGCCATCGTCAACCGAGAATTGGCCGCCACCATGGGCGATGGCGTGGCCGACAT
>JAPLPO010000195.1 GCA_026400155.1 Burkholderiales bacterium | reverse complement strand
CTGTCAGCCACACTTCCAAACCCAAGCTGGCGGTGTGCCACAAAGACATGGGAATGACATTGGCAGGCACACCCTGGGCCAATTTCAGTTGCGCCGATCGACCCAGCGCTTCGATGCAAGCTGCGCCCGCGTCTTGGCTGTGCAGCAAGAGCGTTGCATCTTGTCCACCCGCCGCATGGTAGGTTGACAACAGCGTTTTGATTTTCAAACCTTGCTCTTGCGCTTTGGGGTAACCATAGGTCAAAGCGCCCGTGGGGCACACCGTGGTGCAAGCACCGCAGCCAACGCAGAGGTTGGGGTTGACTTTGATTTGCTGTAGCGACTTGTCACTGGAAATTGCCTCTGCAGAGCAGATGTCAATGCAGGCATTGCAACCCACCGTTTCGTTGCGGCTGTGCGCGCAAAGCTTTTGCTTGTAGGCAAAGAACTTGGGCTTCTCAAACTCGCCCACCATGTCGCGCAGCTTGATCAGGGTGGACAGGTCTTGGCCATCCCACTTGAAATATCCCTGAGGGGGTGCGTGCTGAAAAAAACCAGGTCCCACCGCGCCAGCAACTCTGAGATCCAAAATTAGATCGAATTTTTCTGTGGCTTCAAGGGGCTCGCGATTGAAATCAATGGCCCCCGCTGCTTGACACACTTTCACGCATGCACGGCTTGAGTTGCATGCATTCATGTCAATTTGATAGTCCAAGCCAATGGCGTTTTCGGGACAAGCCTCAACGCAAGCATTGCAACGCGTGCACAGGTCCAAATTGATGGGATTGTTTTCTGTCCATGACACATCAAAAGCACCCAGCCAACCCGTGAGCTTTGTCAATTGACCCGCAATGACGGGATATTGTCTTGCTTGCGCGCCACCGGCATCACCGGCGCCCTGCGCAAAGATAACAACCTGCAAGGCATCCGAAACCAAAGCAGCTGCTTTTTCAGCTTTGTCTAGAGGGCCAATGATCAGCAATAGGCCTTCGCTCTTGAAAGGTACCGCGGGCACAGGGTCTGGTTCTGGCAAGTGCGCGGCGGCCAGCAGGGCGGCCAATTTGGGACTGGCGTTTTGCGCATCGCGGCTCCAACCGCCCATTTCCCGAATGTTGACAAACTTGATGGGCGATGTGGCGCCTTCTGTTTGCGTGGCCAGTTCAGTGAAAAGTTTCTTTTCTTGCGTGCAAGCTACAACGACCTCTTGGCCGGACTGAATGGCTTTTTGAAACGCGCCTGCTTCTCTGCGGCAAAGTGTGCTGTGCAGTATGAGCGATTCACCCAGGGCCTGACCCAGTTTTTGGGTCTGCAGGGGCATGGTCTGATTGCAATCGCATAGGAGTGTGGTCATGGGAGGCCGGATCGTTTTCTAAATTGACTGAACTTGTAGCAGAGGCTGAAAAGTTTTCTGATGGTTGTATGGCTTCTGGGGCTTCTAGAGCTTCTTGATGTTGTACTTCGCTTGGGGCTGACTGTGCCACATCTTCAGGGGCCTTGACCAAGCCCAAAAACTGAGCTCCCACCATTTTGGCCAGCATGCCCTCGGGCATCGGGTCGGGGGTGTTGTAGTCACCAATGTAAATGTCCAAGCCATCCATGATGTTGTAGTGCGGGTCGGCCAAGAGTTTTTTCATGGCAGCGTTGCGTACTTCAGGCGATACACCCTGTGTCATGTAGGAGGTGAAATCAGATTCGGGCGTGAGCTTGGCCACATCTTCTAAGGTCAAGGCTTTGACAGGTTCAGGTGTTTGGGCAGATTGATCCTCGGCACCCGTGCTCGCTTGTTTGGCATCCATTGCCGAGCCGGGTGATGTTGCCAGAGCACCGTTTTTTTCTTCAGCCAAGGGCACACCCTGCTTCACAGCCTGCTTGCGCTGCGACCAGCGGCTGAAAAATCCACCCGCTTCTTCAAGGTTCTGTTTGCCGCCTTCGCTCATGAGCCCTCCACTTTGCGGCCCGAGCGATCGCCGGTAGTGACTTTGGCGGGTTGGCCAAAACGATCTGTGAGCGTTTGGAAACTTTGGGGCCGCTGACGCCGCTTCACCTCGGGGGTGTAATGTTCATTGGCAAAATCTCGCACCCACTGAACGATGTCGGGCGAAGCTGGCACTTGTTCGATGGTTTCCTGCGCATCCAGCCATCGACCGGCATCGTGATAGCTCAAGGACACACGCTCAGGTTTGGCAATGGGCTCTGTGCTTAGGCAGGCTTCTTCTTCCATGCGCCACATCACAAAGAAACACGGATCGGGCGAGGTGACATTGAGCAGATAGCCTTCTGCATCGTCTGAGTACAGCTCAACTTGAAAATTGGGGAACAGCCAAAGCGCGCCGTCATCACCATCGCGCAGGCACTTGGGACTGTTGCCAAAGCCTTCTTCTTGGGGCGACACGTCGTCTAAAACCCAGCGCCAAGTCTGCCATTTGGCCATGTCGCCCTTCACACGCTCACGGCGCATGACAACGGCAACATCGATGGAGGGACGAGAATTCATGGGCGCATAGTACCAATGATTCAAAGCCATTGGGGCGTGCCCGCCTATCCGAAGACCCGAAGCTCAATAAGTTTCGAGGTGCAAACGGCCTTCTTTTTTGAGCGCGGCGCCCAGTTGGTCCCAATTGAGTCCTGCATGGGTAGCCACATCGTGCAAAGCCAAAACCACGCCATCTTCCATGCTTTTTAAACCACAGACATAGAAGTAGGTGTTGGGATCTTTGAGGAGCGAAACCAAATCGGCAGCGCGCTCGCGCATGGCATCTTGCACATAGCGCTTGGGCTGACCTGGCGTGCGCGAGAACGCAAAGTTGATGTCAATGAAGTCTTTGGGCAGCTTTTGCAACGGGCCAAAGTAAGGCAACTCTTCTTGAGTGCGGGCACCAAAGAACAACATGAGTTTGCCGCCTTCAAACTTGCCGGTTTGACGCAAACGGCGGCGCCACTCGGTCATACCGCGCATGGGCGCGCTACCGGTGCCGGTGCAAATCATCACGATGTTGGACTTGGGGTGGTTGGGCATCAAGAAGCTGCTGCCAAACGGGCCAATCACCTGAATGGTGTCGCCCACTTTCACATCGCACAAATAGTTGGAGCAAACGCCATTGACGGGCTTGCCATCGTGATCTTCCACCACGCGCTTGACCGTCAAAGACACATTGTTGTAACCAGCTCGCTCGCCGTTTCGTGGGCTGGCAATGGAGTATTGGCGTGCATGATGCGGCTTGCCAGATGCATCCACACCTGGCGGTACGCTGGCCACAGACTGACCTTCCAACACAGGGAAAGGCATGCTGCCGAAATCAATCACGATGTGATGGGTTTCGTTAGACGTACCAGCTTCGTTCACTTTGAAATTGCCCACCACTGTGGCTTGAGTGGGCGATTTAGGACCATACAAGTTGGTGTAAGCATGGGCTGCAGACCAAGGTGGCAATGTCGAGCCAAAGGCGGCTGAATTGAACACCGCTTCACCCGAAGCATTGACTGCTTGGGCAGGAGCCGCTTCTGCTGCAGGGGCTAGAGCAACAGCTTGACCGTCCACGCCCATGGCTTGAAGGTCAGCGTCGCTCAATGCGGCCGGTAAGTCATCCCATGTCAATTGCTCTTCAATGGAATAGGCCTTGGCCTTAGGCATGCTGCGCCAGTTGTCAATCGAGCCTGTGGGGCAAGGCGGCACACAGGCCATGCACAGATTGCATTTGTCAGCATCGACCACGTAATTGCGAGAATCGTGCGTGATGGCACCGACGGGGCAAGTAGCCTCGCAGGTGTTGCAACGAATGCAAATCTCTGGGTCAATCAGGTGCTGCTGAATTAAAACGGCTTCTGTGGTCATGGCAAGTGTGATGGATCTGCTTGAGATCTCAGCTGAAACGAACGTAGTCGAAGTCTACAGGCTGACGGTTGATGCCCATCACAGGAGGGGCAATCCAGTTGGCAAACTTGCCTGGCTCAACCACTCGGCCCATCAAGCTCCCCACATAGGCGCGGTCTTCGTTGGTTGGCAACCACTCGCCCACTTTGGCTATCCACTCTTCGGCTGTCACCACACGGCCATCAGGCGTGATTTTGGAACCAGACAATGAACCGATGTTGCGGTGGAAGGCTTTGTGAGGGGCTGTGAGCTTGAAGGAGATGCCGGCCTTTTCAATCACACGGTTCCATCGGTCAATACCGCCTTTGGAGTCGGTGATGTAGTCGTCGCGCAGAACTTCGTTCAGGGCGTTCAACATGGGCACTTCTTTTTCAATCAACTTGCCATTCTCAACAGCCAAAATTTTGTAGGTGTTGCCCTTTAGTACGTGGTCGTCGGCGCGCTTACCTTCTTCGTAGCGACCCTTCAGGCCCGTGCTGTAGAAAGTGGCAGCGTTGGACGATTCGTCGGCACCAAACAAATCGATGGTGACGGAGAAGTGGAAGTTGATGTAGCGCTGAATGGTGGGCAAATCAATCACGCCGGCAGCGCGCAGTTTGGCCACGTCGTCGGTTTTGAGTTGGTTCATCACATCGACAGTGCGTTGGATGGTACGGCTCACGCCAGACTCGCCCACAAACATGTGGTGCGCTTCTTCGGTCAACATGAACTTGGTGGTGCGTGCCAAAGGATCGAATGCAGACTCGGCCAAGGCACAAAGTTGGAACTTGCCGTCACGGTCTGTGAAGTACGTGAACATGAAGAAAGACAACCAGTCAGGTGTTTTCTCGTTGAAGGCTTGCAAGATGCGGGGATTGTCTTCGTTACCGCTGTTGCGTTGCAACAATGCATCGGCTTCTTCACGGCCATCTCTGCCAAAGTATTTGTGCAACAAATAAACCATAGCCCACAAGTGGCGGCCTTCTTCCACGTTAATTTGAAACAAGTTGCGCAGGTCGTACATGCTAGGCGCTGTGAGGCCCAAGTGACGTTGCTGCTCTACTGATGCTGGCTCGGTGTCGCCTTGGGTCACGATGATGCGGCGCAGGTTGGCGCGGTGTTCGCCAGGCACGTCTTGCCAAACTTTTTCACCTTTGTGATCGCCAAAATGAATTTGACGCTCTTGGTCACCTGGGTTCAAAAACACACCCCAACGGTAGTCGCGCATTTTGACGTGACCAAACTGTGCCCAACCTTGTGGGTCAACGCTGACAGCGGTACGCAAATAAACGTCCATGTCAGTTGAACCTTCAGGGCCCATGTCGTCCCACCAGTTAATAAAGTTGGGCTGCCATTGTTCCAAGGCGCGTTGCAACGTACGGTCTTCAGACAAGTTGACGTTGTTAGGAATCTTTTCGCTGTAGTTGATACCGGACATGTGAGTCTCCAGAAATTAAAGCAACGGTGGGGTCAAATTGGGGTTGCAGCAAAGACCACCGGGAACTCTGCTGCACAACACTTTCAAAAAACTTTTTGGACTTGCTAGGCTTAAACGCGGTTCATGTCGAACTGCACTTTTTCGCCTTTGCCATAAACCTTCAAGGCACCTTTTTCACCCACGGCATTGGGGCGCTGAAAGATCCAGTTTTGCCATGCCGTGAGGCGACCAAAAATACGGGTGAGCATGTTCTCTTGACTTGCGAAACGCAAGTTGGCTTCGAGGCCTGTGAGCGCATCGGGTGACATGGCGGCGCGCTCTTCCAAGCACATGCGCAACTCGTCTTCCCAATCGATGTCGTCGGGTGCTGCTGTGATCAAGCCCAATGCCAAAGCGGCATCTGCATCCAGCGCTTTGCCAATGGCGCCGCGCGCAGCTTCCATGGCAGGCACTTCTTCGTAGAAGCGACGAGCCAAACGAGACTGATCGTTGACCATGGGATAAAAACCAAAGTTGAATTCGTTCAGTTGAATCTTCGGCGCATTGGCTTCGTCATCGGGCAATGCCAGCATGTAAGTGCGGTCTGCACAAAATGCCAATTCAGCAAAGGTACCGACAAAGCAAGTGCCTTGTTCAACGATGGCAAAAATGCTGCGGGAAGACACATCCAAACGAGCCAAGGTGCGGCGCAAATGGCCAATGGTTTCGCGAACGAACCAGTGATCTTTGTGATTCAACAATGTGGCATCGCTGGCCAATACAGCGTTGGCATCGCCAACCGCTTTGAGCAACCACGTGCCAATGTCGAGTTCATTGGTGCGCATGTGCAAAATGGCGTCGTCGAGTTCGCGCGCCATTTGCAAAGGCCACCATTGAGCGCCAGCAGCCAAGATGCCTGCGATGTCTTTAGGTTGTGCCGATGTTGGCGCTTTGACTGTGAAAGTGGCCAAACGCTTGGCACGGTCAATTTCAACGCTCACATTGTTGTAGCTGATGCGGTCGGCTTCTATGTTGCGCTGAATGGGTGTCAGCGCCACGCCTTGTTCAGAAGCAGGGCGATCGCTTTGTGCCGCCAATTTGTCGGCGCGTTCGCGCACCACCTGTTGAAATTGGTTGGGCTTGGCAATGGCATCTACCAAGCGCCAGTCCACAGCACGCTGTCCGCGAACACCTTCAACGCTGGTACAAAAAATATCGGCCAAGTCGTGGCGCACGTGGCGCTTGTCGGTCACGCGGGTCAGGCCACCGGTACCTGGCAACACACCCAGCAAAGGAACTTCTGGCAAAGACACGGAAGAGGAACGGTCGTCAACCAACACGATATCGTCACACGCCAAGGCCAATTCATAACCTCCGCCTGCGCATGCACCGTTCAATGCGGCCACAAACTTTAAACCCGAGTATTTGCTGGAATCTTCAATGCCGTTGCGTGTTTCGTTGGTGAACTTACAAAAGT
>JAPLPO010000085.1 GCA_026400155.1 Burkholderiales bacterium | reverse complement strand
CCACCACAGCCACTTTGACACCGGTGCGAATACCTGGATCCAAGCCCAAAACGACACGAGGTCCTGCAGGTGCAGCCAGCAACAAATCGCGCAGGTTGTCTGCAAAAATTTTGATGGCTACTTTTTCGGCTTCTTCACGAAGTCGTGTAAAAAGATCTCGCTCTAAAGACAAACTGAGCTTGACGCGCCATGTCCATAAAACAGTTTTGCGAATAAGGTCGTCAGAGGGCCTTGCGTTGTGTGACCAACGAAGGTGTAGCGCAATGCGACCTTCAGCCAAAGCACTGGCAGCTTGGGCAGCGGCTGTCGCCGTTAAAGGCGTGGCTGAAGCGTTTAAGGCTTCAGGTTCTGGCAAGGACAACTTGGCATCCAAGAACTCTAAGGCGCGACCACGGAAAACGGCCAATGCTCGGTGCGACGGTACACGGCCAATCGGCTCACTGTAATCAAAATAATCTCTGAACTTGGCCACTTCGACTTGGTTCTCATCTTTTCCCGAGGCCAAGTGACTGGTAAACAAACCTTCTTTCCAAAGCCATTCACGCAGGGCTTGAACGAGGGAGGCATCTTCGGCCCAACGCTCAGACAAAATATCGCGAACGCCATCTAGCACTGCGACTACAGTTGAAAAGTCAGCGCCTTCAATGGCATCTGCTGGCTTCAAATAGGCTTGCGCTTCGTCTTGGGGATTGAGCGAAGGGTTGGCCCAAAGGGCATCCGCCAAAGGCTCTATGCCAGCCTCTTTGGCAATCATGCCCTTGGTACGGCGCTTGGGCTTGAAGGGCAAGTACAAATCTTCCAAGTCTTGCTTGGTAACGGCTTGGTCTATGGCCATTTGAAGCTCGGGGGTGAGCTTGCCCTGATCGGCAATGCTTTTGAGGATGGTGGCGCGGCGCTCTTCCATCTCACGCAAGTAGCCCAAACGATACTCAAGTTCACGCAATTGAATGTCGTCTAAGCCGCCCGTGACTTCTTTGCGGTAACGGGCAATGAACGGCACGGTAGCGCCGCCATCCAACAAACTCACCGCCGCCTGAACTTGCTCAGGACGGATTTTGATTTCAACGGCCAATTGGCCCAATATTTTCTGCATCTCGTCGGCTAACTTTTATAGATTTCTATACCAAAGCCGACGAGTTTGCCACACTCCAGCGGCCTTTTTTAGCTGCGCAGTTCGGCTTTGAGTTTTTCGCCAATATCGGGGCGTGCGGCAAAAGGATTGGGCGGATTTTGTTGCTGAACGATGGCTTCCATGCGGGTTTGGACATTGCCCAAAGCCTGTGGATGGCTGTAAATGTAAAACTGATCGTTGGCAATAGACTCAAACACCATTTCAGCCATTTGGGCTGCAGAAACCTTGCCGCTGCTGACCGCTTTGTCGCTCATGGTGGGCACAAAACGCTGGCACTGACTTGGTCGGTGACCAATTTCAGATCTTGATACAAAGTTTCGGTTAAAGCCACCACAGCATGTTTGCTAACGTTGTACACGCCCATGTTGGGGGCTGTGAGCAAGCCAGCCATGCTGGCGGTGTTGACTATATGACCTTCGTAGCCAGGGTCTTTTTTGGCAGCATCCAACATCATGGGTGTGAACAAGCGCACGCCGTGCACCACACCCCAAACATTGACACCCATCACCCATTGCCAATCGGCCACGGTGTTTTCCCAGATCAAACCACCAGACCCAACGCCAGCGTTGTTAAAGACAAAATGTGGTGCACCAAATTGCGCCTGGACATCTCTGGCCAAGGCTTCCATTTGATCGGCATTGGAAACGTCCACGCGCTTGGCAAAAACTTTGACGCCTGTGGCTTTGATTTCAGCTTCTGCTTTGTCGAGTGCATCTTGCTGTACATCGATCAGCACCACATTCATTTTCAGTCTGGCCGCAATGCGTGCGCACTCCAAACCGAAGCCAGAGCCACCGCCAGTTAAGACAGCTGTTTTATTTTCAAAATTGCGAATCATGATTTGACCTTCTTCAAAATAAATCCGTTGCGGGGGAAGTGAACATGAACCGTGCCTGCTCGGTCATCTTCTCGGCGCAATACGAGTCGTGTTTTGGTGGCAGCCACCAAAAAGCCTGGCGTGGGCTCTAAGCCAAAATTGTCGGCGGTGATGGTTACCTCTGAACCTAGAGCAATGCCATGATCGTCCACAAAGGCAAGTTGAGAAACATCGACGGGGGTAGCGTTTTTGGCCACTTCAATGGCTTGATCAGACTTCATTTTTTCATACTGGCCATGTCCAATAGCTTTCATGCGTGCCATCCAATCTTTCAGCAATGGCGTCGCATTCAAGATGCCGGCCACACTGGGCGTGCGCTCAAGTGTGAACCACATGGGATGGTAAGCAGAAAAATCGGCAATGGTGGGCATGTCTCCCATCAAGTAGGGATGCTCAGTGAGCATGTCAGACAAGCGGCGGAGTTGGCTTTTGTAGGTACTGGTGCCCTCGCCCAGTGACATTCTTGAAGCACCAGCGCGCATAGCAGCTCGGTCAGCCACAAACGCTTGTACGGCCGTTTCGGGTGCGCCTGCAAAAACATCCGCCAAACCTGATGGTTGAAAGTTATAAGCCATTGCGGCTTGAAACACTTGGCTGTCTGCCCACTGCGCCACAATTCTGGACGCACCATTGACAGGTGATGGGTAGAGACTTGGTGCAGGTGTCAATTTTTCTAAGACATCTGCGGTCAAAGCGGTGTCGCAATAAATATCAGCACCTATTTGCAAAACAGGTGTGCGTCGATAGCCACCGGTCAAGGCCGTGAGGTCAGGCTTTGGCATGATCATGGGAATGATCACGCTTTGCCAAGCCAACTTTTTGTAACCCAAAATCAACCGGATTTTTTCTGCAAACGGGGATGTTGGGTAGTGATGAAGAATCAGTTGGCTCATGGCTTGACTTTCTGGATGGGTGCCGACTTAAATTAACTTCACAAGTTGCTTGCCAAAGTTTTGACCTTTGAGCAAACCAAGGAAAGCTTCGGGTGCAGCCGCCAAGCCTTGCGCAATGGTTTGACGAGGGTTAAATTTACCACTGGCAATCAGCTCAGCCAGTTCAGCCAATGCTTCAGGCCAGACTTCTATGTGCTCGCTCACAATGAAGCCTTCAATGGCCATGCGGCTCTTCAAGATCAAGGTGGGATTGGTCATGGGCAAAGGCTCGCCGTTGTATCCCGCAATCATGCCGCACACGGCAATGCGCGAGAAATCATTGGCGCGCAACATCACAGCATCTAGCACCATACCGCCTACATTTTCAAAATGGCCGTCAATGCCATTGGGGCAAGCATCTCTGAGTGCTTTAGACAGGGAGATGTAGTCGGCATGTTCTTTGTAATCGACGCACGCATCAAAGCCCAATTCATTGACCACGTAATTGCATTTGGCATTACCACCCGCAATACCCACCACACGGAAGCCTCTTGCTTTGGCCAAAGCGCCAAATGCACTGCCAACGGCACCGCTGGCTGCACTGACTGTGACTGTTGCACCGGGTTTGGCTTGAATGATTTTGACCAAGCCATACCAAGCCGTCACCCCAGGCATGCCCACTGCGCCCAAGTAATGGTTGATAGAAATTTTCTCAGCATTCACATGCTTCAAAGCGCCCACTGTATCGGCGTTGATCACGCTGTACTCTTGCCAACCACCCATGCACAAAACCGTTTGACCCGCAGTGAACTTGGCGTGCTTGCTTTCAACCACTTCCCCCACCGTACCGCCAATCATGGCTTCACCCAAGGGTTGGGGTTGTGCGTAATTTTTTCCTGCGTTCATACGACCCCGCATGTAAGGGTCCAAGCTCAGGTAATGGTGCTTCACCAAAACTTGACCATCTTGAAGAGCAGGTGTTTGGGCAGTGATCAATTTAAAGTTAGAAGCTGTTGCTTCGCCTTCGGGGCGATTGTCTAAAACGACGATGTGATTGGTAGGCATGTATGTCTCTTGGTTAGATTTTTTTAATCAGTTGAAATGGGGGATGTCACAGAGGGTGTTCTTTTGACATATTTGAAAGTTCCGGTGGCGTGTGCACACAACTGGCCAGCAGCGTCATACACCTTGCCGTCTGTGAAGGCCATGGTTTTGGTTCGATGAAGCAACAAACCCTTGGCCACCAAATGCTCATTTCCAGTGGCTTTGGCAGGCCGCATGAAACTTGTTTTCATTTCTATGGTGACCACACCCATGTCTTGTTCCACACTGCGTGCGGCCGTAGCCATCACCACATCAAGCAAGGTCATGACAGCACCGCCATGGGTGATGTCAAATGAATTGTGGTGCTCAGGGAGGGGGCTGTAATGCAATTCAGATGTGCCGCCTTCGAACTTCTCTAAGGTGAAGCCAAGGCTGGCCACAAACGGTATATGAACGCCAAATGGAATGCTCATGAGAATGTTTATCCGCCAATGATGGCACTCACGCCACCATCTACAGCCAACCATTGGCCAGTAATGTGCTTGCCTGCTTCGCTTGCATACAACAAGGTCAAGCCTTTCAAGTCTTCGTCATCGCCCAAACGCCGCAAGGGTGCGTGGCTGGCCATTCGGTCGACGCCCATTTTCTCAAGCAAGCCGTAAGTCATTTTGCTTGGGAAAAAACCTGGGCAAATGGCATTCACTGTAATGCCGTGTTGGCCCCACTCACCCGCCAAGGCTTTGGTGAAATTGACCACAGCGCCTTTAGAAGTGTTGTACGCAATGGTTTGCATCTCGGGTGGGTTGCCTGCCAAACCAGCAATAGAAGCCACGTTCAAGATGCGGCCACGGCCGTTAGGGATCATGGACAAATTGGCCACTTCTTGCGCCAAGATGAAATAACCACGCACATTGAGGTTCATCACTTTGTCCCAAGCGGAGACAGGATGAACTTCTGCTGCCGCACCCCATGTGGCGCCGGCATTGTTGATCAAGATGTCGATGCGGCCCATTTTTTGAACGGTCTCTTGGGCCAGGCGACGGATGTCTTCTTCTTTACCGCAGTCTGCGGCAATGAAGTCTGCTTCAATGCCAGCGGCCTTGAGTTCAGCAACAGCTTCTTGCAAATCATCCGCCTTGCGCGAGCTCAACATCAAGCGCGCACCCGCTTCTCCCAAAGCATGCGCCATTTGTAATCCCAGCCCACGGGAGCCGCCAGTGATCAATGCAGTTTGTCCTGTTAAGTCGAAGAGTTGTTTGACGGTACGTGTCATGTTCAATCCTTTGTAAAAAAAATTAGTTCCAAAAATCCATGCACTGTCGCTGCGCAACAATGTCTTTCATAAAGGGTTTGATGCCCAGGTGATCTGGGTGGTTTTGGTAGGCATTCAATGCTGCTTCGTCTTTGAAAATAGAGTTCAAAATCACATCGCAAGTGCAATCAAGTCCAGCGGTCTTGAGGCCCACTTCAAAGAGTTCGATGCCAGGCACTAAGCTTGAACAACTCAAGAGCACTTCACGCGCTTTATGCATGTTTTGCGCTTTAGACTGGCCTTGGGCTTCCTCTTTCAGAGTCCACATCACAATATGATGCAGCCTTTTAGATGCATGGTTAAGATTGCTCATCAGAAAGCCTCCTCGGATAAATTGGCACAGGTCATGTCTCGGTTCCCAACCACATTGAGCCAAGCATCAATTTTGGGCAATTCGTAGCGGAAAAAGTATTTGGCAGCAGCCTGTCGGCCTGTTTGTGCAGGCGATGCGTCAGCTCGGCAAGAAGCGCTGACATCCAACCAAACCCAAGCCAAGACCAAATGCCCGAATGCTTGCAAATACGGCACGGCATTGGCCAGGGCCTCTTGCGGCTGGCCTGTAGACCAAGCCATTTGAGTGGCCTGTGTGACTTTTTGAAGGGCAGCAGTCAGTGCTTTGGCGTCATCGGCCAAATCGGGAAATGCTTGTGCTTTTTGCGCAGTGGCCAACATGCGGGCTGCCAACAGTTTCACACCTCTGCCCTCTTCCATCAACACTTTGCGACCCAACAAGTCCATGCCCTGAATCCCATGAGTGCCCTCGTGAATCATGTTCAGGCGGTTGTCACGCCAATACTGTTCAACGGGAAAATCTCGGGTGTAGCCATAGCCACCATGAATTTGAATGGCCAAGCTGTTGGCTTCCAGGCACCATTCGCTGGGCCAGCTTTTGGCTATTGGGGTTAAGACCTCTAACAACAAACGCGCTTCATCTGCAGTTTCCGCAGTACCCGTGTGCTGTTCGTCAACCAGTTTGGCGCAATACAACTCTAGGGCCAATGCACCTTCGCAATAAGACTTTTGGGCCAGCAACATGCGCTTGATGTCGGCGTGTTCAATGATGCGAACCTGCGCTTGCGCTGCATCTTTCACCACCTTCTGAACGCCACCCGCTACAGGACGGCCTTGAGGACGGTTTTTGGCGTAAATTAAGCTGGCTTCATAACCTGCCATGCCCAACATAGTGGCTGCCAAGCCCACGCCAATGCGCGCTTCGTTCATCATGTGAAACATGTAACCCAAACCGCGACCAGGTTCACCCACCAAGTAGCCGACTGCACCAGAGCCATCTGAGTCTGTGTTGTCAGTTGCGACTTTGAACTTGCCTTCTCCAAAGTTCAGCAGTGTGTTGGTCGTGCCGCGCCATCCGCACTTGTGATTGAGACCTGCTAAAGCTACATCGTTGCGAGCGCCCGTTAGTTGGCCTTCTGTGTTGACCATTTTCTTGGGCACGATGAACAAGGAAATGCCTTTAACGCCAGATATCAATTTGCCATCAGGCCCTGGAATTTTGGCCAAGACCAAATGGATGATGTTCTCAGTGAGTTCGTGCTCCCCGGCGGAAATCCACATCTTGTTGCCTTTGAGGCGATAGCGCGCACCCAAAGGATCTTGTTGAAAGGCAGCACCATCGGGTGTGGCGCGTGTCATAACATCGCTCAATGAAGATCCAGCTTGCGGTTCCGACAAGCACATGGTGCCAGACCAATGGCCCGAGAACTCATTAAGTGCGAACACCTTCTTTTGCAATTCCGAACCGTGCGCCATGAGCAAATTGGCATTACCCACAGTCAGCAGGCCTGAGCCCATACTGACTGAGGCCATGGCAAAAAATGTATTGGCTGCAGCCTCTACGGTGTAGGGCAATTGCATGCCTCCAATTTCGTAATCTTGCGCCGCGCTCAACATACCCGATTCAGCATAGGCTTCGTGTGCGTCATGTGTTGCTTGCGGCAGGATGACTTTTTCACCATCAAAGCGGGGCTCTTCGGTATCCACCAAGCGGTTGAAAGGCGCGTATTTTTCTCGAGCAATGCGCTCGCAAGTATCTAACACGGCATCAAATGTTTCTTGGCTGTGGTCGGCAAAACGTGCGCGTTGTTGCAATTGGTTAACGTCTAACCACTCGTACAACAAAAAATTCAGAGTAGTCCGAAGGCTCATGGCGATTAGGTCTCATTTGAAATGAAAACGGGCGACCTGCATGGTTAGCGGGACGCCCGTGGCTGCTTAGCGCGTGGAATTAGAGCACTTCAAAAATACCGCAAGCGCCCATGCCACCACCAATGCACATGGTGACAGCTACGCGCTTGGCACCGCGGCGTTTACCTTCGATCAAAGCGTGACCGGTGAGGCGCTGACCGCTCACACCGTAGGGGTGACCCACGGCAATAGCGCCTCCGTTGACGTTGAGGCGATCGGGTGGAATGCCCAAGGTGTCGCGGCAATATAAAACTTGAACGGCAAAGGCTTCGTTCAGTTCCCACAAATCGATGTCGGATACTTTGAGGCCCAAACGAGCCAATGCTTTTGGCACTGCGTACACAGGACCAATGCCCATTTCGTCGGGTTCGCAGCCTGCAACTGCGAAACCTAAGAAACGACCGAGCGGTTTCAGGCCGCGCTGTTCGGCTAATTTTTCGTCCATCAAAACGCATGCGCCTGCACCATCTGAGAACTGGCTGGCGTTGCCTGCGGTGACCAGTCCACCTGGCAAAGCAGAACGCAAGCCAGAAATTGCTTCAATGGTCGTACCTTCACGCAGACCTTCGTCTTTGCTGACGGTGACTTGTTTGGTCATCATGCCCATTGTTTTATCAATCACGCCTGCAGAGACTGTCATTGGGGCAATCTCAGCCTCAAACAATCCTGCTGCCTGTGCGGCGCAAGCTTTTTGTTGGCTGCTTGCACCGTATTCATCCATACGGTCACGGCCAATTTTGTATCGCTTGCCAACCTGCTCGGCGGTTTGAAGCATGCTCCAATAAATCTCCGGCTTGACTTTTTGAAGGTTTGTATCGAAGAACATGTGGTGGTTCATTTCTTGTTGTACGCAAGAAATACTTTCTACACCGCCAGCGACATAAACTTGCCCTTCACCGGCAATAATTCTTTGTGCTGCGAGAGCGATGGTTTGCAGGCCAGAGGAACAAAATCGGTTGATTGTTAGACCTGAGACAGATACGGGCATGCCTGCCATTAATGCGATTTGACGAGCAATATTGGCGCCTGTTGCGCCTTCAGGATTGGCACAACCCATAATGACATCTTCAACTTCAGCAGCATCAATGCCTGCTCGTTGAACTGCGTGTTTAACCGCATGGCCACCCAAGGTGGCGCCATGGGTCATATTGAAAGCACCCTTCCAGCTCTTTGCAAGAGGAGTACGTGCGGTCGAAACAATGACGGCGTTGGTCATATTGAATACCTCTGATCAGTTGAAAGTTTTGCCATCTGCTACCAAACGGGTAAGCAGCGGTGCGGGTTGCCAGAAAGCGGCATCGTCGCGCGGATTTTTCGCAAAGCGTTTCATGGCTTCGGCCACATTGAACAAGCCAACTTGGTCTGCGTACAACATGGGGCCACCACGGAAGAGTGGGAAGCCATAACCCGTGAGGTAAACCATGTCGATGTCGCTGGCCTTACTGGCAATGCCCTCTTCCAAGATGTGAGCCGCTTCGTTGACCAAAGAGAACACCAAGCGCTGCACGATTTCCTCGTCAGAAATTTTGCGTGGCGTGATGCCTTCAGCGTCGCGGTGTTTTTCAATCATCTCCACCACCAGCGCGCTGGGGATGGCATCGCGCTTACCGGCTTGGTAGTCGTACCAGCCTGCGCTTGTCTTCTGGCCAAAGCGGCCCATTTCACACAAAAGATCGGCTGTTTTGCTGTACTTCATGCCAGGGCGCTCAACATTGCGGCGCTTGCGAATGGCCCAACCAATGTCGTTGCCGGCCAAGTCGCCCATGCGGAACGGGCCCATGGCAAAACCAAATTTCTCAACGGCTTTGTCGACTTGTGCGGGTGTACAACCCTCTTCAATGAGAAAACCCGCTTGACGGCTGTATTGTTCGATCATGCGGTTGCCGATGAAGCCATCGCACACGCCAGACACCACGGCTGTTTTCTTGATCTTTTTGCCCAAAGCCATGACGGTGGCCAGCACGTCTTTGCTGGTTTTGGCACCGCGAATGACTTCCAACAATTTCATGACGTTGGCAGGACTGAAGAAGTGCATGCCCACCACGTCTTCTGGACGCTTGGTGAACGAAGCAATTTGGTTGACGTCCAAAGTGGATGTGTTGGATGCCAAGATAGCGCCAGGCTTCATCACTTCGTCGAGTTTCTTGAACACGGCTTCTTTAACTCCCATTTCTTCAAACACGGCTTCAATGACCAAGTCGGCGCTGCCGATGTCGTCATAGCTCAAGGTGGTGGTGAGCAAATCCATGCGCTGGTCGTATTTGTCTTGCTTCAACTTGCCCTTTTTAACTTGGGCTTCGTAGTTCTTGCGAATGGTGGCCACGCCGCGGTCCAAAGCTTCTTGCTTCATCTCGAGCATCTTGACGGGAATGCCTGCGTTCAAGAAGTTCATGGAGATGCCGCCGCCCATGGTGCCCGCACCAATCACGGCCACAGACGCAATGTTGCGCTTGGGTGTGTCTTCAGGCACATCAGGAATTTTAGAAGCCGCACGATCGGCCATGAAAATGTGACGCAGTGCGCGGCACTCTGGTGTCCACATGAGGTTGGTGAAAATTTCACGCTCAAAGACCAAGCCTTCTTCGAATTTCATTTTGGTCGCGGCTTCAACCGCATCCACACACTTGGGGGGCGCTGGGAAGTTTTTTGCCATGCCCTTGACCATGTTGCGAGCAAACTGAAAGTACGCGTCGCCCTGGGGGTGTCTGCATGGCAAATTGCGAACCAATGGCAATGCAGAACCGTCGGCATGTTGTGCCGCTAATTCTTTGGCATAAGCCAGTGCTTCGGTTTCCAAAGATTCAGCGGATGTTGCCATGCGATCGAACAGCTTTTGTCCTGGCAACATGGCCAGCATTTCGCTGTTGATGGGTTCGCCACTGACAATCATGTTGAGAGCAGGTTCAACGCCCAAAACGCGGGGCAAGCGCTGTGTGCCGCCGGCGCCAGGAATCAAACCCAGCTTGACTTCTGGCAATGCCACTTTGCAACCAGGCGCTGCAATTCGGTAGTGACAGCCTAATGCCAATTCCAAACCGCCGCCCATGGCGACAGAATGAACTGCAGCCAAAACTGGCTTCGAAGAGTTTTCGCAAGCGCGTATGACGCTAAGCAAATTAGGTTCTTGAATGGCTTTGGGCGAACCAAATTCACGGATGTCTGCGCCACCCGAAAAGGCTTTGCCAGCACCCGTGATGATGATAGATTTGACGGTGGCATCGTTGTTGGCTTTGGTCAGGCCATCGGTGATACCGATGCGAGTTGATAGGCCCAATCCATTGACAGGTGGATTGCTCATGGTAATTAAGGCGACATCGCCAATGACTTTGTATTCAGCGGTCATGCTGCTTTCCTCTCAGATGGTATCTGTCACAAAAAAGAACGGGCGTTCTATTTTCCCGATTCTAGGGGGTTTCAAACTTGGTGGGTAGCCCTTATGTCGCTCATGAGACGCGTTTGTAGCATGGGAAGCAGGGGTTGCATGGAAAGCATAAACAAAGCAAATAAAGGTTTTAAACCTCCAGCCACTCCTTGCGAATGTAGGTGTTCTCATTTAGCTCTGTAGGGGTACCTTCAAACACAATGCTGCCATGTCCCATGACCAGCGCGCGATCAGAAATTTTCATGGCGATGGTGAGTTTTTGCTCAATGAGCAAAACGGATACGCCGCGTTCTTTCAATTTTTGAAGGTATTGCCCCACCAACACCACAATCTTGGGCGCCAAACCTTCGGTAGGCTCATCAATGATGATGAGATCGGGGTCACCCATGAGGGTGCGGCAAAGCGTCAACATTTGTTGCTCACCGCCAGATAAGACGCCTGCCTCCGTATGCTGCCTTTCCAGTAGTCTTGGGAACATTTGATACATGTCGTCAAAACTCCAGCGAGCACCTTTGCCACTGCCTTTTTGACCCAACAGCAAATTTTGGTGAACGGTTAGCTTAGGAAAAATATCTCGATTTTCGGGCACGTAACCCAAGCCAAGGTGTGCAATTTCGAAGGCTTTTTTACCCACAATTTGCTTGTCTTTCCAGTGGATATCGCCTTGGCAATCAACCAATCCCATGATGGCTTTGGCCGTTGTCGACCTTCCCGAGCCATTTCGTCCAAGCAAAGCCACAATTTCGCCGGCCTTGACGTTGAAGCTCACGCCATGAAGCACATGGCTTTTGCCATAAAACGCATGCAGGTTGTCGATGTTTAGCATGTCAATGACCTCCTGCTTGTTCTTCGTCCACGTGTGAGCCCAAGTAAGCCTCTTGCACTTTGGCATTCGATCGAACGGCCTCTGGTGTGTCGTAAGCAATAACCTCACCGTAGACCACAACGGCAATTTTGTCGGCCAAACCGAACACAACGCCCATATCGTGTTCCACAGTGAGCAGCGTTTTACCGACGGTCACCTCTTTGATCAAATTGATAAAGCGTGAGGTTTC
>JAPLPO010000175.1 GCA_026400155.1 Burkholderiales bacterium | reverse complement strand
GGGCTTTGGGGTTGAGCAAATGCAACTCAAGCCCGACCTGTATGTCATTGGCAATGTGGTGAGCAGAAGCCGCCTGCCCTCTGGAGAACCCAAGTTTCCATTGATGGAAGCCATTTTGGAGTCGGGTGCCCCTTACACCAGCGGACCCCAGTGGCTGTCAGAACACGTGCTGCAAGGTCGGCATGTGTTGGCTGTGGCGGGCACCCATGGCAAAACCTCCACCACCTCCATGCTGACTTGGATTTTGGAAGCAGCTGGCTTAGAGCCCGGTTTTTTGGTGGGAGGGGTGCCACTGAATTTTGGCGTCTCGGCGCGTTTGGGCAAGGTGGCTGCAGGCCATGCACGCAATTACTTCGTGATTGAGGCCGACGAATACGACACCGCCTTCTTCGACAAGCGCAGCAAGTTTGTGCACTACCGCCCGCGCACGGCCATCTTGAACAATTTGGAATTTGACCACGCCGATATCTTCGAAGATTTGAAAGCCATTGAACGCCAATTCCATCACTTGGTGCGCACTGTGCCAGGCCAAGGTCGTTTGGTGGTCAACGGTTTGGAGGAAAGTCTAACGCGCGTATTGGCGCAAGGCTGCTGGAGTGAAGTGCGCAGTTTTGGTACGACGGCTTCAGATTTTTCTGCCGTGGGAGAACCTCACCTCTTTGAGGTCTTGCAACATGGTCAAAGCATGGCGCATGTGAACTGGGCTTTAGGCGGTGTGCACAACCAACTCAATGCGTTGGCTGCCATTGCAGCCGCAGAGCATGTGGGCGTTGCGCCCAGTGTGGCAGCGCAGGCCCTTGGCAGCTTTCAAAATGTGAAGCGCCGCATGGAAGTGCGGGGCACAGTTGGCGGCATCACGGTGTACGACGATTTTGCGCATCACCCCACAGCCATTCGAACCACGCTCGATGGTCTGCGCCGGCAAATTGGCAATGGCCAACGCATCTTGGCCATTTTTGAACCCCGCAGCAACACCATGAAACTGGGCACCATGAAATCGCAGCTGCCTTGGAGTCTTGAACAAGCCGACTTGTCGTTTTGTCACAGCGGCGGTTTAGATTGGGATGCGCATGCCGCCTTGGCCAGCATGGGCGACAAGGCACAGGTTGCGCCCAACATCGATGAGTTGGTGAAGCAAGTGATGGCTCACGTCCAAACCGGAGACCATTTGCTTTGCATGAGCAATGGTGGCTTTGGTGGCGTGCACGATCGCCTGCTGAATGCCTTGAAACAAATTTAAAAGGGCTGGCATCCTACGGATGTAAAACGAATTGGCATCCTCAGGATGCTAGAAGAATTGGCATCCTTCGGTTGCCAAAGCTCATCTCTTGCGTCGGGCCTCCACCGCTTTCGACAAAGTTTCCAACACGGTCTCGCTGTCTGCCCATCCAAGACAGGCATCGGTAATGCTCTGCGCATACTTCAAGGCGTTCACATCGTCTTTGCCTGGCGTGAATTTTTGCGCACCGCTCTCGATGTGGCTCTCAACCATCACACCAAAAATTTGACGCGAGCCCTTGCTCAACTGCGCCGCAATTTCTTGCGTGACCACCAACTGGCGTTCGTGTTGCTTGCTGCTGTTGGCATGGCTGCAATCGACCATCAAGGTCGGAGGCAATTTGGCAGCTGTCAAATCTTGGCAGGCCGCTTTGACACTGGCTTCATCGTAATTGGGGGCCTTGCCACCGCGCAAAATGACGTGACAGTCGGGGTTGCCTTGCGTTTGCACCACAGCCACTTGACCATTCTTGTGAACTGACAAGAAATGGTGGCCTCGCTCTGCGGCTTGAATGGCATCTGTGGCAATTTTGATGTTGCCATCGGTGCCGTTTTTAAAGCCAATGGGTGCCGACAGACCAGAGGCCAACTCGCGGTGCACTTGGCTCTCTGTGGTGCGCGCGCCAATGGCCCCCCAGCTGATCAAGTCACCAATGTACTGGGGAGAAATGACATCCAAGAATTCACTGCCTGCAGGCAAGCCTTGTCGGTTGATTTCAATCAGCAACTGACGCGCAATGCGCAAGCCCTCGTCAATGCGATAGCTCTCGTCCAAGTACGGATCGTTGATCAAGCCCTTCCAACCGACCGTGGTTCTGGGCTTTTCAAAATACACCCGCATGACAATTTCCAAAGTTCCTTTGTATTTGTCACGCAAGGGCTTGAGTCGGCGCGCATAGTCCAAAGCGGCCGCAGGGTCATGAATAGAGCAAGGACCAATGACCACCAACAAGCGATCGTCTTTGCCGGCCATGATGTTGTGAATTTTGCGGCGCGTTTGCGCAATCAAGGTTTCAACCGCTGTGCCCGCAATGGGGAAGAAGCGCATCAAATGTTCTGGTGGTGGAAGCACGGTAATGTCCTTGATGCGTTCGTCATCGGTTTGGCCTGCGCGGTCTGTTGGGCTTGCATAGCGAGGCTCCGAACTGGCTTTGGCTTTGTGGATCATGTTGGGCTCCTTTTGAAAATTGAAAACTTGAAAACGGTGTGTGCAAGTGGCAAAAAAAAACCGCCGGGAGTTGAGTCCGGCGGTTGGTAGAGGGGTTCAGTGACTTATGCGCTGGCCTCTCGTCCGCCTAGGACAGAGAATGCAAAATAAAAGCTAAAAAAGCTAAAGCGTTTGGTCATGGGAAGTGAATGTAGCACAAGTTTTTGGCAGATTTCTGACAAATTGTGAGCAACAGGCCAATCAAGCCGTGCCGCCCACCGTCAAACCTTCGATGCGCAAGGTGGGTTGACCCACACCCACAGGCACACTTTGACCTTCTTTGCCGCAAACGCCCACACCCGAATCTAGGCGCATGTCGTTGCCAATCATGCTGACCTGCTTGAGGCACTCGGGGCCACTGCCCACCAAGGTGGCGCCTTTGACCGGGTATTGAATTTTGCCGTTTTCCACCCAATAGGCTTCTGAGGCAGAGAACACAAACTTGCCGCTGGTGATATCGACCTGGCCACCGCCAAAATTGGTGGCATACAAACCTTTTTTCATGCTGGCCACAATTTCTTCAGGCGGCATGTCCCCCCCCAACATGTAGGTGTTGGTCATGCGCGGCATGGGAATGTGCGCGTAGCTTTCACGTCGGCCATTGCCGGTGGGCTTCACGCCCATCAGGCGAGCATTCATGGCGTCTTGGATGTAGCCCTTCAAGATGCCGTCTTCAATCAGCACATTGCGCTGGCTTGGGCAGCCTTCATCGTCCACATTCAAAGAACCGCGTCGATCAGAAATGGTGCCATCGTCTAGCACTGTCACACCTTTGGCAGCCACCCGTTTGCCAATCATGCCGCTGAAAGCGCTCGAGCCTTTGCGATTGAAATCGCCCTCGAGGCCATGACCAATGGCTTCGTGCAACAACACGCCTGGCCAACCTGGGCCCAGTACCACCGTCATGACACCAGCAGGCGCTGGCCTGGCCTCTAAGTTGGTGAGTGCGGCATGCACAGCATCATTGACATACGCATTGACCATGGCATCGTCAAAATAAGCCAAGCCAAAGCGGCCACCACCACCGCCACTGCCCACTTCACGCCGACCATTTTGCTCGGCAATGACGGTGACAGAAAGCCTGACCAAGGGGCGAACGTCAGCGGCCAAAGTGCCATCGGCGCGTGCCACCATGACGACGTCATATTCACTGGCCAGTCCGGCCATGACTTGCTTGACGCGTGGGTCTTTGGCACGAGCCAATTGCTCGACTTTCTCGAGCAGTTGCACTTTGTCGGTGCTGTTCAAGGTGCCCATGGGGTCTAGCGAAGGGTACAAAGAGCGCATGCCAGCCACCTTGCGAGTGGGCACTTTGGCTTTGCGATTTTGCTCGGCTTGGGCTATGGCGCGCACCGTGTGGGCTGCATCCATCAAGGAAGCTTCTGAAATATCGTCTGAATAAGCAAAGGCCGTTTTCTCGCCGGCCACTGCACGCACACCCACACCTTGGTCAATGCTGAAGCTGCCTGTCTTGACAATGCCTTCCTCCAAACTCCAGCCCTCAGAGCGGGTGTATTGGAAGTACAAGTCGGCATCATCAACCTTGTGCGCCTTGATGGCAGACAGCGCTTTAGAAAGATGGCTTTCATCTAAACCAAAAGGTTCGAGCAAGAGGGACCTGGCCGTGGCCAGACGTTCAATGGTGGGTTCGCGTGAAATCATGGTGTCATTGTAGGCAAGGGCGGAAGGCCCTGCAGTTTGGAGGCTTGGGCGTATTAATTCGGAAGTATGTCAGGTTTGAACCAAGCGTTTGGCCTTGGCAATGGACATCAAAATACCCAAACCCAAATCAGAATCCCACTGCCCAGGCCCAGGGTGATCAGCGCCGTGCCGCCGTAACTCATGAACGGCAGCGGCACGCCAACCACAGGCAGGATGCCGCTGACCATGCCCATGTTCACAAAGGCATAGGTGAAGAAAATCATGCTGACACTGCCTGCCAGCAAGCGAGTGAAGAGCGTCGGCGCTTCACGGGCAATGACCAAGCCTCGGAACACCAAGAAGAAAAAGCCAGCAATCAATAGAAAAGTGCCAAACAGCCCAAACTCTTCAGAAAAGGCGGCAAAAATAAAGTCGGTAGTTCTTTCTGGAATGAACTCCAGATGGGTTTGGGTACCCTGCATAAAGCCCTTGCCCCAAAAACCGCCAGAGCCAATGGCAATCATGCCCTGAATGATGTGAAAGCCCTTGCCCAGTGGATCTCGCGCAGGGTCGAGCAAGGTGCACACGCGCTGCCGCTGGTACTCGTGCAAGACTTTCCAGTCAACGCCATTGGCGCACAACTGAGGCTCAAAAATGACCAGCAAAACGATGCCGATCACGCCAAGCACAATGGGCGGCACAATCAAGCGCCAACTCAGCCCTGCAAAAAACAAAACAGCGGCGCCAGAACTCAAAACCAACAAGGCCGTGCCCAAGTCAGGCTGTTTCATGATCAAGCCCACTGGCAACATGAGCAAGAAAATCGCCACCACAAAGTCCAGGGGCCGCAACTGTCCCTCTCGCTTTTGAAACCACCAAGCCAACATGAGAGGGACCGCAATTTTCAGAATTTCACTGGGTTGAATGACCACCCCCAGATTGATCCAGCGGCGAGCGCCTTTTTTGGTGATGCCAAAAATGGCCACCGCCACCAACAACAACACACCTACGGTATAGATGGGCACGGCCAAAGTCATGAGCCTTTGGGGCGGAATTTGCGCCACCACAAACATGATGCTGGCCGCAATGAACATATTTCGGCCATGGTCTACAAAACGCGTGCCGTGGTCATAACCCGATGAGTACATGATGAGCAAACCCGCACACGCCAGCACAAAGACAGCGAAGGCCAAGGGGCCATCGAATCCTTCAAACAAATGCAGGAATCGGGACCACCAGCTGGGTTTTTCAATCACAAGCGACATGGGGCAATTATCCTTCGCTTCCCCCCAAATTGCCGGTTTCCCTTAAATTTGCCAACGCATCCAGCCTGCCAAGGGCCCACCCGTGGGACAATCTGACCCATGTTTTTATTGTTTGAAGAAGCCGGCAAATTTGTTGCTGGACGTGTCCTGTCGGAGGCAGAAGCTTCAGTTCAGGTGGAATGGGACAGCGGCAAGCGGGTCAAAGTCAAAGGTGCCAACATACTTTTGAAATTCGACAAACCGGCGCCGGCCCAACTTCTGTCTGAAGCCTCGCTCATTAGCCAAAGCATTGAGCTTGATTTGGCTTGGGAATTTGCGCCCGAGGCCGAGTTTGGCTTTGCCGACATCGCCCGCGAATATTTCAATGCCGACGCCAGCACCACCCAACAAGTGGGTGCCCTCATTCGGCTGTATGAAGCACCGCATTATTTCCGCCGCGCTGGCAAGGGGCGGTTTAAGAAAGCTTCTGCCGAAACAGTGCAATTGGCTTTGGCGGGCATTGAAAAGAAAAAACAAATCTTGGCGCAAATTGAGCTTTGGTCGCAAGATTTGATCAGGGGTGAGTGCCCCGCGCCCATCAAGGAACAACTGTACAAAATTTTGTTCAGGCCCGATAAAAATGCCGCCGAATACAAAGCCGTGGTTGAAGCCAGTCGGGCCAGCCAAATTGCCCCCCTGACGCTGCTGCAAAACGCGGGGGCCATCGCCAGTGCGTATGATTTTCATTGGCAACGTTTCTTGTTTGACAACTTTCCCAAAGGCACTGGCTTTCCTAAGTTGGAGGCCCCTGCCATTGCACAAACATTGCCCTTGGCCACGGTCAAGGCCTACTCGATTGACGACTCTCAAACCACCGAAATTGACGATGCCCTGTCCCTGCAAGGTTTAGGCACAGGCACCGTCATTCTGGGCATCCACATTGCCGCACCCGGTTTGGCCATTCAACCCAACAGCGCCATTGACCAGGTGGGCCGGTCTCGCTTGTCGACGGTTTACATGCCGGGTTACAAAATCACCATGTTGCCCGATGACGTGGTGCAAAGCTATACCTTGGCAGAGGGTCAGGCCTGCCCTGCTGTGTCTTTGTATGTGACACTGGACGAAGCCACCTTGGCCATTCAGCACACAGAAACCAAATTGGAGCGCGTTCACATTGCGGCCAATTTACGGCACGACCAACTCGATCTGTGGGTCACTCAAGAATGGCTTGAAGAAAGCCACCCGATTGCACGAGACAACGAGCCACTGCTTGGCCTCACACACGCCGAATTGGCATTCTTCTGGCGCTTGGCTCAGCATTTGAAAGCAGGTCGAGAAGTGGTTCGGGGTAAGCCCGAAACTTTCAATCGACCCGACTACAACTTCAGGTTGCAGCGCCCCAATGCCGATGCGCCCCCTTTGGGCAATGAAACTGTTCTGATCAGTGTTCGGCAACGCGGTTCGCCGCTCGACTTGATCGTGGCAGAAGCCATGATTTTGGCCAACAGCACGTGGGGGCAATGGTTGGCCAGTTTGGGCGTCCCCGCCATTTACAGGAGCCAAGCCAGCTTGTCGCCTGGCATCAAAGTTCGCATGGGCACCAAAGCGCTGCCGCATGCTGGCATTGGCGTTCCCGCTTATGCCTGGAGCACCTCACCGCTGCGCCGCTATACCGACTTGGTCAATCAATGGCAAATCATTGCATGCGTTCAACACGGCACAACAGCCGCGTTGGCCGCGCCATTCAAGCCCAAAGATGCCCAACTGTTTGCCATCATCAGCGGCTTTGAAGCTGCCTACAGCGCCTACAACAGCTACCAATCGGGCATGGAGCGGTTTTGGACCTTGCACTATTTGAAGCAAGAAAATATCACGGAAGTGCTGGCCAGTTTGGTCAAAGAAATGGGCGGCGGCAGTTGGTTGGTTCGTGCCGATCATTTGCCCTTGATGTTCAATGTGATGGGAGCTGCGGGCATGGCGCGTGGCGATCAAGTGAAGGTTCAACTGGGCAACATCGATGCCATGGCGCTGGATGTCAATGGCACGGTGATTGAAAAAATCACGTCGGCTGCCAACAAGCCCCTTGAAGATGCAAGCGCCATCGACGACGCCATGGAAGATTTAGAGGAAGCTGCCACAGGCCCCATTGCTCTGGCGCTGAATGTGAACGAAGCGCCAGCAGACGAATCTTCTCCCTAAGCCCTTTATCGCAAGCGCCCCCAATGTCATACGTCGCCCCCATTCCCTTGTCATTGCATCAAAGCTCGAACCAGGCTTTGGTATGGGCCTTGGGTCTGTCCATGGTCTTTCATGCCGCGCTGCTCACTGTGAAATGGGTTTCGCCTGCCACCTTCGACAGAATGTTTGAACCCAACACCCTCGAAGTGGTGCTGGTCAATTCGCGAAGCAAAAATGCACCCGACACCGCTTTGGCCTTGGCCCAAGTCAATTTGGCAGGCGGAGGCAACGCACCCGGAAGCAGCATGCAAACCAGCCCTTACAGGGTGCAAACAGACCAAGCCCAAACACCAGAATTGCAGCAAGTTGAAAAAAAAATTGAAGCACTCAAAAATGAACAGCAACGCTTGGTTCAACAACTCCAACAAACCTTGTTTCAACTGAGTTCCGAAAGCCCCCTTCAAAACATCGATGCAAAAATAGCCGATGCCTTGGCTGAGCGCAAAAAAGATCTCGCCCACCAACTGGCTCAAATTGAAAAACAGTCTGAGTCACTTCAAGGGGGTCCGAAAAAAAGATACATTGGTCCAGCGACTAAAGAAGTTTCTTTTGCACGGTATTACGACAAAATGCGACGCACGATTGAGCTCACTGGCACTGAAAATTTCCCGCAAGCAGCGGGTCAAAAACTCTATGGCCAACTGACCATGGTCATTACCTTGAACAACAAGGGGCAGGTTTTGAATACCGAAGTGGCCAGTGGTTCGGGGCAACTGGCACTCGATCAACGTGCACAGGCCATTGTTCGCGGCGCGTCGCCCTTTGGTGCTTTTACCGCTGACATGAACAAGCAAGCCGACCAATTGGTGGTGGTCACTCGCTTTCAGTTTGCGCGCGACGAAACACTTGAAACCAACATGCTGGCCCCTGTTTCAAGCAGGCCCTTGAAGCAGGTTCTCCCTCTTCAGTCCCCCAATTAACAGAAAATTTTTCATGGACCACTATTGCGTTTTCGGCCATCCCATTGAGCACAGCAAGTCACCTTGGATTCAATCGCGGTTTGCAGAGCTCACTGGCCAAACCCTGCAGTATGAAAAAACCTTGGTGCCTTTGGATGCATTCAAGACCACGGTCGAAGCTTTCAAAGCCAGTGGCGGTAAAGGCTGCAACGTCACCCTACCCTTCAAAAGCGAAGCTGCGGCATTGGCCACGCACTGCAGCCCCCGCGTTGCATTGGCGCAGGCCTGCAATACCCTCAAATTTGAAGACGATGAAATTTACGGCGAAAACACAGATGGCTTGGGCTTGGTCAGAGACTTGGTTCACAACGCAGGCTTCAGCTTAAAAGGGCGTCGTATTTTGCTCATTGGCGCAGGTGGTGCTGCCGCCGGTGTGCTGGGGCCTTTGTTGGCTGAACAAGTGCACAGCATCTGGGTGGCCAACCGAAGTGTCGACAAGGCCGTTCAACTTGTGGCGCGGCATGCCAGCTTGGCCCAATCGGAAGGCGTAGACTGCCAAGCATTTGGTTTGAATCACGAAGCTATTTTGAGCCAGTCCTTCGATTTGGTCATCAATGCCAGCAGCAGCAGCCTGCACAATACCGCATTGCCGGTGCCTGCCAGTGTGCTTAAAACCAATGGCTTGGCCTGCGATTTGATGTACGGCCCCGCAGCCCTTGCCTTCATGCAATGGGCACAAGATCATGGCACCCAAGCACGCGATGGGCTGGGCATGCTGGTCGAGCAAGCGGCCGCCTCATTTCAACTTTGGCGAGGCGTTCAGCCACCCACCCAAGAGGTGTTGGCAGATTTAAGAGCTTTGGTATCTCATTCGAACTGACATATTCGCACTGACATGATGGTTTCTGTTCTGAAAGCATTCAAACAATGGCTCTGGCTGATGCTGGCGGGCTTTGTCATATTGCAATTGTTCTTTGTAGGCCGCGTGGCATTCATGGCCGTGGTGAATCCCTCATCCACCGCATTTGAGAGATCACAAGCCTGGCAAATTGCCAGCACCCAAGGTCAACTCATTTGGCGTCAACAGTGGCAAGCTGACGATCAGATTGCCAAAACACTAAAGCGTGCCGTGCTGGCATCCGAAGACAGCGCCTTCACATCGCACAATGGCATTTGGTGGGACGCCATTGAAAAAGCATGGCAAAAAAATGCCAAAACACAAGCCAAACTAGAAGCCCAGGCAGCCAAGAAAAATGGCGCCAAAACAGCAACGCCCAAAATAGTGGGTGGCTCCACCATCACCCAACAACTGGCCAAGAATTTACTCTTGAGTGGCGAGCGCACCATGCTGCGAAAGGGGCAAGAGTGGGTTATCACTGTGGCACTGGAAACTTTTTTGACCAAGCAACAAATTCTCACGCTCTACCTCAACCATGTCGAGTGGGGGCGCGGCATTTTTGGCGCAGAAGCAGCAGCGCAACACTATTTTCAAAAGTCTGCGTCCAAGCTCAATGCTTGGGAAGCCGCTCGCTTGGCGGTGATGTTGCCACGGCCACGTTATTTTGAAAAATTGCCGCAATCTGCTTATTTGAGCGACAGGGCAGAAACCATCATGGCGCGCATGAATGATGTTGCCCTGCCCTGAGCATTGCTTCACAATCAACCCATGAGAATTCTTGGCATTGACCCCGGCCTTCAAACCACTGGCTTTGGTGTGATTGATGTCCATGGCTCTCAACTCAGCTATGTGGCCAGCGGTGTCATTCGCACTGACAAAGTCAACCAAGGCAATTTGCCCAATCGCCTGCGCGTCATCTACGACGGCATTTTAGAAATCAACCAGCGCTATCAGCCTCAAACGGCCTCGGTTGAAATTGTGTTTGTCAACGTCAACCCGCAAGCCACCTTGTTGCTGGGTCAGGCACGGGGTTGCTGTGTCACGGCCTTGGTATCCTGCAATTTGGAGGTGGCCGAATACACAGCTTTGCAAATGAAAAAGGCCATCACGGGTCAGGGCCGTGCTGCCAAATCTCAAATTCAAGAGATGGTCAAGCGCATGTTGAAGCTACCCTCAGTGCCAGGACCCGACGCAGCCGATGCATTGGGTTTGGCCATCACGCATGCGCATGCCAGTCCGTCGATGAACAAGTTGGCGGCCCTGGATGTGCTGAATCGCAAAACACACGGCATGTACCGCGGCGGCCGCAGTCATTGATGGGTTGGGGTACGTTCAGCAGGCTTACCAAGCACGCACGGGCAAGGCAAAACCAGCCGGTGCTTTTTTGACGTCGTCAAAACTCACGATTTCATAGGCGTCCGCTTGATCTAACAAAGCGCGCAACAACAAGTTGTTCATGGCGTGCCCCGAACGGAATGCGCTGTAACTGGCAATGAGTGGTTTGCCCACCAAATACAAATCGCCCATGGCATCGAGAATTTTGTGTTTCACAAACTCGTCGTCGTAGCGCAGGCCGTCGCTGTTCAAGACTTTGTAGTCGTCCATCACAATGGCATTGTCTAGGCCGCCACCCAAGGCCAAGCCATTGGAGCGAAGCATTTCCACATCCTTGGTAAATCCAAAGGTGCGAGCACGCGCAATGTCGCGCGCATACAAGTCACGCCCCATGTCAAACACCACTTGTTGCCCCGTGGAGTCAACGGCTGGGTGGTGAAAATCAATTTCAAAACTCAAACGGTAACCATCGTAAGGCTCGAGCTTGGCCCACTTGATGTTTTCGCCTTGCCCGTCTCGCACTTCAACGGTTTTCAAAACACGGATGAATTGTTTGGGTACTTTTTGCAATTCAATGCCTGCACTTTGAAGCAGGAACACAAAGGAAGACGCCGAGCCATCTAAGATGGGCACCTCTTCCGCGGTGATGTCGATGATCAAATTGTCAATACCCAAACCCGCACAGGCCGACATCAAATGCTCGACGGTGTGCACCTTGGCTTGGCCACTTGAAATGGTCGATGCCAAACGCGTGTCGGTGACGCTTTGGGCAGAGATGTGAATCTCAACAGGTTCGGCCAAATCGACGCGTCGAAAAACGATGCCTGTGCCAGGCGGCGCAGGCCGCAGCGTGAGTTCAACACGCTGCCCGCTGTGCAAGCCCACACCCACGGCTTGGGTGAGGGTTTTGAGGGTTCTTTGAGCAAGCATGACCTGATTTTAATTTCTCAAGCCCAAGCTTGCTCCCAGAAGGCTTTGGTGAGCCACTGTGTCTGAAAAATCAGTCGGCTTGCTTGCGCAAGAAGGCTGGAATTTCAATATCGTCCATACCCGCTGAAGCCATGCCATCCACTTTGGCAGCAGCTTGCGTGCGGTTGGTCCGCCAAACGCTGGGCGTGTTCAAACGGCCATAGTCGCCACCCAAAGTTGGGCTTTGTGCACCCAATGCAGGTGACACAGCATCGTGTGAGTCGACTGTGAACGGTGCATCGTAGGTGCCAGTGCGCAAGACTTGCAAAGGCGGTGCTGTGCGGCGTGCACCTTGGCTTGACAAGCCAGTAGCCACCACAGTCACGCGAATTTCGTCGCCCAGACTTTCGTCGTAAGCGGTTCCGTAAATCACGTGAGCACTTTCTGAAGCATAAGCACGGATGGTGTTCATGGCTTGCTTGGATTCACTCAGTTTGAGGGAACCCTTGGCTGCACTGATCAAGACCAACACGCCCTTGGCGCCAGACAGGTCAATGCCTTCTAGCAGCGGGCAAGCCACTGCTTGCTCTGAGGCAATGCGAGCACGGTCAGGGCCGCTGGCAGAAGCGGTGCCCATCATGGCTTTGCCGGGTTCACCCATCACGGTGCGCACGTCTTCAAAGTCGACGTTGACGTGGCCAGGCACATTGATGATTTCTGCAATACCGCCCACCGCATTTTTGAGCACGTCATTGGCGTGTGCAAAAGCTTCGTCTTGCGTCATGTCTTCGCCGCCAGGCAATTCCATGAGCTTTTCGTTAAGCACCACAATCAAGGAATCGACGTTGGCTTCGAGTTCAGCCAAACCAGATTCAGCGCTTTGCATGCGGCGACCGCCTTCAAAGTCGAATGGCTTGGTGACCACACCCACGGTGAGGATGCCCATTTCTTTGGCCACACGAGCAATCACAGGTGCAGCACCCGTGCCCGTTCCGCCGCCCATGCCCGCTGTGATGAACAGCATGTGGGCGCCTTCGATGGCTGCGCGAATGTCTTCAATGGCTTCTTCGGCGGCATCGCGACCTTTTTCTGGTTTGCTGCCAGCACCCAAACCGGTATGGCCCAATTGAATGAAGCGGTGCGCTGCACTGCGAGCCAATGCTTGCGCATCGGTGTTGGCGCAAATAAATTCAACGCCTTGAACGTTGCGCTCGATCATGTGCTCAACAGCGTTACCGCCGCCACCGCCCACGCCGATCACTTTGATTTGCGTTCCTTGGTTGAACTCTTCGACTTGGATCATTTCAATGCTCATGGTGCTCTCCTAAAACTGTTGCAGTTGCCTAAATATTGATTTTTTGAAAATTTTATTTTTGAAAGAAAGGGGGTTTCAACATCGCGGATGCGGACTCCCCCTTGCCAAGTAAAGTTTGCGCCAATCCATCAGAAGTTACCCACGATGAAATCTTTGAAACGCGTGAAGGCATTGTTCATAGAGCCCTTCTTCTGCGAAACCTTGAAACCTCTCAAGCGTGCCAGACGGGCTTCTTCCATGAGGCCCATGACGGTGGCCTCGCGCGGCTGGCTCACCATGTCTGACAATGCGCCGGTGTATTTGGGCACACCGCGGCGCACAGGCTTTAAGAATATGTCTTCGCCCAACTCAACCATGCCAGGCATGACGGCGCTACCGCCCGTGAGCACAATGCCCGATGACAGAACTTCTTCATAACCTGACTCGCGAATCACTTGTTGAACCAGCGAGAAAATTTCTTCCACGCGGGGCTCAATGACACCAGCCAAAGCTTGCTTGGACAGCATGCGGGGTGCGCGGTCGCCAAGGCCTGGCACTTCCACTTGGGCTTCAGGATCGGCCAGCAACTGCTTGGCACAACCACTCTCCACTTTGATATCTTCTGCGTCCTTGGTGGGCGTGCGCAGCGCCATGGCAATGTCGCTGGTGATCAAATCGCCCGCAATGGGAATGACCGCAGTGTGGCGAATGGCACCGTTGGTGAAAATAGCCACATCGGTGGTACCGGCGCCAATGTCAACGCAGGCCACACCCAATTCGCGCTCGTCTTCCGTCAACACCGCCAAGCTTGAAGACAAGGGGTTGAGCAACAACTGATCGACCTCTAAGCCACAACGGCGCACACACTTGATGATGTTCTCGGCTGCACTTTGTGCGCCCGTGACAATGTGCACCTTGGCTTCAAGCCGCATACCGCTCATGCCAATGGGCTCTTTCACATCTTGGCCATCGATCACAAACTCTTGGGGTGCCACCAACAACAAACGCTGGTCGGTAGAAATATTGATGGCACGCGCAGTTTCAACCACCCGAGCGACGTCGGCGGGGGTCACTTCTTTGTCCTTGACCGCCACCATGCCACTCGAGTTCAGGCCGCGAATGTGGCTGCCAGTGATGCCCGTATTGACGCGCGTTATTTTGCAATCAGCCATCAACTCGGCTTCTTTCAAAGCCTGTTGAATGCTTTGCACCGTGGCGTCAATGTTGACCACCACGCCTCGCTTCAAACCATTGCCAGGCGCGACCCCCATGCCAGCCAACTTCAACTCGCCACCTGGCATGACCTCGGCCACGACGACCATGACCTTGGAAGTGCCAATGTCCAGACCGACCACCAAATCTTTGTACTCTTTTGCCATATGTTCAACCGTTCTGATCTAAATCTTCAATCTGCCAATTAAGGTTTCTTCAACCCATCTACCGCCAAAGTTGTCACACCCCGCAACCTCAGTGCATACCCGTTCTCATACCTCAAATCTGCCGACAACAAAGAACTTGCCGTTCGGCCATACCGAGACGCTATTTGCGTCACTGTTTTGAAAAACAATTGAAGCCTGTCGCCAATTTCTTGCTGCGTGCCATGGCCCAACTCCAAAGTGGCCCCCGACTCCAACTGGGCAGACCAACTGCCGCGCTGGCTCAGCTCTAACTTGTTCAAGCTCATGTCCATCTTGTCCATGCGTGGCTTGAGAAACTTGTACATCTCGAGCACAGTTTGGGCTTGTGCTTCTGGACCTTTGAAGATGGGCAGCGTTTCGCTGTCGACATCATCGGCATTCACTTCAAAAATGGTGCCCTCGACACTCACAAATTTGCCATCACCCTCAGCGCCCCATTGCGCCACGGGTTGAAACTCATCCAAAGTCACAGACAAACGATTGGGAAACTCACGCCGCACCAGCGCCGAACGAATCCAAGGAATTTGCTCGAAGGCCTGACGGGCTTGCAACAAGTTCAAAGTGAAGAAATTGCCTGTGAGTTGGGGCATGACATTGGCACGCAAGGTCACAGGGTTGCTGTGCGTTACATTGCCGTTCACGGTAATGCTCTGAATCGAGAAAACAGGATGGCGCAACATCCAACTGATGCCACTGGCCAAGCACATCAGCAGGGCAACAACCATCATGACCGTGGCTGTCCATTGCATGAGGCGCACATCCATGGGCAAAACGATGGGCTTTTTCATGCGCCACCTTTCTGAACAATGGCATGCTCCAAGCTGGAATGCTCCAAACTTGCAGAGGCCAACAGGTGCAAGCACAAATCCTCGTAAGACATGCCGTCTGCTTTGGCCGACATGGGTACCAAAGAATGCCCCGTCATGCCGGGTGAGGTGTTGATTTCGAGTAGATAGGGTAGGCGGGTTTGTGCATCAATCATCACATCCACGCGGCCCCATCCCTTGCAGCCCAGCACCTGATAGGCTTTGAGCACATGCGCTTGAATGGCTTTTTCTTCGGCCTCTGGCAAACCCGATGGCACCAAGTACTGGGTATCGTCCGTGAAATACTTGTTCTGATAGTCGTAGTTGCCTGCCGGTGCCACGATGCGAATCACTGGCAAGGCTCTGGCAGTTTCGCCCTCACCCAGAACGGGGCAAGTGACTTCATCGCCAGCAATAAATTGTTCGCACAAAATATCGCTGTCGCATTGCGCCGCATCTTCAAGCGCTTTGAGCAACTCACTGGCCTGTGTCACTTTGGTCACGCCAATGGACGAGCCTTCACGGGCTGGCTTCACAATGAGGGGCAAGCCCAAGCTTTGCAGCACATGGGCTTGAGCCTTGGCACCCAAATCATTTTTCTGCAGCAGCACATAGCGGGGGGTTGGCACATTCTCTGACAACCAAACACGTTTGGTCATGGTTTTATCGATGGCAATGCTGGAGGCCATCACACCAGAACCTGTGTAGGGAATGCCCAACAATTCCAACGCGCCTTGAACGGTGCCGTCTTCGCCAAATCGGCCATGCAAGGCAATGAAGCATCGCTCAAAGCCCTCTGTTTGCAAATCGGAGAGTTGGCGCTCGGCGGGGTCAAAGGCATGGGCATCCACACCTCTGGCCTGCAAGGCTGCCAACACGCCTTTGCCTGACAAGAATGAGATTTCGCGCTCTGCCGACTGGCCCCCCATGAGCACAGCCACTTTGCCAAAATGCTGAGAAGTGGCCGTCATGCAGCACCTCCCATTTTTTGAACTTGCGCAGGGACTGCGCCAATGGAGCCGGCACCCATGCAAATGACCACGTCATGGTCTTTTGCATTGTCAAAAATAGCCTGCGCCATACCTTCAATTTTATCGACAAAAACGGGTTCAATTTTGCCCGCTACACGAAGTGCACGCGACAAAGAGCGGCCATCTGCCGCCACGATGGGGGCTTCACCTGCCGCATACACTTCAGACAGCAAAACTGCATCAGCGCCTTGACTGATGACGCTGACAAAATCTTCAAAACAATCGCGTGTGCGGGTGTATCGATGCGGCTGAAAAGCCAAGACCAAACGACGGCCTGGGAAAGCGCCACGTGCTGCAGCTAAGGTGGCCGCCATCTCAACGGGATGATGACCGTAGTCATCGATCAAGGTAAAGCGCCCAGCGGGCACAGCATTTTTTGCCAAGATGTTCACTTCGCCATAGCGCTGGAAGCGCCTGCCCACGCCCTTGAAGTTGAGCAATGCACGCTGAACAGCCGCATCGTCTAAGCCCAGTTCAACCGCCACAGAAATAGCGGCCAAGGCATTCAACACATTGTGCAAACCTGGTAAGTTGAGCACCACGGGCAGGTCGGGCAAAACCACACCATTGCGGCGTTGCACGGTGAAGTGCATCTGACCCTCTTGAGCGCGAACATCGACAGCGCGAATTTGAGCGCCTTCTTGCAGACCATAAGTGGTCACTGGCCGCGCCAACTGATCCACAATGCTTCGAACGCCAGCGTCATCCGTGCACAAAATGGCTGTGCCGTAGAAAGGCATGCGATGCAAGAACTCCACAAAGGCCGCCTTCAATTTCTCAAAGTCGTGGCCGTAGGTTTCCATGTGGTCGGCATCAATGTTGGTGACCACCGCCATCACGGGCAACAAGTTCAAGAAGGATGCGTCCGATTCATCGGCCTCCACCACAATGTAGTCACCTGTGCCCAATTTGGCATTGGTGCCTGCGCTGTTCAATCGACCGCCAATCACAAAGGTGGGGTCCAAGCCTGCTTCAGCCAAAACGCTGGCCACCAAGCTGGTGGTGGTGGTTTTGCCGTGGGTCCCTGCAATGGCCACGCCCTGCTTCATGCGCATCAATTCAGCCAACATGACCGCACGGGGCACCACTGGAATATGGCGTGAACGCGCCACCAACACTTCGGGGTTGTCGGCTTTCACGGCGGTGGAAGTGACTACCGCATCGGCACCCTTGACGTGGTCAGCGCTGTGGCCTACATGGGTTTGGATACCGAGCGATGCCAAGCGCCGCAAGGTGCTGCTGTCGGAAAGGTCTGAGCCAGAAATGGTGTAACCCAAGTTCAATAAAACTTCGGCAATACCGCTCATGCCGGAACCACCGACCCCAATAAAGTGAATATGACGAATGGCGTGTTTCATGCGGCCAAGGCCTCGCAAGCAGCCACCACTTCACGGGTGGCTTGGGTCTTTTTCAGAGCCCATGCTTTTTCAGCACAAGCCAACAATTCTTCACGGGTGATGCTTTCCAGCTTGTCAGCCAAGGCTTGAGGCGTCAGGTCTGCTTGGGGCATCAACCAGCCACCTCCCTCTGCCACCAAAAATTGGGCATTGGTGGTTTGGTGATCGTCCACCGCAAAGGGGAAAGGCACATAAATAGCGGCAGCACCCACCGCTGCAATTTCAGTGACCGTGCTGGCACCGGAACGGCAGATGATCAAATCGGCTTGGGCAAATGCATGGGCCGTGTCTTCAATGAAGGGGGTCAATTCAGCTTGCACGCCTGCTTTTTCATAGTTGGATCGCAGGGCATCGATTTGTTTGGCGCCACTTTGGTGAACCACCACGGGGCGCTTGTGCTCGGGCATCAAGGCCAAGGCTTTGGGCACGATCTCGTTCAGTGCTTGAGCGCCCAAACTGCCGCCCACCACCCACAATTTGAGTGGCCCCGTGCGGGCTGCAAAGCGCTCTGCAGGTGCGGGCTTGTTTAAAAAATCTTGGCGCAAGGGATTGCCCACCCAGACAGCCTTTTTCAACACATTGGGGAAAGCCGTGAAGATGCAATCTGCAACCTCCGCCAACACCCGGTTGGCCATGCCGGCCACCGAGTTTTGTTCGTGCAAGACCAATGGCTTGCCCAGCAGAACCGACATCATGCCGCCCGGAAAAGTAATATACCCACCCAAGCCCACCACCACATCGGGCTTGACTCTGCGAACCACTTGAATGCTTTGCCAAAATGCTTTGAGCAAGCGCATGGGCAAGAGCGCCAAGCTGACAATCCCTTTGCCTCGCACACCACCAAACTCCACAGGCTCAAAAGCAAAACCGCGTTGTGGCACCCATTGACTTTCCATGTTGCCAGGCACGCCCAACCAGTGCACGCGCCATCCCGCTTCCCGCAAAGATTCAGCCACAGCCAAGCCTGGAAAGATATGACCCCCAGTACCACCTGCCATGATCAAAGCGCAGTGACTCATGTGCGGCCACCTCGCATCATTTGTTTGTTCTCGGCATCGATTCGCAGCACGATGGCAATCGCCACCATGTTGAGCAAAATAGCCGACCCGCCATAACTCATGAGAGGCAAGGTCAAACCTTTGGTTGGCAGGGCGCCCAAATTCACGCCCATGTTGATGAAGGATTGAAAGCCAATCCAAATGCCCACACCTTGAGCAACCAAACCTGCAAAAGTTCGGTCGAGGGCCAAGGCTTGGCGGCCAATCACCATGATGCGGCGGCTGAGCCACAAGAACATGCCAATGACGGCAACCACGCCCACCAGACCAAATTCTTCACCAATCACAGCCAACAAGAAATCGGTGTGCGCCTCAGGCAGCCAATGCAGTTTTTCAACACTGCCGCCCAAGCCCACACCAAAAATTTCGCCACGGCCAATGGCAATCAAAGAGTGCGACAACTGGTAACCCTTGCCCAAAGTGTGCGTAGGGTCCCATGGATCGAGATAGGCAAAAATTCGCTCTCTGCGCCAAGGTGATGCAGCAATGATCATGGCAAACGTGAACACCAAGATGGCCAAAATCAAGAAGAACATGCGGGCATTGACGCCGCCCAAAAACAAGATGCCCATGGCAATGATGGCAATCACCAAGAAGGCCCCCATGTCTGGTTCAGCCAACAAGAACACACCGGCCAGGCCCACAGCAGCACCCATGGGCAACACAGCGCGGAAGAAGCGCTCCTTCACTTCCATCTTGCGCACCATGTAATCGGAGGCATAAATAATCACTGCCAACTTCGCAAATTCAGAAGGCTGAAAATTGATCACGCCAAATGAAATCCATCGGCGCGCACCATTCACACCCTTGCCAATAAAAGGCAGCAGCACCAGCGCCAAAAGAACCAAGGCCACAATGAACAAAGGTCTGGCATTTTTTTCCCAGATTTCGAGCGGTATTTGAAACACCAGCAAAGCCACACCAAAGCCAATCAGCATGGAAATGATGTGTCGCATCAAGAAGTGTGTTTGTGAGTATTTGGCAAATTTTGGATTGTCTGGCATGGCAATCGTGGCCGAATACACCATGATCATGCCAAACATCAAGAGCGTCACAACCACCCACACCATGGCTTGATCGATGTTCTGAATCTTGCCTTGAGCCGCTGCATTCTTGCCATAGTCGTAGCTGCCCAAATTGACAGGCAGTTTGCCCTCTGCAGCACCTTGCATGCGGCCAGCACCACCCACGCGGCCAAAAATACCACTGGTCCAAGACATGAAGCGTGACGCCAGTTCGGTCATAGCACGCTCTCCATGGGTTGGCCTTCAGCTTCTGCAATGGCCGATACCGCTTGGCAAAAAACTTGTGCACGGTGCGGGTAGTCGCGGAACATGTCAAAACTGGCGCACGCAGGCGACAACAAAACAGCATCGCCAGCCTGCGCCTTGTTTTTGGCCAGGTTCACCGCTTCAGGCAAAGTGGCGGCGTCTGTGAGCGGCACACCACAGTCTTGAAGGGCTTCTCGAATGAGGGGCGCATCTTTGCCAATCAGCACCACAGCCCTGACATGCTTTGCCACTGGCTCGGCCAGCGGCGAGAAATCTTGTCCCTTGCCTTCACCGCCCAAAATCACAATCACGCGGCGCTCAGAGCCCAAGCCCACCAAGGCGGCCACCGTGGCACCCACATTGGTGCCTTTGCTGTCGTCAAAATACTCCACGCCATTGACAATGGCCACAGGCGCTACTCGGTGCGGCTCGCCTTGGTATTCACGCAAACCAAACAGCATGGCGGCCAAACTTGCACCAGTGCTGGTGGCCAAAGCCAACGCCGCTAAGGCATTCACCGCATTGTGTCTGCCCCGAATACGCAACGCATCCGCAGGCATCAAGCGCTGGATGTGAATTTCCTCAACCTCACCTTTGCGCAAACGGCGTGTCTCATCTGACTCCAAGGCACGCACTAACCAGGTCATGCCATTGACAGTTTCCAAACCAAAATCGCTAGGGCGCTGCGGCATTTCTGCACCAAAGGTGACATGCTCGCGCTCAATGGGCTTTTGCAATTTGGCGCGGACCGGTTCGGGCAACATGGCCATCACGCGAGCATCATCTCGGTTCAATACCATGAGGGTATTGGCACCAAATATTTTTTCTTTGGCAGCTGCGTAGGCATTCATGGTGCCGTGCCAATCCAAATGATCTTGGGTGATGTTGAGCACCGTGGCCGCAGAGGGCTCAAAGGGGCCCGCATTGTCAAGTTGAAAACTCGACAACTCCAACACCCAAACTTCTGGCAATTCTGTGTCCATTGCCAAGCGCAAGGTGTCTAGCAAGGTGGGGCCAATATTGCCAGCCACCTTCACTGTTTTGCCAGCGCGCTCAATCAACTGACCTGTGAGCGCCGTGACAGTTGTTTTGCCGTTGGTTCCGGTGATGGCCAAGACCTGAGGGCTGTAGTCACGCGTGGCTTTCAGATTTTCCAAGCCCTGCACAAACAAACTGAGTTCACCGCCCACCCAAAGACCCAAGGCTTTGGCTGCTTCCATCACGGGGGCAGTCTCGGAAGGCGCCAATCCAGGACTTGCAAACACAGCACGCACGGTGGTACCTTCAATCAAGGGGGCATGGAATGCACCCGACTTGAAATGAACTTCAGGCAATTCATTTTGCAATGCATTCAAATTGGGCGGCGCATCTCGCGTGTCAGCCACAGTGACCTCTGCACCCATGGCAACACACCATCGGACCATGGCCAAGCCTGAACTGCCCAGTCCCAAAATCAAGATGTGTTGGCCTTGGAGGTATTTCATGCTTATCTCAACTTCAACGTCGAGAGACCCACCAAGCACAAGAGCATGGTGATGATCCAAAATCGCACAACCACTTGCGTTTCTTTCCAACCACTCTTTTCAAAGTGATGGTGCAAGGGGGCCATTTTCAAAATACGCCGACCTTCGCCGTATTTCTTTTTGGTGTACTTGAAATACGAAACTTGCGCCATGACAGACAAGGCTTCCACCACAAAAATACCACCCATGATGGCCAGCACAATTTCTTGGCGAACAATGACGGCAATGGTACCCAGCGCACCGCCCAAGGCCAGCGCGCCCACATCGCCCATGAAGACTTGAGCAGGGTGCGTGTTGAACCACAAGAATGCCAAGCCAGCCCCCGCCATAGCAGCGCAGAAAATAAGCAATTCACCGGTGCCGGGAATGTAGGGCAAGAACAAATATTTGGCGTAAACCGAGCTGCCTGTGACATAGGCAAACACGCCCAAGGCCGAGCCCACCATGACCACGGGCATGATGGCCAAACCGTCCAAGCCATCGGTCAGATTGACAGCGTTGCTAGAACCCACAATGACCAAGTAGGTCAAGATCATGAAACCAAACACGCCCAGTGGGTAACTCACCTCTTTGAAGAAAGGCACCATCAAACCTGCTGTGGGCGGCAAATTGACATCAAAGCCCGAAATGACCCAGTTCACAAACAAATCGAACACGCGCATGTTGGAACTTTCAGAAATACTGAAGACCAAACACAGCGCAGCCAACAAGCCAATGACCGACTGCCAGAAATATTTCTCGCGCGAGCGCATGCCCTCGGGGTCTTTGTTGACCACCTTGCGCCAGTCGTCAACCCATCCAATGGCACCAAAACCCAAAGTCACAATGAGCACAATCCAAACAAATCGATTGGTGATGTCAAACCACAGCAAGGTGCTGACGGCAATGGACAACAAAATCAGCACGCCACCCATGGTGGGCGTGCCACTTTTGGCCATGTGCGTCTCCATGCCATAGCCCCGAATGGGCTGACCAATTTTGAGGGCGGTCAAACGGCGAATGACCATGGGGCCCGCAATCAGGCCAATCAGCAGCGATGTCAAAGCGGCCATCACTGCACGGAAGGTGATGTACTGAAAAATACGCAAGAAACCCCAATCGGGCGATAAAGTTTGCAACCATTGCGCCAAATTAAGCAGCATGGACTGACTCTCTTTCTGCAGCCTGCGCTTGCTCAAACCGGTTGCGCAAAGCTTCCACCACGCGCTCCATTTTCATAAACCGCGATCCCTTCACAAGCACGCTGTTGTAGGCCGAGATGTCTGACAACACCCGGGCTTGCAAGCTGTCCATGTCTGAAAAATGAACCGCACCCTCAAAGGCTTGGCTGCTGTGTTGGCACAAATCGCCCAGTGTGAACAAAGATTGAATGGCGCAAGCTTTGGCATACGCGCCCACTTCTTGGTGAAACTCGGCACCTTGCAAACCCACCTCACCCATGTCACCCAAAACCAACAAGCGTGGCGCAGGCAATTCCGCCAGCACCTCAATGGCCGCCCGAACTGAATCGGGATTGGCGTTGTAGGTGTCGTCAACCAAGGTGAAGGCATGTCCGTCTAGTTGCCACTCACACGACTTGGAGCGCCCTTTGACAGGCTCAAAACTTTCGAGCCCTTTCACAATCACTGGCAAGCTCATGCCCGCAGCCAATGCACAAGCAGTGGCAGCCAGGGCATTCAAAATATTGTGGCGTCCTGCAATGTTCAAGCGGCACGGCAAAGAAGTCTGCTGGGTCCAGAGTTGAAACGACCATGCGCCATTTCGCCACACAATGTCGTGAGCCTGAACATCGCCTTGCTTGAAACCAAAGGTCAGCACGGGACGGGCATCGGCCAACTTCTGCCAAAGTTGGGTGTAGGCATCTTGCGCGGGAAACACTGCCACACCCTTGGCGGGCAAAGCGCGAATCACTTCACCGTTTTCAATGGCCACCGCTTCAACCGTGCTCATGAATTCTTGGTGCTCTCTTTGAGCGTTGTTGACCAAGCAAATGGTGGGCTGCGCAAATTGCGCCAGCACTTCAATCTCCCCTGGGTGGTTCATGCCCAGCTCCACCACCGCACGCTGGTGTTCTGGACGCAAATTGAACAAGGTCAATGGCACACCAATGTCATTGTTCAAATTGCCCTGTGTTGACAATGAGGGGGCCGCCGTATCGGCACGCAAAACAGACGCAATCATTTGCGTGACTGTGGTCTTGCCATTGCTTCCCGTCACACCAATGAGCGCTGGGGCAAATTGGCGACGCCACTGCGCAGCCAAACTGCCCAAAGCAGCACGCGCGTTGGGCACACAAAAGGCGGGTACCGTGACGTTGTTCAAATGCTGAAGGTGCTCACCCTGCTCAGGGTGGCTGGCTTCAAACAAAACAGCGACAGCTCCTTGTGTCTGCGCTTGTGCCAAGAACGCAGTGCCATCGAATTTTTCACCCTTCAAAGCAATGAACAAGTCGCCCGCCACCACACTGCGGCTGTCAGTTCGAACGGCTTTGATCAATGTGTTCTGAACTTGTGAATTCGCTGCTGCAGCATTCACAAGCACCGCTTGCGGCAGCCATTGTTGGAGTTGTGTCAGTGTGAGGTTCATGCTTGAGCCCCTGTTGACTGAATGGCATGGGCTCGCTGCACAAGCGCATGGTGTGCATGCACGCGATCGTCAAACGGATATTTCACGCCCGCAATTTCTTGGGTGTCTTCATGACCCTTGCCTGCAATCAAAATCACATCTCGCTGGCCAGCTTGCATCACTGTTTGGAAAATGGCTTTGGCACGATCAAGTTCTTGATGCGCTTTTTCAGGGGCTTTCAAGCCTTGCTGCATGTCGCGCAAAATTTGAGCTGGCGATTCACTGCGTGGGTTGTCGCTGGTCAATACCAACTGATGCGCCACCGATTCTGCAGCAGCAGCCATCAAAGAGCGCTTGCTGGCATCACGATCACCACCGCAACCCAACACACACCAAAGTTGGGAGCCTAGAGCATCCGCCATTGGCTTCAGAGCCAACAAAGTTTGCGTCACGGCATCGGGCGTGTGTGCATAGTCCACCACCGTCAGAGGCAGTTGGATGTCCACAATACCGTCACCACCGTCAACAACATTAGGGCCTTGAACCTTTTCCATCCGACCTGGCACCGCTTTGAGTTGCGAGCACACTTCCGCAATGTCTGACAAGTTGTAATTCAAGGCTCGCAAAGCAGCCATCACGCCCAACACGTTGTCAACGTTGTAATCGCCCATCAATGACGTTTGAAGGTGAACGCTGTGCGAGCCTTCCAACACATCAAAGCTCAAGCCCGACAAAGTGCGCTTCACATTCAGTGCTTGCAAGCGGGCCTGGTGTCCCTGGCTTGAGCAAGTCCAAAGTTCAATGGGTGAACCCTGTGAACTAGCAATGCGAGCTTGCGATAAATCAGACGCCAACCTGGCACCCTGCGCATCATCCACATTGATCACCGCCACCTCAAGCTCAGGCCAAGCAAAGAGTGCCTCTTTGGCTTGCCAATAAGCTGCCATGGAGCCGTGATAGTCCAAATGGTCTTGGGTGAAGTTGGTCAGCAATGCCAATTGAATGCGGGTGCCCGCCAAGCGTTGCTCTGCAATGCCAATGGAGCTGGCTTCAATGGCGCAGTGCGTGATGCCTGCAGACACAAATTTTCTAAACTGCGCTTGCAACAGCACAGGATCGGGGGTGGTCATGCCCGTGTGCATCAATGTGGGGGGCTCGCCAACGCCCAGCGTGCCCACAATGGCACATCGCCCTGCAAGCGCTGCGCCTGACTTGGATGACAAGGCATTGATGGCTTGCGCCAACCACCAAGTGCTTGACGTTTTGCCATTGGTTCCCGTCACGGCCAAGACCTGCAATTCATGGCTAGGTTGCTCATAGTAGGCATCTGCAATCCAACCTGTGTCTGCCTTCAAACCTGCGTAAGCGGCCACATGATTTTCAACGCGGTCGGCAGCGGGTTGCCATGCTTCGAGCCATTGTTGGCAGGCCTCCGCCTCCACCAAACAAACTTGGGCACCTTGTGCAAATGCCGAAGCCACATAGGCGCGCCCGTCGGTGGCAGCACCCGGCCAAGCAATAAAGGCATCGCCCTTTTGCACAGCACGACTGTCGGTGCACAACACGCCCGTGACGTGTTGACGCAACCACTGTGCAGCTTGAGTAGGACTGTGCAAGGTTTGCATCAGAACGACTCCTCCACACCGTTGGCCACAATTTGTGGTTTCACACTCATATCGGGTTGCACACCCATCAAGCGCAAACTTTGCTGCACGGTTTGACTGAACACGGGCGCGGCCACATCACCGCCGTAATATCGACCATTGGATGGCTCATCAATCATGACGGCCACCACAATGCGTGGTTTTTCAATAGGCGCCATGCCCACAAACACGCCGCGGTATTTTTTACCTGCGTAGCCTTTGCCCTCTTGCTTGTGTGCTGTACCTGTTTTACCGCCCACGGAGTAACCCATGGTTTGTGCTTTTTGTGCCGTGCCACCAGGGCCTGCAGCCAAGTTCAGCATATGGCGAACAGCCTGTGCATTTTCTGGACTGATCACGGGCACACCCGCTGGAATTTGGCCGTTCTTAATCAGAGTGGCTGGCAGCGATTTGCCATCACTGGCAAAGATGGTGTACGCCCGTGCCATTTGAAATAAGCTGGTGGAGACACCGTAGCCATAACTCATGGTGGCTTGTTAAATGGGACGCCAAGTTTTGGCAGCACGCAATCGACCACTCACCACACCCGGGAAAGGCAATTGCGGTTTTTGACCTAAACCAACTGCCGTGAACATTTCCCACATTTCACGGGGTTGCAGTTGCATGGCAATTTTCACCGTACCCACATTGCTTGACTTTTGAATCACCTCATTGACGGTGAGTGCACCGTAGGGGTGAGTGTCTGTGATGGTGGAGCCGGTGATGTTGATGCTGCCAGGCGCTGTTTGAATGATAGTTTCCGGCTTGATGATGCCTTTTTCCAAAGCCAGGGCAATGGCAAACGGCTTCATGGTCGAGCCAGGCTCAAAGCTGTCAGTGAGTGCGCGATTGCGCAATTGCTCACCACTCAAATTGACACGCTTATCAGGCGAGTAGCTGGGGTAGTTGGCCAAAGCCAAAATTTCGCCCGTTTGCGCATCCAGCACCACCACGCTGCCCGCTTTGGCTTTGTGTTCCAACACCGCTTCGCGCAGTTTTTGGTAGGCAAAGAACTGAACCTTGCTGTCGATGCTCAGTTGCAAATCTTCACCATCGACAGGCGGCGTCATTTGCCCCACATCCTCCACCACCCGACCCAAGCGATCTTTGATGACACGGCGTGAACCTGTTTTGCCAGCGAGTTGGTTTTGGAAGATCAACTCAATGCCTTCTTGGCCTTTGTCTTCCACATTGGTGAAGCCCACAATGTGCGCAGCCGATTCACCCTCGGGGTACAAACGTTTGTATTCTTTGATGGTGTAGATGCCCTTGATGTTCAAGGCCAACACTTGCTTCACCACAGGCTCGTCCATTTGCCGGCGCAGCCATACGAATGTTTTGTCTTCGTTTTCTAATTTCTTGGACAACTCCGCGGGTGTCATCTCAAGCAGTTTGCTCAACTGACGCAAGCCTTCAGGCGATCTGTCAATCTCTTCTGGATTGGCCCACACACTGGGGGCTGGCACACTGGAGGCCAAGATCAAACCGTTGCGATCCAAAATGCGACCCCGGTTGGCAGGCAAGGTCAGGGTTCTGGCAAAGCGCACTTCACCTTGGCGTTTGAAAAATGCGTTGTCAAACACTTGAACATAAAAGGCCCGACCAGCCAAACCCACAAACGCAATGGCCATAGCGGCCACAATCAATTTGCTGCGCCAAACTGGGGTCTTGCTGGCCAGCAAAGGGCTTGAGGAGAGCTGAACACTTCGGCTCATGGCTTCTCCTGCACTGGCTTTTCAGCCTTCTTAACGGTCTGGCGCTCTGCCAAGGTTTGCAGGTCGCTTGGCTGCTTCACATATTGCGTGACGCCGGGTGTGACCAAGCGCATTTGCAGTTGTTGTTTTGCAATTTGCTCAATGCGCAGCGGTGAGGCTTGTGAACGCCTCTCTACTTGCAAACGCTCGTGCTCTATTTCAAGGCGTGCAGCCTCTTTCATGGCGGCTTCTAAGACCATGAACGAACGCCGCGCTTGGTAATGGCTGTGCACCAAAAACATAGCCGACAAAATGATGGCAATCACCAAGAACAAGTTCAGGCGCGTCATGCTGGCACCGCCGTTCTCTCTGCCACCCGCATGATGGCGCTGCGCGCACGCGGATTGGCCGACACTTCGGCATCGCTTGGGCGAATGCGCTCCACCGATTTGAGTTTCATGGCCTGCGGCACCGCAAATGGCGCGCGTCGGTCATAAACTTCTTTGGAGTGCTTCGCAATGAATTGCTTCACGATGCGGTCTTCCAAGGAATGAAAACTAATCACGACCAAGCGGCCACCCGGTTGCAGCACTTTGAGGCTGGCTTCTAGCGCTTGTTCAAGCTCCTCAAGCTCGGCGTTGATGAAAATCCGAAGAGCCTGAAATGTCCGCGTTGCAGGGTCCTTGCCCGGCTCGCGGGTTTTGACCGTGCTAGCCACGATCCCGGCCAAATCGGCGGTGGATGAAATTGGGCCCCGCTCTTGTCTGCGAGCCACAATCGCCTTTGCAATCGGAAAAGCAAACCGTTCTTCGCCATAGTCACGCACAACCTCCGTGATCTGATCCACGCTGGCAGAGGCCAGCCACTCGGCCACACTCTGACCGCGCGTGGTGTCCATGCGCATGTCTAAAGGGCCATCGAAACGAAAAGAAAAACCCCTGTCGGGGTTGTCAATTTGGGGGGAGCTGATTCCCAGGTCCATCAACACGCCTGCAATGCCGCCGAGTGGTAATTCGCCTAGGTGCCGAAAGCCTTCATGCCGAATCGAAAACCGAGCATCTGTGATTTGCGCAGCTTCTGCAATGGCTTCGACATCTTTGTCAAATGCAATCAACTGCGCACCCGCTGGCAGGCGCGACAAAATCAAACGCGAGTGGCCGCCACGGCCAAAGGTGGCATCGACATACACATTTTGTTGGGCAGCTTCGCCTGCATCGGCGATCAATGCATCTACTGCCTCAGTGAGCAATACGGTGGTGTGTTGCCAGGTCGATGTCGTCACGCAAGCCTCAGAACGTAAAGTCCTTGAAGACATCGGGCATGTCGCCCTGCATGGCCTTCGCCTCTTGGTTGTCGTAGGCAGTTTTGTCCCACAACTCAAAGTGGTTGCCCATGCCGAGCAAGATGGTGTCTTTGGCGATGCCAGCGGCGGCACGCAGCTCAGGTGAAATGAGAACGCGGCCCGTGCCATCCATCTCCACATCCATGGCATTGCCCAAGAAAATACGCTTCCACCACTGCGCTTCCATGGGCAGCTGCGCAATGCGCTCACGGAAACGCTCCCACTCTGTGCGCGGGAACATCATCAAGCAACCATGAGGGTGTTTCGTGATGGTGAGCTGGCCACCTGCTGTGGCGCTCAAAACCTCGCGGTGACGCGTTGGCACCGACAGGCGGCCTTTGGCGTCCAAACTCAACGAAGATGCACCTTGAAACACTTGATTCTCAATTCCTGTAGACAACATGTGCAATCTGGGCATTTCTCCCACTTAATTGCACTTTTTTGCACTGTATCAGGAATTCACGCACCCACAAGGGGGCTATTCAAGTTTTTTTCAATGAAATCAAGGGCTTAGAACACACTTTCAATGAGAAATTGGGAGAAAAAATCCTTGAAAATTAGGCACTTAGAAGTTTGTCTGCAAGTAACTTCTGAGACATTTTAATTGTGAAAAAAATTTGACATTCTTTTCAAATAATTTTTGAGACAAGTCACTTTGTTCTGACGGATGAAAAAAAGGCTCCTGGTGGAGCCTTTCGGGAGTTTCAAAAAAACCAAATTAATCGCCAAACATTTTTTGCTTCAGTTCGCGGCGTTGCTGCGCTTCCAAAGACAAATTGGCAGTGGGTCGAGCCAACAAACGACCCACCCCAATGGGCTCGCCCGTTTCATCGCAATAGCCATAGTCGCCCGCATCAATGCGTTGAATAGACTGCTCAATCTTTTTCAGCAACTTGCGCTCGCGGTCACGGGTACGCAACTCCAAAGCATGCTCTTCTTCAATGGTGGCGCGGTCTGCAGGGTCGGGGACCACCACGGTGTCCTCGCGCAAATGCTCGGTGGTTTCACCTGCATTGGCCAAAATGCCTTGCTTGAGTTGCACCAACTTCAGACGGAAAAATGCCAGCTGCGCGTCGTTCATGTAGTCGTTGTCGGACATGGCCATGACTTCTGCATCGGTCAGCTGATCGGGTTTTTTGGTTTTCCAGTTGTTGGCCAATTTGGGGTCTTTTTTG
>JAPLPO010000106.1 GCA_026400155.1 Burkholderiales bacterium | reverse complement strand
GGTTGAACGCCTTTCCAACTCGGCGGCACTGATGAAGTTTTGGGCCAACAGGGCCTCATAACGCTTGAAGTCTGCTGCCGCCAAATCTCGTTGTGAACGTGCTCCTACTACCAAGGCTTGAGCCGCCTGAGCAGCAAGCGCGTAGTCTTGGACATCGACTTCGGCCAAGACTTGTCCGGCTTGAACACGCTGTCCTACTTCAGCTTGGCGCACCACGATCTTGCCGCCCACTCGAAAACCCAAGCGGCTTTCAGTTCGCGCCCTCACCTCGGCCGCGTATTCTCCTTGCACGTTCAAATCGGATTCACCCACCGTGAACAGTTTGACTGATCGAATGGGTTCTGCCGTTTCTTGTTTGGGCTTGCAAGCGGTCAAGCCCCAGCTCAAAACAAGCACCAAATTAATGACTGACTGGTTAGTAATCTAGGGTAATCCATGATGCTTGTCAAGCGAAAATACAAGGATCCATGCCAAGCCATCAAGCCAGTTCCAAGGAAGTTAAAGCACTTCCAATTACCCACCCCGAAAACTTTCCGGTGGCTTCCATTTTGTGTCCGCCGCACTTGCGTCCTCCCATTGCCGCCATTTATGCCTTTGCCCGAGCCGCCGACGACATTGCCGACGAAGGTCATGAAGACGCCGCGCAAAGAATAGAAGCACTACAAAGCTTTCGACAAGAACTGATGCATGGCCCATCGGTTCAAGGCTTGCAGCCTGAAATCTTTGTGCCATTGCACCAAGTTATTCAAGATTTCAAATTGCCTGTTCAGTACTTGAATAATTTGCTGAAAGCGTTTGAACAAGATGTGTTGGCAACAGCACAAGCAAGCCAACCCCAAACCATTCATGAACTGCTGCAATATTGTGAGCTCTCGGCCAACCCCGTGGGACGGCTTTTGCTGCATCTGTATGGCGTGAAAGATGAAGCTGCCCTGCGTCAAAGTGATGCCATTTGCAGCGCCCTTCAATTGATTAATTTTTGGCAGGACCTGAGCGAAGACATTCCAAGAGGCCGCTTTTATGTGCCGCAAAATTTACAAGCTTCAATGGACACAAGCCAACTTGTTCAAGAACTTTGCCAGCATGCCCGCGCGCTCATGATGGCTGGCGCGCCTTTGGTTCATCTGGTGCCCGGACGGGCTGGTTTAGAGCTGAGGGGAGTGGTTCAGGGCGGGCTGCGCATTTTAGAAAAAGTTGAAAAACTAGGTCCCTTGGCTTTTCAACATCGTCCCACGCTGAAGGCATGGGACTTACCCGTTCTTTTCTGGCGAGCCCTCTGGATGTAAGCCAGAGAGTGGGACAATAAAACACCATGACACCCCAAGAATACGTTCAACAAAAGGCGGCCAACTCTGGCAGCAGTTTTTATTACGCCTTTTTGTTCTTACCTGCCAACCGCAGAGCCGCCATTACCGCTTTCTATGCTTTTTGCCGTGAGGTGGACGATGTGGTCGACGAAATATCAGACCCCAGTGTTGCCCAGAGCACCCTGGCTTGGTGGCAAAACGAAGTGGTTCAATCGTTTGCCGGAAGCCCCACACACCCCGTGATGAAAGCACTCATGGTGCATGCCAGCGACTATGGCATTGAAGCGCACCATTTGCTGTCCGTCATCGAAGGCTGTCAAATGGACCTGTCGCAAACACGCTATTTGGACTATGCGGGTTTGAAGCGCTACTGCCATTTGGTGGCAGGCGTGGTGGGCGAGGTGGCTGCCAAAATTTTTGGCCAAACCGATCCGCAAACCACCCCCTACGCACACACCTTGGGCTTGGCCTTTCAATTGACCAACATTCTGCGAGATGTGGGCGAAGATGCCATGCGCGGTCGAATTTATTTGCCCATGGACGAGCTGAAACAATTTGATGTAAAGACGCAAGATTTGATGCAACGTCAATATTCAGATCGATTCACGGCCCTCATGAAATTTCAGGCAGCGCGTGCGCATGCTTTGTACGAAGAAGCTTTTGATTTGCTGCCTGCTGCCGACAAACAAGCCCAAAAACCAGGCCTCATGATGGCCAGCATTTACAGAACTTTGCTGCGTGAAATTGAAGCCGACAATTTCCAAGTTCTGCACCAACGCGTGTCGCTCACACCGCTTCGCAAACTTTGGTTGGCATGGAAAGTTCAAGCCCTCGGACGGCTCTAAAACCCTTTGTAGCAATGCTGCAGTGACTCACAAAAACTCCTCCAAAATTGCAATTGTTGGCGCTGGCTGGGCGGGTCTGAGTGCGGCCATCAGTGCAATTCAAGCTGGCCATCAAGTCACGCTGTTTGAAGCCAGTCGGCATTGGGGCGGTCGGGCACGCAGCCTCAAAGTGCAGGGCAAAGATGCCTTGGTACTAGACAATGGCCAACACATTTTGATTGGGGCCTACCATCAAAGTTTGCGCTTGATGAAATTGGTTGGCGTCGATGAAGCCTCTGCGCTTTGGCGTTTGCCTTTGCATTTGATCAAGCCCGACGGCACCGGCTTGGCCTTGAACAATTGGCCTTCCCCTTTGAATTTGGTTTGGGGCATTGCCACTGCCAAAGCTTGGCGACTTTTAGACAAATGGCGTCTGTTGCAAAAAGCCTTTGAGTGGCAACGCAACAAATTCTCATGTGATGCGCACTTAAGCGTGGCGGATGTTTGCCAAGGGCTCCCACAAAGACTCATGCAAGACCTGATTGATCCGCTGTGTGTTGCTGCCCTCAACACGCCATCGCATGAAGCCAGTGGTCGTGTTTTTTTAAGGGTCATGCAGGATGCACTGCTTGGCCCTTCTGGCAGCGCCGACCTACTTCTTCCCAAACAAGACTTAGGTCAAATTTTTCCGCATGCCGCCATTCGGTGGCTACAAAACAAAGGCGTTGATTGCCGCTTGGGTGCTCGAATTGATAATCTCATTTGGCATGAGAACAGCACACCCCATTGGGAATTGCATGGCGCGCACTTTGACCAAGTGGTGGTGGCAACCACTGCCAGTGAAGCCGCCCGATTGATAGCCCCCTTCAATGCAACTTGGGCAATCCAAACCGAGCAAATTGAATACGAAGCCATTGCCACTGTTTACATTCAAGCACCAACTCATGTGCAATTGCCTCATCCCATGATGGCCTTGGTGGCTCACCCGCATGCACCCGCACAATTTGTGTTTGACAGAGGCTTGATATGCCAACAGGCCAACACGCCGGGTTTGCTGGCCTTTGTGGCAAGTGCATTTCGGGAATCCAAAGTGGCACTAGAGGCACAGGTGATGCAACAGGCTTTAGATCTGTTGAAAACTTTGGGGTATTCGGCCAAGGACATAGGCTCACTTCAGGTGCTGCAAACCGTGGTTGAAAAGCGTGCCACCTTTGCCTGCATACCCAATTTGCAAAGACCCGTGTCCAACCCTCATCCCAACTTGCGCGTCTGTGGCGACTACATCGATGGCCCCTACCCAGCCACGCTAGAAGGGGCTGTGATGTCGGGCATTCAAGCCATTGTGTGAGCTTGAGGAACTTAGAAAATGAGGCTTGGGTTAGGCCGGCCAAGCTTCACACAACTGTTTCAAGCCCATGACTGTGAAGGGCGCGGGGTGTGTGTCGTGAGTCCACGGTTTTTCGTCACGATTGATCCACACAGATTGCATGCCTGCGCGCTGCGCGGCCAACACATCCAAATGCGGATCGTCGCCAATGTGCAGCACCTCTTCGGGTAAAACACCTAGGTCTTGTGCGCCAACATGAAACATTTTGGCATCGGGTTTACTCACACCTAAGTTAATCGGGTTGAAAGCCGCTACAAAATAATTGCCAAGCCCCACCTTGTGAACATCGGCATTGCCATTGGACAAAGCCACCATTGGATACTTGGACTTCAAAAAATCGAGTGCGGGCATGGCATCGTCAAAGAAAATCACTTTTTGCCTGGCTTCAAAAAAGACTTCAAACGCCGGTTCAGCCAAATTGGGATCTTCGCCCGCTCTTTGCAACAAAACCCGAATGGCCTCACGTCTGAGTGCAGATAAGTCATTGCCCAAGTCTGGCCGCAACGCCGGCATTGCCTCTCGAATCTGTCTTTGATATCCCGGTATGGCACACAAGGCCACTGTTTGAGGTGCTTTTTGGGCCAGCCAAGCCGCCAAGGTCTCTTCGGCACGACCAATGGTGGGCCAAACGGGCCACAAAGTGTCGTCCAAATCGAGGGAGATGGCTTTTATTTTGAAAAAATCGATCATGGTGAGAGAGAATAACGCATGGCTTTTCAAAAAGAACCCCCTTTCAAACACGGACAAAGTGCCAAAACAGGTGTGCTTTATTGCAACCTAGGGACACCCGACGAACCCACAGCGCCTGCATTGCGTCGATATTTGGCCCAATTTTTGGGCGATTCACGCGTGGTCGAGATTCCCAAGGCCGTGTGGTGGCTGATCCTTCACGGCATCATTTTGCGTGTACGTCCCTCCAAATCGGCTGCCAAATACGCCAGCATTTGGACCGAAGAAGGCTCGCCGCTCAGGGTTTGGACAGACAAACAAGCACAAGGCCTTCAAGCCGCCTTGAACAAGCAAGGTCATCACGTTTCTGTGAAGTACGCCATGACCTATGGCTCACCCAGCATTCAGTCGCAAATAGATGCTTTGAAATTAGAAGGTGCAACGCGCATCTTGTTGTTGCCCGCCTACCCACAATACAGCGGTACCACCACGGCACCTGTCTTTGATGCTGTTCACCGGTGGAGTTTGAAGGCCAGAAATTTGCCTGAGTTTCGGTTTGTGAATCATTACCATGACGATGCCAGCTACATTGGTGCTTTGGCGCATCGCATTCAGAAAAATTGGGAGCAACATGGGCGCGCAGAAAAACTGGTCATGAGCTTTCATGGCGTACCAGAGCGCACGCTTCAATTGGGCGACCCCTACCACTGCGAGTGCTACAAAACAGGCCGCCTGTTGGCTGAAAAATTGGGCCTCAGTAGCGATCAGTATATGGTGACCTTTCAGTCAAGATTTGGCAAAGCCAAATGGCTGGAGCCCTACACCGAGCCCACTCTCATTTCATTGGCCCAAAGCGGTACCCAAAGTGTCGATGTGGTATGTCCAGGTTTTACAGGCGACTGCCTTGAAACCCTTGAAGAAATTAGCATGGAAGGACGCGAAGCCTTCTTGCATGCCGGTGGCAAAACATTCAACTACATCCCCTGCTTGAACGATGAACCCGTGTGGGTAGATGCCCTGGCAGGCATTGCCGCACAACACATGCAAGGTTGGCCCACGCAACACACTCAAGTTGCCAGCGCCGAGCTGGCCAACGCCAAATCAAGAGAATGCGCCATGGCCTTGGGTGCCAAAGATTGAGCCTGCAAGAGGTGACGACAGTTGCCTGGCTCACTTCAAAAATTGCCAAAGAATACTAATTAGCTACTTAAATAACAGTGCTTTAAATTGTGAATTTGGCTTACAAAAGTCCAAAATTTATCAATGCGATAATAAAGTTAATTACAACTGTCAGTTTTACTGCTACATTTTTACAAACTTAAAAGTATATATAGGCATTTTTCGCTATGTATTTTTGCGTTGATAAGCGCCTTACCGCTTTACTCCAACGCAAAAGATCCTGAATTTGGCTTGGTTGAACCGCAAGTTTTTTCTCACTCCCCCACCTACCTGCACCTTCTTTGGAAGAAGTCGGTCCAAGAACATCCTCAGGTTTTGATGCAACTTCAAAACCTGAAGTCTGCAGGGTTTGACATAGAGGTTTCGAAGCAGGCTTTCTTCCCCACACCCTCCATTGCGTTAGAACGCGCCCAGTCTAAAAGCGTCAACGATCCTTCGTATGCAGGCTCGCCGCAAGTGGCCGTTTTCAAATTGCAACAAGCGCTCTGGACTGGCGGCCGCTTAAGTGCGCAGCAAAACAAGGCCATTGCCAACCAAGACATCGAAGTTGCCAGGCTGCTTGAAATACAGCAGGGGTTGGCCATCAAGACATTGCAAGCTTGGGCAGAGCTTGTGAATTTTCAAAAACAACAAACAGCGCTGCTGATCACCCAAAAAGAACTCGAAAATTTACAAGGAAAAATTGAACGTCGCGCTGAACAAGGAATGTCGGCACAAAGTGAAGTCAAGCTTTCAAGGCTTCGCGCATCAATGGTCAATCAACTGCTCAAGCAAGCCAAAGTACAAGAAGAGTTGGCTTGGCTCAAATTGAAACAATGGGTGCCAGAAGCCCAGTCACTCAGCAGTCGTCGTATTGAACACCCCAGGCCAAAGACAGATGGTCAAGTGCATTTGCAAAACACTGACAACATCGATTGGGAATTGCTGAGCATCAAGCAATCGCCTGCTGCCTTTCGCTTAGAAGCCCAAATGAGGTTGCAAGAAGCTGAGCTTCGAGAAAAAAGAGCTGCTTATCAGCCTGAAATTTACTTGCGCGCAGAGCACCAGCGCGGCAATCACGCTTATGTCAATTCGCAAAACGTCAATCGCCTTTTGATAGGCATGACAGCCACCACGGGCGCAGGCTTGAGCTTGCAAAACCAGCTGGCCAGCTTGATGGCCAAACATGAAGGCGTTCAACATGAGATTGCTTTAACGCAACGTCTTCTCAGTGAATCCGTTCAATCCGATGTTTTCAATCTCATTGCAAGGCAAAGCAAGACCGAAGAACTGAAATTGAATTTAGAGTCATTGCAAGAGATTCAAACTGCTTGGCTTCGGCAATTTGACAGTGGCCGAAAAACTTGGATTGAAGTTATGAATGCAGCGCAAGAAACCATGCAAAGCCAATTGGCCGTCATTGAAAACGACACCTCGTTGCAGCTCAGCTATTGGCGCTTGCAAATACTTGCATATGGCGTATCGGCATGGGCAAAACCATGAGTAGCTTGCTCATTCCCATTCTCCGATTGGCACAATTACAACGGCAAAGCCTAGACAAAAATGCTCTCCAGATGTGCTTCACAGACATCAGCCAAAACACAATGGGTTTGCAACAAGTTTTGTCCAAAGTCAAATCACAGATGCAATGGTCATCTGTTCGCAGAATCAGCGGCTCTCAACTAGACCCTTCGCTTTTGCCGTGTCTGGCTATTTCAAACCAAGGCAGCTGCTTTGTCTTAAAAAGCTTCAATGCCCAATCCGAGTGGGTGATGGAGGGCCCTGAGGGCGAATCAAGCACAAGCAGTTTGCGTGCGTTTGACTTGGTCAAAATTGATTTCCGAACACCCTTCGACCGGTCGGCCAGCCCTGTCTGGCGCCTAATTAAATTTGAGTTTTTACAACACAAACGTCTTTTCCTCGATGCATGCATCGGTGGCCTGATGCTCAATGTGTTGGCACTGGCCATCTCTTTTTACAGCATGCACGTCTACGACCGCGTGGTGCCCACAGGCGCTGTGGCCACACTGTGGGTCTTGAGTTTGGGGGCTTTGGGGGCCGTGTTGTTTGAATGGCTCACACGCGCCATTCGGTCTGATCTGCATGAAAAAATCATCGCCCAAATTGACCAGCGCTTGGGACGCGAGGTGTTTCTTAGGTTTTTAAATATTCGCTTAGACACCTTGCCCACCAGTGTGGGCAGTTTGGCAGGTCAGATGAAAGCCTACGAAAGTGTGCGAGGTTTTTTAACCAACTCGGCTACCCAAATGCTCATTGACGCACCATTTGCCGTCATTTTCTTTTTCATTGTGGCCGCCATTGCAGGTTGGATCGTTGTGGTGCCCTTGATATTTTTGGCCATCTCAATCTGGATTGGCTTGAAAAGTATTCACGAAGTGGAAGCGCGAAGTCATCAAGCCTCCATCGCCAGCATGCGCAAAACTGGCTTGCTGGTGGAGTCAATCGAAGGCGCCGAAACACTCAAATCAGGTCAAGGCGGCTGGCGTCAATTGAGTATTTGGCAAAACCTTTCAGATGCTTCACGATCCGAAGAATTGCGACTCAAAAAAATCAGTGAGTCTGCACAACACAGCATTCAAGCGTTTCAACAAATGGCCTACATTGGCATGGTGGCCATCGGCGCCTTGATGATCAGCCAAGGCCAATTGAGCATGGGCAGTCTCATCGCTTGCACCATTTTGTCGGGTCGTATTTTGCACCCCGTGGCTGCTTTGCCAGGTCAATTGATTCAGTGGGGCTACTGCAAGTCAGCCCTTCAAGGTCTTGATCACATTTGGCAGCTTCCCGACGATCATCACGCCCAGGAACCCATTTTGTTGCAATCCGTTCAAGGCGCTTACCGCTTCGAAGAAGTGACCTACAGTTACAACACTCAGTCAGCGCTCAAAGTGCCGCAACTGCAAATTCAGCATGGCGAAAAAATTGGTGTTTTGGGCCCAATTGGATCGGGCAAAACCACCCTCCTTCGCCTGCTCAGTGGCATGTACAAACCACAAAAGGGTGAAATCACACTAGATGGCGTGGCCTTGACTCACATCGCAAAGCCTTTGCTCTCAGAGCAGTTGGGCTATTTGCAACAAGAAGGTCGTTTGTTTGAAGGCACCCTTAGGGACAACTTGTTGGTTGGCATCCTAGATCCGGGCGATGAAATCCTCAAAGGAGTTGCAGTGCAAACAGGACTGCATCAAGCCATCATTGCGCAACATCCATTGGGCTTCGACCTGCCTATCTTTGAAGGTGGTCAAGGCCTCTCGGGTGGCCAACGCCAGCTGGTAAACCTAACCCGCGTCTTTTTGCGCAGACCCCGTATTTGGTTGCTGGATGAGCCCACAGCATCGATGGATCGCAACTTGGCAGACCACGTTACCAAGGCACTGCAGCAAGCACTGAGACCACAAGACACCTTGGTTTTGGTCACGCACAAGCCCGAGATGTTGACCTTGGTCGATCGGTTGGTGGTCATATCCAATCAACAAATTGTGCTGGATGGCCCCAAAGCCCAAGTGATTCAAAAGCTTCAAGCATGAACCGTCCTGTGTTTTGGGCGAATGCCCGCCAACTCATCACACCCACACGCCTGTTGGCGATGGCTCTGTTGGCGTTTGCACTTTGGTCTACGCAATCGGAGATGGACCAAACCGTTCGCAGTTCGGGGCAGGTCATAGCGGTGGCAAGAAATCAAATTATTCAGGCGGCCGATGGCGGTGTATTAACCCAACTCTTGGTTTCGGAGGGGCAACGTGTTCAAGCGGGTCAAGTGGTCGCCAAATTAGAAACCACAAGGTCTGAAGCAGGGTTTCAAGAAATTCAAGCCAAGCTAACGGCCCTGCAAGCAGCAAGAATGCGCGCCCGTGCAGAGTCCACTGGCAATGCATTGTCGTTTGACGAAAAGTTCGATGCACGGGGTCAATTTAAGTTAGCGCAAGAACAAATTTATAAACAAAAGAAACAAAGTTTGGATGAGGATTTAGCGCTTTTAAATTCGAGCCTTCTTTTGTCAGAAGAAGAACTTCGAATTAGCCAATCACTCTTTAAGTCTGGCGACTTAAGTCAAATTGAGCTAATGAAATCTCAGCGGCAGCTGCACGACAGCCAAGGACGAATTTTGTCGCTCAAGAACAAGTATTTGCACGAGGCCAAACTGGAACTGGTGCGGCTGGAAGAAGAAATTTCTTCCAACCAATTCAAATTAAATGAACGACAAAGTTTGCTTGACCACAGTGTGCTCACAACACCGGTTGCAGGCATTGTCAAAGTACTCCGCATCAATACTGTGGGCGGCGTTTTGCGTGCCGGCGATGAGCTCATGCACATCTCACCCACTGAAAGTGGCCAAGTGATCGAGGCCAAGATCAATCCAAGTGACATTGGCGAACTCAAAGTCGGTTTGCCAGTGTCCATCAAATTAGATGCATTTGATTTCAGCATGTACGGCATGCTCAATGGCACCTTAAGCCACATTGGTTCAGACACCCTGACGGAGTCTGGCGCCAATGGGGCTACACAAACCTATTATCGAATTCAAGTTGAATTAGCACCCATACCCGTTTCAAATCGAATCAAAGCAAGCGACCTCAAACCGGGCATGACAGCCTCTTTGGACATTCGAACACGTTCGCGCTCGGTATGGCAATACCTCACCAAGCCCATTCAAAAAGCTTTTTCAGGAGCGCTGCACGAGCGATAGTCTGTGATGAACTTCAATGAACTTCTACTGCATATTTTGTTCCCTGATGGTAGCGAGCGAACTATTCGATTTTCCAATTTGGCCGAACCAACAGCAGGCTTCAACCTGCTCAATGCACCTTTGCTTGTCAAAGCTGAAGCCGGTGCGCAATACAAATTATTGAACATTGAAACAGGCAACCACCAAAAAGGCCAAAAACTTCTAAGGCAAAACAAAACTCTGAAAGTTTTATTCGAAAACGAAAATGTGCTGGAGCTGCAAGATTATTTTTTCGCCTCACTCACGCCAGTTGAAAACGCACCCATCTATCGCTTGGAAAATGACTCGTGCAATGAAGTCCAAGTCATTTCGCACTATCCAGCTGAAATTTTCGATGTGCCCGAAAGCATGCTTTGGACTGCAAGTGACTCCGCCATAGATTGCAAAGTAGCCTTATTCAATCCAAGCTCCTTGATGGGCCTCATTCCTACCGCTGCACCTGCAGCATCAGTCGCAGCAGCCAATATCGGGCTTGGTGAAATTGCTGCTACTGCCATTGGCATTCCCGTATTTGCCGGCGGAAATGGAAGCGCTCCCTTCATTCCGCTGCCACCCACTGACACCACGTCGCCATTTGTTGTTATCACAAGCAATGCGGCATCTGTCAAAAGCAATGAAACGCTGGTCATAACCTTCACCTTCAGCGAGGATGTAGGCAACAGCTTTATTTGGGATGGCACATCAGGCGATATTGTTGTCACAGGCGGCACCTTGAGTGCCTTGAGTGGAACGGGTCTTGTTCGCACCGCCACATTCACACCAACACCCAACCAATCGGGCATCAGTGCAAGCATTTCAGTGTACGCTGGAACTTATCAAGATGCTGCAGGCAACCTTGGCTTAGCGGGTTTGAGTCCCAGTATTACCATTGATACATTGGCACCTGTTATTACTAGCTTGGCACTCACCAGCGCAACAGGCGCTATTGCATTTGCAAGCGCCAGCGATGCAACGATCAGCATTCTCAACGCCACAGACACACTCACGGCCACTGTCACCTTTGACGATGTCATCACCGTTAACACCGCAGGTGGATCCCCTACTTTGGCATTGCTCATTGGCTGCAGCACTGTTCTAGCGACCTATCTTTCTGGCACTGGCACCAATGCCTTGACATTTATAACTACCGTGACTGCTGGGCAAAACGACAGCAACGGTGTAGCCATTGCCAGTAATGCTCTCAGCTTAAACGGCGCAACACTTCAAGATGCCAATGGGAGCAACGTCACCATCACCTCTGTAGTTGTGGCCGACAACGCCAAGTATTTGGTTGACACCACTCGCCCCACTGTAGCTATCACGTCTGACACAGTCACTTTAAATTCTTCACAAACGGCTACATTCACCTTCACCTTCAGCGAAGATCCCGGCAGCTCATTTGTTTGGGATGGCAGCACGGGAGATTTGGTGGTCAGTGGTGGTAGCTTAGGCGCTCTGAGCACCACAGGCAATCCACTCACTCGTACCGCCATCTCACCGGCTACTGGTGTAAGTGGCGGGGCTGCTAACGTGGCCGTCAGTTTAAACAGCTACACCGATGCAGCAGGCAACTTCGGGCAAGAAGTCGTAGCCGGCGTAACCGATAAATCGGCCAATATCACTGTCAACTCCATACCCGCAAGCTTGTCGTCCGTTGCAATCACCCGTGCAGACAACATTCAAAACAACATGCTCAATGCAGGCGATGTGGTTTATGTGACTTCCACCTATAGCGAACTGGTCAACCTGAACGTGGGCGCTAGTACCCCCAGCCTCAAACTGAACGTTGGCGGCACCGAAGTTGATGCACTGTATGCATCGGGCTCTGGCACCCCTGATTTGGTGTTTAGCTATACCATTTTGGCGGGTCAAACCGATCTCAACGGCATTTCAATTGTGGCCAACAGCGTCGGCAGCCCAAACTTCAACTTGAATGGCAGAACTTTAAAAGACACGGCTGGCATTATCGTTGTGAATACGTTCAATGCTGTAGCCGACAACGTCAATTATTTGGTAGACACCATAGCGCCTATCTTGGTGAGCATTGACTCTAGCCGGAGTACTTTTTTAAGCGGTCAAACTTCAACCATCACTTTCACATTCAGCGAAGATCCAGGAAGCACCTTCACTTGGAACGGCACTGCCGGTGATGTGACCTTGGTGGAAGGTACGCTCACCGCCATCAGCGGCACAGGACTTACACGTACGGCCACGTTCTATCCCACCCAAGGCTTATCGGGTGCCAATGCAAGTCTTACTATTAACAATGATCTATTCACCGACTTAGCCGGTAACTTAGGGATTGGCAACACCCTCACGGGTCTGGTGATCAACACCATCCCTGCCACGCTCATGACCATGCAACTGACCAACGCGGTGGGTTTGCAAAACAGCACGCTCAATGCCGGCGACACAGTGAACGTGACGGCGCACTTTTCTGAAGTGCAAACAGTTAACATCACAGGTGGCACGCCAAAGCTTGCTTTGCAGATTGACAGCACAGCCGTAGTTGCAACCTATGTTTCTGGCGCAGGCACAGCAGATTTGGTCTTCACTTACACAGTACTGGCAGGTCAAACAGACACCAACGGCATTGCCATCAACGCCAATGCATTGCAACTCAATGGCAGCACAATCAAAGACCCTCGTGGTAATAACACAGAGTTGCCTGCCAGCGTTGTTAGCGCAGACAACTTGGGCTACAAAGTAGATACCACCGCGCCAAGCGTCAGTATTGCCAGCAACGTTGCAACGCTTAAGGCCGGTGAAACTGCCAACATCACTTTCACGTTTTCTGAAGATCCGGGAGCCAGCTTTGCTTGGAATGGAACAACCGGTGATTTAGATGTGACGGGTGGCACCCTAGGCGCAATTAGCGGAACAGGTCTGACACGAACAGCGGTATTCACACCTACAACCAATCTGACCAGCGGCAGTGCAAGCATCATCGTTACCAACTTAAGCTACACCGACACCGCAGGCAACGCCGGAAGTGCAGGCGTCACACCCAGCATCAGCATTGACACCTTGGCGCCCGTTATATCAAGTGTGGCTCTAAGCAGTTCTACAGGTGGCATTGTTAGCGCCACGGATGCCACCGTGAAAAACCTCAATGCATCCGACACCCTTTTGGCCACCGTCACTTTCAATCATGTGATCACTGTCAATTCTGGCGGTGGCTCACCCACTTTGGATTTTGTCATTGGCACCAGCACCGTAAAAGCAGCTTATTTATCAGGCTCTGGCACCAACGCCTTGGTTTTTAGAACCACTTTGGCATCTGGACAAAACGATAGCACCGGCGTAGCCATTGCAATCAACGCGCTTAGCTTAAACAATGCAACCATCAAAGATGCTAGCGGCAACAATGCCACCATAACTTCAGTAGCGGTAGCAGACAATGTCAAATATTTGGTGGACACCACAGCACCAACATTGGCCATTACCTCAAGTAAAGCCACCTTAAATGTGGGAGAAACCGCCACCATCACTTTCACTTTCAGTGAAGACCCTGGCAGTAGCTTTATATGGGCTTCAAACGCTGGCGATTTGAGTGTCAGTGGTGGCACATTGGGCAATCTCAGTGGCACAGGAACCCTGCGAACAGCAACGTTCACTCCAACTCCAAATGTTGCATCTGGCACGGCCAACATATCAGTGGCGCAAGGCGCCTACACCGATGCCGCTGGCAACTTCGGCGGCGCTGCTCTCACTCCTATTGTGTCCATCTACACATCGACGTCTGAAATTTCAAGCATTGCCCTGAGCAGTGCCACCGGTGCACTGAACAACACACTCAATGCAGGGGATGTGATTTTTGCCAAGGTGGTTTTCAATGAAGCCATTACCTTGAACAGCAGCGGTGGTTCTCCCACTTTGGGACTGCTCATTGACGGCACGCTGGTGCAAGCAGCCTATGTGTCGGGTACAGGCAATACCGACTATGAGTTCAGCTACACCATTTTGGCTGGGCAAAATGACAGCACTGGTATTTCAGTGCCCCTCAATGCCATCAGCTTGAACGGCAGCACCTTTAAAAACGCCTCGGGCAATAACTCGGCAATCACCAATGGCGCCGTGGCAGACAACGCACTCTATGCCGTAGACACCACAGCGCCAAACGTTGTCATCACATCTTCTAAGGCCAGCTTGAAGGCGGATGAAACAAGCGTCATTTCCTTTACCTTTACAGAAGACCCTGGTACCAGTTTTACGATGTCCGATGTGACCGTTACAGGCGGTACGTTGAGCGCGCTCACAGGTCTTGGCACTGTCAGGCGCAGTACGTTCACACCCACATCCAATTTGACCAGTGGCACTGCCAGCATCACGGTGGCCAATTTAAGTTACACCGACAGCGCTGGCAATCCTGGCAGTGCAGGCGTCACACCTGTCATCAGCATTGACACCTTGGCACCGCTCATTGGCAGTGTGGCTTTAAGCAGTAGCACCGGCGGCATAGCAAGCGTCAGCGATGCAATGGTTAACAACCTCAACGCCACAGACACCCTGACAGCCACTGTCACGTTCAATGATGCAGTCACCTTGAACACCGATGGCGGTTCACCCACATTGGCTTTGCTGGTTAGCGGAAGCACCTTACTGGCCACCTATGTGTCGGGCTCTGGCACCAGTGCACTGCTGTTCACTACCACCATTGCCGCAGGCCAAACAGATCCCAATGGCGTTGCCATCGCCATCAACGCGCTCAACTTGAACAACGCCACCCTAAAAGATGTCAACGGCAACAATGCCATCATCACTTCTGCGGCAGTGACCGACAACGCCAAGTATTTGGTCGACACGGCAGCCCCCACAGTGGGCATTGCAAGCGACGTTGCAACCCTCAAAGCGGGCGAGACGGCTAACATCACATTCACTTTTTCTGAAGATCCGGGTACCAGCTTTGCATGGGATGGCAGTGCAGGCGATGTACTTGTGACAGGCGGTACTTTAGGTGCTATAAGCGGAACGGGTTTAACGCGCACAGCAGTGTTCACGCCCACAGCCGACTTAGGCAACGGTAGTGTCAGCATGACCGTGGCAGCCAACGCCTATCAAGATGCAGCAGGCAACAATGGCGGAGCAGGATTGAGCCCCAGCATTGCCATCGATACATTGGCGCCTGGCATCACAAGCTTGGCTCTGACAAGTTCCACAGGCGGTATTGCAAGTGCGGGTGATGCAACGGTTAACAACCTGAACGCGACAGACACACTGACTGCCACCGTCACCTTTAACGATGTTCTCATGGTGAATACCGCAAGTGGCTCCCCCACTTTGGCGCTGGTCATTGGAGGTAGCACTGTTCAAGCGACTTATGTGTCTGGCTCTGGCACCAACGCCTTGGTGTTCACAAGCACTGTGGCTGCTTTGCAAAACGACAGCAATGGTGTGGCCATTGCGCTCAACGCACTTAGCTTGAACGGCGCAACCCTCAAAGACGCCAATGGCAACAACGCCACCATCACCTCGGCTGCAGTGGTAGACAACACCAAGTATTTGGTGGACACCACTCGCCCCACAGTGGCCGTCACCTCTGACACCGCCACTTTAATCTCTGCCCAAACAGCCACCATGACCTTCACCTTCAGTGAAGACCCTGGTAGCTCATTTATATGGGACGGCAATGTTGGCGACTTGGTTGTAACAGGCGGCACATTAGGCGCCCTCAGTACTACAAGCAACCCCCTAACGCGAACTGCTATCTTGACGCCGGCTACTGGCGTGAGTAGCGGCACAGCCAACGTAGCCGTGAATTTAAACAGCTACACCGATGCAGCAGGCAACCTGGGAATTGAAGCCGTGGCGGGCGTAACCGACAAATCGGTCAACATCACCGTGAACACTACAACGACAGCCTTGTCGTCTGTAGTCATAAGCAGTGCAGACAACATTCAAAACAACTTGCTAAATGCAGGCGATGTGGTTTATGTCACCGCCACCTACACTGAACTGGTTAACCTGAACGTGGGCGCTGGCACGCCCAGCCTCAAACTGAACATTGGCGGCACCGAAGTCAATGCACTGTATGCATCCGGCTCTGGCACCAATGCGTTGGTGTTTGCCTATACCGTTCTGGCGGCTCAAACCGATATCAACGGTATTTCTATTGTTGCAAGTAGCGTAGGCAGTCCCACCTTCAACTTGAACGGCAGAACCCTCACCGATACCGCGGGCAACACCACTGTCAACACCTACAGCGCTGTGACCGACAACGCAAGCTATTTGGTGGACACCACAGCACCTACTTTGGTCAGCATCGCTTCGAGTCGCAGTACCTTCTTAAGCGGCCAAACCTCAACCATTACTTTTACCTTCAGCGAAGACCCAGGCAGTACCTTTACTTGGAACGGCACCGCTGGTGATGTGACTTTGGTTGAAGGCACCCTCACTGCCATCAGCGGCACAGGTCTGACTAGGACAGCGACCTTCTACCCAACCCAAGGCTTAACGGGCGTCAATGCCAGCCTCACGGTTAACAACAATACATACACCGACTTGGCAGGCAATTTAGGCACCGGCAACATCCTGACTGGCTTGGTGATCAACACCTCCCCTGCCACGCTCACGACCATGCATCTGACCAGTGCGGTGGGTTTGCAAAACAGCACACTCAATGCCGGTGACACAGTGAACGTCACGGCACACTTTTCTGAAGCACAAACGCTTGACCTCACAGGTGGCACGCCCACGCTCGCATTGCAGATTGACAGCACCGCCGTAGTTGCAACCTATGTCTCTGGCGCTGGCACTGCAGACTTGGTCTTCAATTACACAGTACTGGCAGGTCAAACGGATACCAACGGCATTGCCATTAACGCCAATGCATTGCAACTCAACGGCAGCACCCTCATAGACCCACGCGGCAATATCACCATCTTGTCCGCTAGCGTATTGAGCGCAGATAACGCAGGCTACAAAGTAGACACCACAGCACCCACAATTGTCATCACTTCAGATGTGAGTCAACTCAAAATTGGCGAGACAGCCAACATCACCTTCACTTTCAGTGAAGACCCGGGCAGTACCTTTACATGGGATGGCACCACGGGTGATGTGAATTTGACCAACGGCAGCTTAAGCGCCATCACCGGCACAGGCGTTACACGCAGCGCCGTATTCACACCCTCGAATAACTTGGACACGCGCACTGCCACCATCACTGTTAGCAGTAGCACCTACCAAGATTCGGCCGGCAACAATGGCGGCACAGGCACCACACCCAGCTTAAGCCTAGACACCTTAAAACCCAGCATCAACAGTGTGGCCATTAGCAGTGCCACCGGTGCACAAAGCAACACTCTGAACGCCGGCGACACCGCCAACATCAGCTTGATTTTCAGTGAGACAGTGAACTTGAATTTGACCAGTGGCTCACCCACTGTGTCCTTGCTGATAGGCATCAGCACCGTGCGCACCGCACTGGCCACCTATGCATCTGGCGCGGGCAGCAACACCTTGGTGTTCACCACCTCCATTGCTTCAGGGCAAACCGACACCGATGGCATCGCCATTTCTCTCAATGCATTGGCATTGAACAGCGCCGTGCTGACGGATACATCGGGCAACGCTGCCTTGCTGACATCATCGGCAGTCAGCAGCAACGCCAGCTACAAAGTAGACACCACAGCACCCATTCTCAAAACCATTTTGTTTGACAAAAGCAGCCTGAAGGCCAGCGAAACTGCCACGGTCACGTTCACCTTCAGCGAAGATGTGAGCAGCACCTTCACATGGAATGGCACAGCGGGAGACTTGAGCTTGACAGGCGGCACCTTAAGCGCCATCAGCAGTTTTGTATTTAGCGGCTCAGACTATGTGGCAACCGCCACATTCACCCCCACTGCGGGCAGCACCGCAACAGGCATTGTGTCTACTGCGCTGGCGGCCTACTCAGATGCGGCCGGCAACGCTGGCAACGTGGGTAGCAGCGCCAGCATTGCAATCGACACCGTGGCACCCAGTCTGACCACCATGAACATCTCGGGTGCCAGCGGTATTTTGAGCAACACCCTGAACGCTGGCGATGTGGTGGAAGTGACGGCTACATTCAACGAAGCTGTGGTGATCAATGCTACGGGCAACAAACCTCAGGTTCAATTGAACATTGGCGGCACCCTGGTCTATGCCGCCTATGCATCGGGCTCTGGCACCACCGACTTGCTGTTTAACTACACCATCTTGGCTGGACAGAACGATGTCGATGGCATTAGCTACAGCGCCAATGCGCTTGGCCTCAACTCAGGTACGCTGCTTGACGCTGCTGGCAATGCTGCCATCATTACCGCTGATTTGCGCGCAGACAACCTCAATTACAAAGTTGACACAAGCGCACCCACGGTCACCATCACCAGCGACAAAAGCACGCTGCTGGCTGGCCAAACCGCTGCCATCACATTCACATTCAACGAAGACCCTGGTGCCAGTTTTGCTTGGAACGGAACTGCCGGCGATTTAAGCTTGGTCAATGGCACCTTGAGTTCAGTGCTGGGCGCAGGACTGACGCGCACTGCGACCTTCACGCCTACCAGCGGGCTAAGTGGCTCAAATGCCAGCATGACCGTTACCAATAACAGCTACAACGACTATGCAGGCAATTTAGGCAGTGGGGGCCTCTATACGTTCACGCTCAACACCAGCAGCCCCAGCATTTCTAGCGTGGCTTTTGCCAACTCTGTTAATCGGAACAATAATTTCTTGGGGCTCACTTCAACCCAGTACTTCACAGTTAATTTCAGTGAATCCGTCAGCCTAGATCTGACCTTCGGCTCACCCACTTTGGACATTGTGATTGGGACCACCATGTTTCAAGCCATCTACGACTCTAAGCCAGCTGGCAACCAGTTGAAATTTAAATCCATCATTCAAGCTGGGCAGAACGACAGCAACTGTATTTCATTGCCATCGAATGGATTACAACTCAATGGGTCAACCATCATCAATGCTGCGGGTAATTCAGCCACCCTGACATATTCTGGCCTTGCTGACAATATTTCTTATAAAGTTGATACGATCGCACCGACACTCGCATTCACGGGTACTTCCGAATCGGTCATCAAAGCCAACGAAACACGCACAATTTACTTTGTTTTTTCCGAAATCGCCAATAGCTTTGATGCAAGTGACGTTAGTGTTGACACAGGAACGCTTACGTGGGTCGGTGGATCAAACAGTAACTACTCTGCAACTTACAGAGCACCCTCAAATATCAGCTCTGGCACGGTTACTTTTTCGATTGGTGCAGGTAGATTCCTTGACTATGCAAACAACCCCAGCCTACTTGACTTCACCAAAACCCTCTCCTTCGATACATTGGTACCCACTTTGACGATCTCTGTGAGTGACCGGTATTTGGCAGCGGGTGAAACCGCCATCGTCACGGTCACCTCAAGCGAGCGTTTGAAAACAGGATTCAGTCTTCGAAACTTGACATATCCAGGTGGCGCTACGACTGGCACTTTTTCGGCATTTACAGAAAATGATGTAACGGGCGTTTACACAGCCACGTTCACACCCAGTGGGACAGCAACCCTGGGTTACACCATTGCTTTTGCAGCAGGCATATTTCAAGACACGGCTGGTAATTTAGGACTGGCAACCAGTGGGGGTGCCATCCAAAGTAACCGCAACACACCCTACATTGATTCAATAGAATTCTTCAGCAGCACAGGAAAGTTGAGTAATTTTCTGAATCAAGGCGACACAGTCACAATGAGAGTCAATCTTCCACAAGTTGGCTTCTTGAATACTGCATCTGGAAGCCCCACACTGAAGCTAATGATTGGCACTGAGCAAGTGCTGGCCACCTATTTATCAGGCGGCGAAAGCCCAAATGGCACAACTCAATTGTTATTCAAGTACACCATTCTGAGTGGTCAAACCGATACCGATGGCATCAGCATCCCCATCAACGCATTGGCATTGAATGGCAGTACTTTGAAGAGTATTTATGGACCAGACTACACAATCACTTCCGCTGCTGTGACCAGCGATAGCACTTACAAAGTAGACACAACCCCTCCTAGCCTCAGCATCACCTCTGACCGCAGTGTGCTGAATACAGGCCAAACGGCCACCATCACCTTCACATTCTCTGAAGATCCAGGCAGCACATTCGCTTGGGACAGCACCACCGGTGACATTGTGCTTGTAGGGGGCACCTTGGGTGCGATTTCTGGCTCGGGACTGACACGCACGGCCACCTTCACGCCCACACCAGACACCGCATCCAGCCCTGGCAGCATCAGCGTTGCGGCTGGCACTTACACGGACACCGCCGGCAATGCAGGCGGTGCCGGCGCAACCCCTTCTTTAACCATCGTTACTTTCAAAGACAAGGTTTATTTGTCTGACATTGCAGCCAACATTGGCGGCTACGCCATCGACTCACCCAATACCGGCGGCTACTTTGGCTATGCGGTCAGCATGGTGGGCGACTTCAACGGCGATGGTTTTGAGGACGTGATTTCGGGTGCGCCGCTGAACACGCAAATAGCAAGCCAAGGCGGTGGTGCAGTGATTGTGCAAGGCGGGTTGAACGCGTCACTCGTCATACCGGGCTACAGCGGCATGGGTCAGGTGACTGGCATGTACTTGTATGCCAACTTGGCCAATGGATGGGCAGGATTTTCAGTGGCAGGCGTTGGCGACATGAACAACGATGGTTACATGGATGTTTTGGTCGGCATGCCCAGAAATCCATCCGATGCCACCACATCAGGACAGGCCTTCTTGGTTTACGGAAAGAAAAACGCTGGCGGCAGTTTAGATGGATACCAAAAAGAGATTGTGGCTTTAGCGGGCTCATCGGCGGCGCTCAAGATCACGCTGCCTGCTGCAGGAGCAGGCGGTGGTTTTTCTGTCAGCAGTGCTGGCGATGTGAATGGCGATGGTTGGACTGATTTGATTGTCAGCTCTCACTTTGAGGATGTTGGAAGCCTGAACAAAGCAGGCAAAAGCTATGTGATTTATGGCTCTGCGGCCTTGTCTGCATTGCAAACTGTGTCCACTGCCAACGTGGGTGGCAGCGTTGCAGGCTTTACCATTTCGGGCTGGCAAGATGGCGAAGAAAGCGGCACCTCCGTCAGCAGTGCGGG
>JAPLPO010000171.1 GCA_026400155.1 Burkholderiales bacterium | reverse complement strand
ACACTGCTGCGTTGCCGTCGAATTTGATGAGAGCGCCGTCTTGACGACGGATGCCCTTGGCGGTGCGAACCACCACAGCGTTGTAAACCTCGCCTTTTTTGACGCGGCCACGGGGCGCAGCTTCTTTGATGCTCACTTTGATAATGTCGCCAACACTGGCGTAACGACGTTTCGATCCGCCAAGCACCTTGATGCAAAGGACGGACTTGGCGCCGGTGTTGTCGGCAACATCCAACCGAGTTTCTGTCTGAATCATTTCAATATTTCCCAACTTGCACCTTGTGCACCCCTAAAGATCAGAACTTTTTGTAGTTTGATTTTCAAAAGCACCAAGATCAGTCTTGGACCCGTCATCCACACCGCGAACCACTCGCAATGCTTTAGTTTGGGTAGATAACTCCGCCTTTTTTGAAAGCGAAGCCCGCGATATTACAACATTTATGGCCTGTGTCAACACTTTTTGAGTCAATAAGCCAAGGAAATATGCAATTAAGGCATTTGATAGGACTTTGCCAGGGCCTCGAAAGCCGCCAATTGAGGGTCTGCATCCGTTTCGGAGCTCAGAATTTCTGCCACCTTGGGTGCCACTGCCACTGCCGCAGTGGCATCCAAGAACAGCAAGCGATTTCGTCGCGCCAACACATCTTCCACGGTTCTTGCATATTCAAAGCGGGCTGCAAACCTGACCATGGCCTCGCTTAAATGGGGCGCAAGCCAATGCTGAGCGCCCGGCAAGGTGGCCAACAGTTCGGCTTCTGAGCCGTATCTGGCGTATTGACCTTGTTCGCTGGGTAAACCCATATTGGCATCCAGGCTGGGCGCACCCCAAAGCTTGGTCTGCGCGGTGACATCCTCTGAGGTCAATGAAAGCAGCTGGGCTTGGCGAATCGCTTGCATGACATCGGCGGCCATGGCACGGTAAGTGGTCCACTTGCCGCCCGTGACAGAAACCAAACCATTTGAGGCTACTTTGACGCTGTGCTCTCGGCTCACGTTTTGAGTGGCACCTTGATCTTGAGATGTTTGCGCAGTTCGCGCCAAGGGCCTCAGCCCTGCCCACACACTGGTGACATCCGAGCGCTGAGGCACTTTGACCAAGTGTTTGGCGGCCTCTTGCAAAATTTGCTCAATTTCAGACTCCAGCGCCTGCGGCTCCCATTCCACTAGGGCTTTGGGTGTGTCTGTGGTGCCCAACAACACTTTGCCTTGCCAAGGCACGGCAAACAAAACTCGGCCGTCTTTGGTGTGCGGCACCAACAAGGCCGACGAACCCGGCCAGAAGGATGCGTCCACCACCAAGTGAACGCCTTGGCTGGGCCTGACAGCTTGCGGCAATTTGACATCTGCGGCATTGCCTGGCGCGGTGTGCAACATGGCCTCAATTTGGTCGACCCAGACGCCCGTGGCATTGACCACGCAACGCGCTTTCAATGTGCGCTCTTGCCCCGTTTCTGTGTCTTGGCAGACCAAGCCTTTGATGCGCCCTGCCGGATGCTCCGTGACAAAGCCTTTGACGGGAATGTGATTGAACAACAGCGCACCGTGGGCAGCTGCCGTGCGAGCCAAGGCCAAGGCCAAACGGGCATCGTCAAACTGGCCGTCCCAATACTGAATACCCCCCACCAAGTGCGTGACCCTGACGCCAGGCAAGGCCCGCACAGTTTCGGCATGGTTTAAAAAGCGCGTTGGCCCCAGCCTAGCGCGCCCAGCCAACAGGTCATAAAGCTTCAAGCCCAAGCCATAAAACCATTGGTCTTTTCGCCGATAAGCGGGCATCACGAAGGGCATGGGGTGAACCAGGTGGGGCGCATTGGCAAGCAGGTTTTTGCGCTCTCGCAAAGCTTCTCTCACCAAAGGCAACTGGCCTTGCGCCAAATAACGAACACCGCCATGAACCAATTTGGTTGAGCGTGACGACGTGCCTTTGGCAAAGTCATGCGCCTCTAAGAGCACCACTTTCAAACCACGCACAGCCGCATCAACGGCGACGCCGAGTCCGGTGGCGCCGCCCCCAATGATGGCCAAATCAAACTCTGGGGCATTGTCGAGTTGAGCAAGCAACTGCGCTCTGTCGGTCAACACAGGATTCATGCGGTCCTTTTAATCTTTCGCCCAAGACCGAGCGCGAGCAACTGCTTCGCGCCAGCGCGCATAGCCTGCTTGCCTGGCCTGTGTTGCACGCGAACTGGTTTTGGGTGCAAATTTTCGATCTTGCGACCATTGCGCCGAAATTTCGTCTGCACCCGACCAGAATCCTGTGGCCAAACCCGCCAAATAAGCAACCCCCAAAGCCGTGGTTTCAGTGACGCTGGAACGCACCACTGGCACACCCAATGCGTCGGCTTGCATCTGCATGAGTAAATTGTTTCGGCTGGCACCGCCGTCCACACGCAACTCCGTTAAAGCCAAGCCACTGTCTTTGCTCATGGCGGAAAAAATATCGGCCACCTGCCAAGCCATGGCCTCGAGGGCGGCACGGGCAATGTGGGCGCGCGTGGTACCGCGCGTCATGCCCACCAAAGTGCCACGCGCTTGACCATCCCAATCGGGTGCCCCCAAACCTGCAAAGGCAGGCACCAAATAAACATCGCCCGTATCGGGAACGCTGGCCGCCAGCGCTTCGATGTCACTGGCTTTCTGAATGATTTGCAACCCATCTCGCAACCATTGCACCGTGGCGCCAGCCATGAACACCGAGCCCTCCAGCGCATAAGCGGTTGAACGCCAAGCATCCGCATTTTGGGGGCCTTGCCAAGCCACCGTGGTCAGCAGTTGATGCTGACTTTGAACCGGAACATGACCGGTGTTCATGAGCATGAAACAGCCCGTGCCATAGGTGTTCTTGGCCATGCCCGGCGAAAAACAAGCTTGGCCAAAAGTAGCCGCCTGTTGATCACCCGCCAGCCCGGCGATGGGAATTGAAGCCCCCAAAAGATGCGCATCGGTTTCGGCCAGCACACCACTGCTGGGCACCACCTGCGGCAAGATTGAAAAGGGGATATTGAATTGTTGAAGCAAACTTGCATCCCAGGCTTGGGTGTGCAAGTTGAACAACATGGTTCGCGAAGCGTTGCTGGGATCAGTCACATGAACCCGGCCGCCAGTGAGTTGCCAAATCAGCCATGTGTCAATGGTGCCAAAGGCCAAATGGCCTTGCTCTGCCAAACGCCGTGCGCTTGCCACATGATCGAGCAACCACGCAATTTTGGTAGCAGAAAAATAGGCGTCTAAAACCAAGCCTGTTTTTTGTTGAATCCCTGTGGCAGCGCCTTGGGCTTTGAGCTTGTCGCAAAACCCTGCTGTTCTGCGGTCTTGCCAAACAATGGCCGGCGCAATGGGCAGGCCCGTTCTTCGGTCCCACAGCACGCTGGTTTCGCGCTGGTTGGTAATGCCCATGCCCTTTATTTGAGACGCAGCAACGCCTGCCTTTTGCAGCACCTCTTGCATGACATTTTTTTGCGTCTGCCATATTTCGAGGGCGTCGTGCTCAACCCATCCTGGCTTGGGAAAGTATTGGGTGAACTCTTGTTGCGCAACGGCCACTGGCTTTGCATCGCGATTGAACAGCACCGCCCTAGAGCTGGTGGTGCCTTGGTCAAGTGCAAGGATGTACTTCATGGGCTGAAGATTAACCGAAAGCTGTCTGCTGAAAAAGAGACAATAAGACCAATTGACCGAATCGGACAAAATAAATCAAACTTTGAACAAAGTCGTTCAAGGCCCCCATTTCTTTCTCGAGAATGATTCATGACTGGCAACATGGCCAGCGCTATTTTGGGTGGCCTGATTACACAAGGCCTTGCACCAAAGCAAGTGACCGTGATTGAACCCTTTGCAGAAACTGCCGCCAAACTGCAAAAAGAATTTGGCGTCGAAGTTCATGCGGCAGCATCCGATGTTTTGACCAACGCCAATTTGCTTGTTTGGGCGGTCAAGCCACAAGTTTTCAAAGAAGCTGCTTTGCCCGTGGCCGCATTCACACCCAAGGCCCTTCACTTGTCAGTAGCCGCAGGCATCCGAACCGACAGCATTGCGCGCTGGCTTCACACTGAGCGTGTGGTGCGCAGCATGCCCAACACACCGGCCCTGGTGGGTCAGGGCATCACCGGCTTGTTTGCGCGAGCCGGTGTGTCAGCAAGTGACCAACAGTTGGTAGAACAAGTTTTGCAAAGCACCGGCGAGTGGCTGTGGGTCAAACAAGAATCCGATTTGGATGTGGTTACCGCGCTTTCTGGCTCTGGGCCGGCCTATGTGTTTTATTTCTTAGAGGCCATGACCGAAGCGGGCGTTCAAATGGGTTTAAGCCAAGATCAAGCCTATCACTTGGCCAAGGCCACCTTTGGAGGCGCCACCCATTTGGCGCGTCAATCCACAGACTCGCCTGAAGTGCTGCGTCAGCGCGTAACTTCCAAGGGCGGCACCACGTATGCGGCGCTCTCCTCTATGGCAGGCGACCATGTGAAAGAGGCTTTCGTGAAAGCCATGCTGGCAGCGCAAAAGCGCGCCGGTGAATTGGGTGACGAGTTTGGCAAAGACTGATGGGGGCGGCTCAAAGGTAGCTCAGCACAAGCCCCGCAAACACCGCAAAACCCACCCAGTGATTCAGCCGAAAAGCTTTGAAACAACCGTCACGTGAGCGGCCTTTGATGAGCAGAAAATGCCAAGCAGCCTGCAGTGCAGCAGCCGCTAGGCCTGCCAACAAAAGAGGGTTTTGGGTGGCATCTAACACCACGCCCCAAACGCCCACAAAGGCGGCATAAAAAAACATCACGGCAGCCACATCCCATTGACCCAAAGTAATGGCAGAAGTTTTCATGCCAATTTTCAAATCGTCGTCGCGATCCACCATGGCGTACTCGGTGTCATAGGCCAAAACCCAAAACAAATTGCCCAGCAGCAGCACCCAAGCCAAGCCAGGCACTTCGCCCGTGACAGCGGCAAACGCCATGGGAATACCAAAGCTAAAGGCAACACCCAGCACAGCTTGTGGCATGGCCACATATCGCTTGGCAAAGGGATAGGCCACTGCCACCGCCATGGCCACAAAGGACCAAGCGATGGTTTCTGCTCGCAAGGTGAGCACCAGCGCAAATGCAATGAGTGCCAGCACCGCGCCCAACAACAAGGCTTCTTTGACGCCAATGCGACCACTGGTCACAGGCCGCTCGGCCGTGCGTTTGACATGCTTGTCAAAATCGCGATCGGCCACATCGTTCAAACAGCAACCCGCGCTGCGCATGAAAATGGTGCCGAGCGTGAAAACAAGCAGCAAATGCCAGCCTGGAAAACCATCTGAAGCCACCCACAAAGCCGACAGCGTAGGCCACAACAACAAGAGCCATCCGGCGGGTCGGTTCCAGCGAATCAGATCTAAATACAAGCTGAGTTTTTCACGCATGGCAGATGAAGCTTTTGGATGAGAGCTGCTTGCGATGCACTTAGGAAAGGCGCGTTACACCAGGCAGCTCGCAGGCATAAATGGCATTGCGAAGCGCGGCAATGGCTTCATAGCGCGTGAAGCTTTTGCGCCAGACCAAGACCACCCGGCGTGTGGGCGGCAAACCACCAGCCTCGTCGATGATGGGCAAGTAAGCAATGTCGGGGTCTTCGTGTTTTTTGCGCTTGGCTTCTTTGGCAAGGGCCTCTGCAGGCACCGACAAACGCGGCACCAAGGTCACGCCCATGCCAGCGGCCACCATGTGCTTGATGGTTTCGAGCGAAGAGCCTTCGAAGCTTTTGCGAATGCCTTCTGCATTGCTAGAAAACCGCGCAAATTCTGGACACACTTCGAGCACATGGTCTCTAAAACAATGGCCATTGCCCAGCAGCAACATGGTTTCGTTTTTAAGTTGCTCGGCAGTGATTGATTTTTTGTTGGCCAGTCCATGCTTGACTGGCAACGCAGCCATGAAAGGCTCATCGTACAAAGCGGCGGTGGCCAAGCCAGTGTCTGGAAAAGGCTCTGCCAAAATGGCGCAATCGATTTCACCGGCGCGCAACATTTCCATCAGTTTGACGGTGAAATTTTCTTGCAACATCAAAGGCATTTGCGGCGTCTTCTTCATGATCTGACGCATCAAATCCGGCAGCAAGTAAGGCCCAATGGTGTAGATCACGCCCAAACGAAGGGTGCCGGCCAAGGGGTCTTTGCCGCGCTTGGCAATTTCTTTGATTTCTGCAGCTTGCTCCAGCACCCCTTGTGCATGGCGAATGATCTCTTCACCCAAAGGCGTGGTGCTGACCTCGTTGGCACTGCGCTCGAACAACTTCACATCGAGTTCTTCTTCGAGTTTTTTGATGGCCACCGACAAGGTGGGTTGCGACACAAAACACGCTTCGGCCGCCTTGCCAAAGTGCCGCTCGCGGGCCACCGCCACAATGTATTTCAACTCTGTCAGGGTCATGCCAATTTCTCAAGCTTTCAAAAACTCCGATTTTCCACCCAACCAACGAGCGATGTGTCGCTCGGCCATGTCGGGGTATTTTGCAAGCAGCAAGGGTGCTGTTTGCCTGGCCCAATTGAGCAAATGCTCGTCTGTGGCCAAATCGGCAAATCGCAACATGGCGGCCCCCGATTGTCGCGCACCCAGAAACTCGCCCGGGCCTCTGATTTCCAAATCGCGTCTGGCAATTTCAAAACCATCGTTGGTGTCCACCATGGCACGCAATCGCTCGCGTGCCGTTTCGCTCAAGCGGCCACCGTCAGGGGTGCCATAAAGCAAAACGCAGGCCGATGCGGCGGCACCGCGCCCCACGCGCCCACGCAACTGGTGCAACTGACTCAAGCCAAAGCGCTCGGCGTGTTCGATGACCATCAAGGAGGCATTGGGCACATCAACGCCCACCTCAATCACGGTGGTGCTAACCAACACGCCCATGCTGCCCTGTGTGAACTGGGCCATGACCTCGCGTTTTTCAGTTACCGACATGCGGGAATGCAGCAAGCCCACCGTCACGCCTGGCAACACGGCAGACAATTCTTGGTGGGTGGCCGTGGCATTGGTTAAATCTAAGGCTTCACTCTCTTCAATCAAGGGGCACACCCAATAAACCTGTCGTCCCTCGGCCAATTGCGCGCCAATGCGCCCTATGACTTGATCGCGCCGGCTGTCTGAAATCACTTTGGTCACCACAGGGGTACGGCCGGGTGGCAGTTCGTCAATCACCGAGACATCTAAGTCGGCGTAGTAGCTCATGGCCAAGGTGCGCGGAATGGGCGTGGCCGTCATCATGAGCAAGTGCGGCTCCATGCCTGCGTCTTGCATCTTGTCTCTAAGCGCCAGGCGCTGAGCCACACCAAAGCGATGCTGCTCATCAATGATGGCGAGCGCCAGGTTTTTAAACTTCACCAGCTCTTGAATCACAGCATGCGTGCCCACCACCAAAGCGGCTTCACCCGATTCAATCAAGGCCAGCATTTCGGTGCGTTCTTTTTTCTTCTGACTGCCAGTGAGCCAGGCCACGCGCACACCCAAAGGCGCCAGCCAGCCCACCAACTTGGCAAAATGTTGTTGCGCCAAAATTTCGGTGGGTGCCATCAGGGCACACTGCCAACCGCCATCAATGGCCAACATGGCCGCCAAGGCTGCCACCACGGTTTTGCCAGCGCCCACATCGCCTTGAAGCAGCCGGTGCATGGGCACAGGCCGCGCCAAATCTTGCGCAATCTCTTGGCCCACTCTGTGTTGTGCCGCTGTGAGCTGAAAGGGCAAGACCTCTTTCAATTTGTCGTGCCAACCACCCGCTTTCAATTGAAGGGCGGGGGCTCGCAAGGTATCGCGCTCTTGTTTGGCCATGCGCTGTGAAAGTTGCTGTGCCAGCAGTTCTTCAGCTTTCAGTCGTTGCCAGGCAGGATGCGAACGGTCTTCAAGGGCTGCAATGGAAACCTCTGGCGTGGGATGGTGCAAGTAGGTGAGGGCTTGGCGCAAGCTGGGGGCCAATTTGCCATGGGGTGCTGAAGGCCAGCTGATGGCAGCAGGCAATGACTCGCCCAAATCGGCGCGCGACAAGGCGCTAGCAATGGCGCGGCGCAAATAGGTTTGCGGCAAGCCTGCAGACACCGGGTAAACCGGCGTGAGCACCGATGGCAATTCACCCGATGCGGCCTTGAACGAAGGGTGCATCATGGTGAAACCCATCATCCCGCCCTTGACTTCACCCCTGGCCCTGATCACTTGGCCAACAGCCAAGGCCTTTTGCTGGGCCGGATAGAAGCTGAAGAAACGCAACACACAGGTGTCGGTGCCGTCATCCACTCTCACCAACAGCTGGCGACGTGGGCGCAACTGCACCTCAGATGAAACCACGGTGGCTTCTATTTGGACGGCTTCACCCTCTCTGGCATTGCGCAATTTGACGATGCGCGTTTCGTCCTCGTAGCGCAAAGGGATGTGCAGCGCCAGATCGATGTCGCGCACCAAGCCCATCTTGCGCATGGCTTTTTGCGGCGCTGACAAGGGCTTTGAAGGCGAATTTGTGGTTGCATTGGCAAGCATCCTGACATTGTGCCGTGGATGCGTACCTAAGTTCGCCCTAGGCTCAGGGCATTCTCTCGGCCGCCTTGGCCAACACAAAGGCAGACACCACATCTCGAATGGTTTTGCGTTCTGCCTGTGAGAGCGACAAGTAACGGTCGATCATTTCGCGATCGGCCAGTGCCATTTCGATGGGACCGGCATTCATCTCATACACATAGGTTTTGCCGGGTGCACGGCCAAAGCGAAGTTCGTCAGGGCTTACTTGCAGCCACTCAGCCAACACACGCAATTTGTCTTGCGTTGGCATAACTTTGCCCAAGAGCCAGTTGCGGGCCGTGTGCGGGGTAATACTGCGTCCGTGGTAGCGAAGGTTGAAGGCGTTGGCCACCAAGGTCGGTGAAGCACGCACGCCTGCACTTTCCAACGCGCTGCGCAACCGATCAGCGAATTGTTGGGATTCGGATACTACTTTTGGCATGGGCTTACAGTACTGTCTAGGGTTGACCCGATGTTGAATAAAGATAGATAGTTTTTTGAATGCGGTTTACATAATGCGCTTTATTACAAAATTTAGAAGTATTTGTTTTGTAAAGCTTTGCGCTTTGTCATGGGACAATCAGATTCTTTCACTTGGAACGGGTCTGGTTCGGCCCTCAAGACCATGATTTCTGCTAGCAAGCCAAATCCAAATCTAAATTCAAGCCCCCAGCTTCAAGCCAAACGCCTCTTCAGCTTGAGCGACTTTGACTTTCACCTGCCCCCCGAACTCATTGCCCAACACCCTGCCAGCGAGCGCAGCAGTTCTCGGCTTTTAGACGGCAGTGAGCCTGAACCCATTGATCGAATTTTCAAATCCTTGCCCGAATTGATGCAAGCAGGCGACTTGCTGGTCTTCAATGACACCCAAGTGGTGAAGGCGCGGCTCTTTGGCGAAAAATCAACGGGCGGCAAAGTTGAACTCTTGATCGAGCGCGTGTTGCCCGAGCAGCGCGTGGTGGCCCACATGAAAGTCAGTAAGAAACCGCCCATTGGCGCGAAGCTTCACATGGGCATAGACGCCAAACACGGTGCCACCGGTTTTGAAGCCATTTTATTGGGACGATGGCCCGATGACAAGGGAGCCTTGTTTTGCTTTCAATTGAACGACGAACCACACGCCTTGATGGCGCAATATGGCCATGTGCCTTTGCCGCCCTACATCGAACGGCCTCATGACGGCAGTGCCTCTGACGCCGACATTGCAGAAGACGAGGCGCGCTACCAAACTGTGTTTGCACGCAACCCGGGTGCCGTTGCAGCGCCCACCGCGGCGCTGCATTTTGACGAAGCACTTTTGCAACAGCTGAAAGAGCGGGGCGTGCACACAGCCAGCGTCACCTTGCATGTAGGTGCGGGTACCTTTCAGCCCGTCAAGTCAGAAAACATTGCCGAGCACACCATGCACTCCGAGTGGTATGACATTCCTGAAAGTACCCAACGCGCGTTGCATGAATGCAGGGCACGTGGCGGCAAAGTTTGGGCCGTGGGCACCACCTCGGTCAGAACTTTGGAGTCTTGGGCCCAATCGGGTCAAGCGCAAGGCGATACCCAAATTTTCATCACACCAGGCTTTGAGTTTCAATGGGTGGACTGCCTCATCACCAATTTTCATTTGCCCAAAAGTACCTTGATGATGTTGGTCAGCGCCTTGGCTGGCTACGAGCATGTGATGCGTTTGTATGCGCATGCTATTTCAAAGCAGTATCGTTTTTTCAGTTATGGCGATGCCATGCTACTGAAGCGAGCTTGAGCTCATTCGCCCATCAACAACCCCTTGCCCAGATTGCCGCATGCTTGAATTTAAACTTCTCAAAACAGACCCCAACAGCCACGCGCGAAGAGGTCAACTTACACTCAACCATGGTGTGATTCAAACCCCAATCTTCATGCCAGTGGGCACCTATGGCACGGTGAAAGGTGTGATGCCGCGAAGCCTTGAAGAAATGGGCGCGCAAATTATTTTGGGCAATACCTTTCACTTGTGGATGCGCCCAGGCCTTGACATCATGAAAAGCTTTGGCGGCTTGCATGGTTTTGAAAAATGGCAGAAGCCCATCCTGACCGACTCGGGTGGTTTTCAGGTTTGGTCTTTGGGAGCGATGCGCAAAATCACCGAAGAAGGCGTGCATTTTTCCTCGCCGGTGAATGGCGACAAGCTCTTTATGTCGCCCGAAGTGAGTATGCAAATTCAAAGCATTTTGAATTCAGACATTGTGATGCAATTGGATGAGTGCACGCCTTATGAAACCAAAGGCCATCTCACCACCGAAGCTGAAGCTCGCAAATCGATGGAGATGAGCTTGCGTTGGGCAACGCGCAGTCAAAGCGAGTTTGCACGCTTGGAAAATCCGAATGCTTTGTTTGGCATTGTGCAGGGCGGTATGTTTGAAAACTTGCGTCAAGAATCGCTTGACCAGTTGGTTGACATGAATTTTCCGGGCTATGCCGTTGGCGGTGTGAGCGTGGGCGAACCCAAAGAGCAGATGCTGCAAATCATGGCGCACACGCCGCACCGTTTGCCTACCCACAAGCCGCGCTATTTGATGGGCGTCGGCACCCCCGAAGATTTGGTGGAAGGCGTGGCGCAAGGTGTCGACATGTTCGACTGTGTCATGCCCACTCGCAATGCGCGCAATGGCACGGTGTTCACACGTTTTGGCGATTTGAAGCTGCGCAATGCTCGCCACAAATCGGACCCACAGCCCTTGGACACCACGTGCACCTGCTACGCCTGTGCAGGTACTTCAAACGTGTCTTGGGACGATGGCGGCCGAGAAGGATTTAGCCGCGCCTATTTGCACCACCTCGATCGCTGCGGCGAGATGCTTGGCCCCATGCTCACCACCATCCACAATTTGCACTATTACTTGCGCCTCATGCAAGAAGTGCGAACGGCATTAGAAACCGATACGTTCTCGGCCTTTCAAGTGCAGTTCAAACAGGCACGTGCACGCGGCGTTTGAGCAGGGCCTGAGGCCGCATACTCAAGCCATCTCTTCGGGCGTGGTAAAGACCGTCAACACACCGGTGTAGCCATACAAGTGGTGATGGGCAATTTCGCCACTGGCAAAAAAGCCCACCAAAGGCACATCGCCCAGGGCGTGGCGAATCCACTGCAGCTCAGCGCTGGGGCCGCCAAAGTGCGGGCCGCCTCGCCCAGAGCAACTGACATACACAGCACCCGCAATGCGCCGCGCGAGGTGCGGCGCTGCTTCGGCTTCACTGGCGGCCAAGGCATTGGCCATTTCCAGACTCAAAGTTTCAGGCTCCAACTCTTCTCGAATTTCAGAACAAATGCGCCGAAGATCGGACTTAGCGGCTTGCAAACTCATCTGACAAAAAGCCAATTTTTGTCCCACCGCCAAATGCTCGGCAATGGCCACACCTTTTCGCGCAGGGTCTAGGCCAACAATGTGCCGCACGCGCACATCGGCACCCAAACTGCCCGTTCGGCCAACCGCTTGTTGTCCTTCAGACGTGATGCCCACCAGGGTTGACCTGACCGCCTTGAGTGCCGTTTGAGGCTCTGACAGTGACACCTTCAAGTCGGCCATGAGCACATCCAATGCGGGCAAACCATCGAGTTGGTAAACCACATGGCCTTCCGCTTCTGTGATCTGGCGCTCTTTGCCAATGGGTGCACAACCCTGGGTCACGCGCGACAAAATTTGAACCTCTGGCGCCCACGCCACGCCGCTTAAGCCACCCGAGAAAACGCCTTTCTGAGCAGGCTCTGAATCGTGCCATGCAAACTGCACGGCCTGCTTGCGACTGGCAGTGAGGCCGCCAAACAAATACCCCTTTTGAGTTCGGCTTGCCATTTCTGCAATGAGCTCTGCCAGATCGGGTGTTTGTGGATCGGCATGCACAAGTGCGCTGGCCGCTTGAAAGCTGGGTGGCAAGGGCTGTGCGCCGGAAAAAACCCGGTATTGCTTGGCTGGCAAATCGCACAACATCAAGACCATGCCGGGTTCGTCAAAATACTCTGCGTTGTTGGCGGCCACCCCCACACCCACCGTGCCGGCCCAGTCTTTCACCATGGGCAATTCTTGCTGAAGGTGCGCCAGAATAGCTTCGGCGTCATTGGCGTAGTAGTCGGTGATGTACAGCAGACATAAACGCGGACTGGACGCGTGGCCCGGCAAGGTCATTTGGGCACGCAACTGGGCAATCACCAAGCCTGCTGCCATGGGCCACTGCGGGTGCGTGGCATGTCCGAAGGGAAACAAATTCATGGAGCTGGTTTTTTGGCGCGCGGCGCACGCGGCTTGCTGGCTTTGGCAGCGCTTGTCGTTTTCTTTGCCGCTGTTTTTTTGCGAGGCTGAGCGCCCTCTTTCATGGCTTTGGCCGCCACATCTTTCACTGCCGCCGCCGCAATGTTTTGAAACTGTTGTGTGAGCGATCCCCACCACTGCATGGGGTCGACGGCTGGGCCTTTTGCGGCATCTTGTGGGGGCTCAGTTGGCTTGGCCTCTGGTTCGAGATCTGGCATTTTGGCGGTGAAGGCTTTGGCCATTTCAGCCATGTTGACATTCATGCCTTGCAAGGTCGACAAGGTCATTTTTTGAACTTCCAAAGCCTGAATGGTGGCCTTGAGCGCATTGGTGTTTTGCTCTAGCCAAAACTGAACCGTTTTGAGTTCTTGAATGCGCTTGTCGAGCTCTTCAATGTTCAAGGTGGGAGCCACCCAACTGGCCATGTTGGGCATGCCCTGTGGCGAGCCTGTGGCGCCAGGATTGGCGGCTTGTCCCAAGTTTTGCAAGAAGTCAAAACCAGGCACAAATTTTCCAAATCCGAAAGCTGAGGTATCGCTCATGGGGGCTCCTAGGGTGTGTGAGGCTCAAGCTTAACGCATACCGTGAACAAAGCCACCTCAAACACAGCATGGCGTCAACTGCGCGACCCACCAAGGCACGATCAAAAGTTAAGCTCTGGCATTATCTCAATACCTCTTCAGGAAGATCCAATATGCTCACACTCTGCGGCTTTGGCGCCAGCAACTATCACAACAAAGTCAAATTGATGCTGCTGGAAAAGGGCCTTGCCTTTGAAGAAGAGTTGGTCTGGGTGGGGCAGACCGATCCAGACGCTAGCCCCCTGGGCAAAGTGCCCTATTTGAAAACAGCGCAAGGCTCCCTCTGCGAGTCAGCTGTCATGGTGGAATACATCGAGCAGCAATACCCTGAGCATCCCTTGCTACCCAAGGACGCCTTCCAAGCTGCCAAGGTGCGAGAACTTGTCGTTTTTTTAGATTTGCACCTGGAGTTGGTGGCACGAAATCTCTACCCCGAGGCCTTCTTTGGTGGCAAGGTCAGTGATGTGGTCAAGGAAAAAGTGGGCGCGCAATTGGAGAAAAATGTGGCAGCGTTTGCCAAGCTTGCGCAATTCAAACCCTTCATTGCCGGCACTGAAATGAGCATCGCCGACTGCACTGCAGCCGTTCATTTGCCATTGATCACCGCTGTCAGCAAAACCATGTACGGCCGAGATTTTTTGGCCAACTTGCCCGTCAAGGACTACATGAAGATGTGGTCGGAGCGACCCAGCATGCAAAAAGTGCAAGCGGATCGCAGAGCCAACAATGAGCTCTTCTTGGCACGCATGAAAAGCAAGGCTTAAAAGTGGGGTGGGCGGCGCTCTCGGAGGCTGGCCAAACCCTCTTGCACATCCGGACCTGCAAAGCCCATGAACTCCAAGGCCAAAGAAGCATCAAAGCTGGGGCCGGCTTGGCGCAGCCAATTGTTCAACGCATACTTGGTCCAGCGAATGGCAGTTTGGCTGCCATTGGCCAAGCGATCGGCCACTTCATAGGCCTTAGGTAATAGCTGGTCTTCTTCAACTGCCAATGACACCAAGCCAATTCGCTCAGCTTCTTCGCCACTCACAGGCTCACACAACAACAAGTAATACTTGGCTTTGGCCATACCACAAAGCAATGGCCAAATGATGGCCGCATGGTCGCCCGCTGCAACGCCCAAGCGGGTGTGGCCATCCACAATTTTGGCAGTCTTGCTGGCAATGGAGATGTCTGCCAACAATCCCGCCACCAAACCAGCGCCCACTGCCGGTCCGTGCATGGCACTCACGATGGGCTTGTCGCAGTTGATCACGTTGTAGACCAGATCGCGGGCTTCTTTCCAAACCCGACTTCGAATCTCGAAATCGCGCGCCATGTCTTCCACCAACGCCAAGTCGCCACCGCCCGAAAAGCCCAAGCCTTCACCCCGCAACACCGCAGCGCGCACGCTGTCATCGCGCGACACATCGCGCCAAATTTCGGCCAGCTCCCAATGACCTTCGTGGCCCGCTGTTGGCAGCTTGCCATTGCCACCAGGGCCACCGGCTTTCATCTGAATGTCGAGCACCGTTTGGTTGGCACCCCGGCGCGTGATTCGCAGTGTTTGGTAACGGCTGTAGTCAATGACTTGGCTCATGAAGGTCTCCAGAAAAATGGTCAGCTCACAAGCCGACATTGTCGCCTGAACTTGCCTCAAGATGGCGTGCTTGCTTGATGTGCATCAAATCCCTTATTCAGCAAACGGCCTAGCATGGATGGATGCCATCGACAGACACACCGCTTCAAAGCTTTCTAACATCACAAACAGGACAAGGAATCAGGCCATGAAGAATGATCTGCAAAAAGAGTCTCTCAAACAATTGCTGCTGGCACAAAAAGCTCAACTGCTCGACAAAATTGAACAGGAACGTGGTGGTTTGAAAAGTCGCGTTGAAGCCGCAGCAGAACTTGCACCCGCCGAGCAATCCCATGCACAAAACATCACCGAGCGTGACACCACATTTGCCCTCCAAGAGCATGCTCTTGAAGAACTAGAGGCCACCGAGTTGGCTTTGATGCGCATCGCGCAAGGCACTTATGGGCTTTGCTTGGTCTGTGACAAAGCGATCCCCATCACCCGACTGCTGGCATTTCCTTCGGCTTTGCGCTGCATTGCATGTCAGGCAGACGCTGAAAGCACAGCCGGCCCCAATGCCGCACTGCATTGAGGCAGTGCGCATAAGTCAGTGCGCATGAGGCCGGTGATTAGGCTTTGTCGAAAGGTGCAATTTTCTGGTCAATGGCACCAAACACACTGAGGCCGTCTTTGCCCTTCATTTCAATGCGAATGCTGTCGCCGAATTTCATGAACTCGGTACTGGGTTTGCCATCCAAAATGGTTTCAATAGCGCGCTTTTCTGCAATGCAGCTGTAACCTTTGGGCCACTCAGGCTTGCCATTGACGTCGACGCTCTTGTTGCTGACCGTGCCACTGCCCACAATGGAGCCGGCGCGCACATTGCGCGTTTTGCCAATGTGCGCAATGAGTTGGCCAAAGTGAAAGGTCATTTCGGGGCCCGCTTCACACATGCCCACCTTGCGACCGTTCCAAGTTGACTGCATGGTCAGGTGCACACGGCCATGATCCCAGGCCTCACCCAGTTCATCCAAGGTGACGGCCACCGGGCTGAATGCTGTTGCTGGTTTGCTTTGAAAAAATCCAAAACCTTTGGCCAACTCGTTGGCAATCAAGTTTCGCAAACTCACGTCATTGGCAAGCATCACCAAACGGATACCGTCCAAGGCATTTTCGGGAGAGACCCCCATGGGCACATCGCCAGTGATGACGGCAATTTCGGCCTCAAAATCAATGCCAAAGGCTTCGTCGCGGCAAACCACTGGATCGCAAGGCCCTATGAAGTCATCACTGCCGCCTTGATACATGAGTGGGTCTGCGTAAAAACTGTGCGGCACTTCTGAGCTGCGCGCTGCGCGCACCAACTCCACGTGGTTCAAGTAAGCAGAGCCATCTGCCCACTGGTAGGCTCTTGGCAAAGGGGCCATGCATTGTTGGGGGTCAAAGGGGAAGGCATGACGGGCTTTGCCACTGTTCAGTGTTTGGTAAAGGTCTTCGAGTTGGGGCGACAAAAAATTCCAGTCGTCTAGCACCTGCTGCATGCGCAAGGCAATGCCAGTCGCATAATGTGCTGTGCTTAAGTCACGCGAGACCACAATCAATTGACCGTCACGTGATCCGTCTTTGTAAGTCGCTAATTTCATGGAGGTGCCTCAAAATGGAATCTCAAAAATGATTCAAGCCGAATGCAATCGATTCAAAGCGTGTCTTCAGTTTAACCAATCTCAATCGCCCTAAAATTTCCCAGCGCTCAAGATCGCTCGATGATTGACCTGTAACCTCCGTCCTCCCCTTATTCCTTGACATGCCTCCTTCACGCTCTTTGACCCAAGACAACGGCCAGCAGCGCTATAGGGCCTTGGCCATGTTGGGCGCATTGGTATTGGGCGTTCACCTTTGGCTGCTCTGGGCACCGAGCATCGGTATTTGGAAAATTCAAGCAGATCCGCAAAAGTTAGGCCCCTTGCAAACCCGCATTGTGCCGGTCCCTGTTATCGCCGAGCCTGCAGCCAACGCGGCAAGCGCCAAGCCAAAGCCAAAGCCAAAGCCAAAGCCATCGCAAGCCTCGATGTCTCCCAACACACTGCCCCCCGCCAACATCACCGCCATGCCCTCTGAAGCCTTGCCGGCACCAGAGGCCGGAGCAACACAGGCCGGAGCAACACAGGCCGGAGCAACAGAAGTCATTGCACCAGCGCCAAGCCCTGTGCCAAGCATCGAAATTGCGACCACTTCACCGCCTGTCCAGCCCGTTACAGAAGTACCACCAATTGCACCTGAAACATCTTTGCCAATTCCCCTGGCAACGCCGGCTGTGTCCAATGCACTCACGGCCAAGACGGGCGACTTCCCCCCCAATATCCAAATCAATTACAAACTGGTCGGACAAGAGCGCGGATTGATTTACAACGCATCCGGCTCACTCAAATGGCAGGTCCAAGCTGCCAATGACAAGGGTGCCCCTAGGGCCTACGAGGCAGAGCTTCAGGTCAGGGCATTTTTAGTGGGCAGCCGTGTTTGGCGAAGTACAGGTGCGCTGACCGACAACGGTTTGGCACCGCTTCGATACGCCGACCGCTGGCGGGGTGAACGCGCAGCCCATTTTGAAACCGCGAATCAAAAAATCAGTTTCAGCGGCAACATGCCCAGTGCCCCTTTACAAGCAGGCGCACAAGATCAAGTGAGCTTGTTCATTCAAATGGCGGCGGCCGTGACTGCAAAAAATTACGAACCAGGCTCACAACTCATGGTGCAAACTGCCACCGCCCGAGATGCGGTGAACTGGACCCTCACATACCAATCGACTGAAGCGATCGTCGTGGATGGCAAACAAGTTGAAACCCAGCGCTGGGTTTGCTTGCCAAGAGGCAAATACGACAGCCAAATTGAAATCTGGCTTTCACCAGCGCATAGCGGCCTGCCCTTGAGAATCAAGATCAGCCAAGTCAATGGCAACTTCATTGACATGGAAATGCGCAATACTGAAAAGCTACCCGCATTGCCCTCTTGAAAAAATTTACAACAACCCTATCTAAATGAGACAGACTTCAGTCAGAATGTCACTATGAACTTGTTGTACGAATCCGAATCTTTTGCCGTCATGCACGTGTTGGCCAACGACACCGGCGAGGCTGCACCCCTCTCAAAGCCCCCCACGCTAGAGCGACACGGCTTTGAAATCGTCGACAAACGATCGGGTAAAGAGGTTTACCTCGATGGCTCTTGGGCAGAAATGTTTCAAATGCACATCCAGGCATGGCAACAAAACACCCCAACGCAAGAAGAGGTGGAAGACACCCTTGAGCGTTATACGGGCTTGGCACAGCAGCCTGTTGTCGTTCACTAATTTGTCGTTCACTTAGCTTGCGCCATCAATTGGGCACCGCCACCCTGCGGTAAAGCGGCCCCACAATCAGCAACACAGCCATCAAGCGGCAAACCTGAAAAGCCGTTACCACGGGCGCGCCCAGTTCCAGCACTTTGGCCGTGATGGCCATCTCGGCAATGCCTCCCGGTGAAGTGCCCAAAATCAAAGTGGCAGGATGCAAACCGGTGCCCAAGGCCAAGGCCCAGCCAAAGGCCACCGATGCCAGCATCATGGCCACGGTACCGATGGCCACAGACAACAGCCATTGCGGCGCTGTGCGAATGAACTCTTTCTTAAAACGCACACCCAAACTGATGCCAATGAAAAGCTGCGCCATGTTGGACATTTCGGGTGGAATGGCGGTCCACTGAATGCCCGCCAAGGTCAGTGCCATGGACGCCAACAAAGGACCCATGAACCAAGGGTTGTTGCGCTTGATAAGCACCATCATGAGAGCGCCCACCAAAGTGGCCAACCCCAAATAGAAGATGCCTGGCCACTGCAAAATTCTGGGACCAGGCAGCAGATTGGAATTCACATTCAAGCCAAAGTGCGATTGAAACCACTGCATGGCAAAAGGCAAACAAATGACCACCATCACAAGGCGCAAGCTATGAGAGGCAGCCACCAAGTCTGACCTGGCATGGTGTCGGTCGGCCATCAGGGTCATTTCCGAGGCACCGCCAATGGCGCCTGCAAAATACGAAGTGGCGCGCATGTCTTTGGCGGAGAGCTCTGGCAGAAAAGGGGCATTGCGCCACTGAAGCCAGAGCCCAAAACCAAAGCCCAAGGCCAAGGCCCAAACAATGCCGAGCAAAATGGCCCACCACAAGCTCAGCACCAGCTGCCCCACTTCGGCCGTGAAATACAAACCCAAAGCGGCACCAATAACCCATTGCCCCACATTGCGCAAATAGCCTGAGCTCTTGGTGGGCACACCCGACACCGACAAACAAGCCGTGGCCAACAAAGGGCCAAGCATCCACGGAATGGGCGTGTGAAGCCACTCACACAGCAGCGCCGCCGCTGTGGCCACCAGCAGTGTCAATGACAATTGAAAAAAGTAAGGCAACGCGTGCAAAAAGCTCAGGCGTGTTTTCGAATGCTGTCTGCCAGGGTGTTGACCATCTGATCAATGTGCTCTTTTTCCACAATGTAGGGCGGGCAAAGAACCAAATTTTCCCCGGCCGAACGCACCAGCACGCCCTTGTGAAAGCAATCTAAAAAGACATCGTAGGCACGTTTTCCGGGGGCCCCTGGAATTGAGGCCAGCTCGACAGCACCGGCCAGCCCCAAGCTGCGAATGCCAATGACATTGGGCAAGCCCTTGAAGGCGCTGTGCATGGCATCGCCCAACACCGGGCTCATCTCACCAGCTCGTGCAGGGCCCATCGCACCAGCACGGGCAAACAGCTTTTCTTCTTTGAGCAATTTCAAAGTGGCAATGGCCGCTGCGCAAGACACCGGGTGGCCTGAGTAGGTATAGCCATGAAAAAATTCCACCGCATAGTCGGGGGCGCCAGCGTTCATCATGGCGTCGTAAATGAAGTCACGGCAAACCACGCCGCCCAAAGGAATCACGCCATTGGTGACGCACTTGGCAAAGTTGAGCATGTCGGGCACCACACCATAGTAGTCGGCGCCAAAGTTGGTCCCCATGCGGCCAAAGCCTGTAATGACCTCGTCAAAAATGAGCAAGATACCGTGCTTGTCACAAATTTCACGCAGACGCTTCAGGTAGCCTTTGGGCGGCAAATACCACCCCGCAGAACCGGCCACTGGCTCCACAATGATGGCCGCCACATTGCTGGGGTCGTGCAGGGCCAAGATGCGGCCTTCCAGTTCTAAGAGGGGGTCTTCCTGCCAGACGGGTTCCTGGTTGTGGATATAAGCATGGTTCACAGGGTCGTGAATGAAGCGCATGTGATCGACACGCGGCAGCAACTGCGCGCCATAGACCTTGCGGTTGGCAGGCAAGCCGCCCACGCTCATGCCCCCAAAGTTGACCCCGTGATAGCCTTTTTCACGGCCAATGAACACATGGCGATGGCCTTCACCCCTTGCGCGGTGATAAGCCAATGCCACCTTCAAAGACGTGTCAGCCGCCTCAGAGCCCGAATTGCAAAACAAGACTTTGTTGAGGTCGCCGGGGCACAAATCGGCAATCATCTGGGCGGCTTCAAAAGCCTGGTCGTTACTGACTTGGAAGGCCGTGGCGTAATCGAGTGTGTCGAGTTGCTTTTTGATGGCTTGGGCAATGGGTTGGCGGTTATGGCCAGCACCCACACACCACAGACTGGAGATCCCATCGACCACTTTTCGGCCATCGTGGGTGGTGAAGTACATGCCGTCAGCCGCCACAAAAACACGCGGATCTTGCTTGAAATGGCGGTTGGCCGTGAAGGGCAACCATTGGTGGTCCATGTTGATTTGAAAGGCGCCCGGTGTGCGCTGAGTTTCCTGAGAAGACATGTGATCGCCTCGCTTCAAATAAAGTGCCAAAAGCTTGATAAAAACAGTGTAACCCCGTCAAAGTCTCTGTTTCGGCAAAAAGGTCTCGTCCCTGCGACAATGTCGCTCATGAATCACGCATTTATTCTCACGCTATCTTGCCCCGACAGAACTGGCATCGTGCACGCCGTGTCGGGCTTTTTGCTAGAACGCGGCGGCAATATTGAAGAGGCCGCCCAGTACAACGACCACGATACCGGCCTGTTTTTCATGCGCATGCAATTTGCCTGCGACCAGGTGAGCGAGGCCGACTTGCGCAGCCAATTGGCCAGTTTTGCAGTCCCCTTCCAAATGACCTGGAACTTGCACAATACCCAACAGCCCATGCCTGCGGTCATTTTGGTCAGCAAAGAAGGTCATTGCTTGAACGATTTGCTGTTTCGCTGGAAAAGCGGCTTGCTGCCCATCGACATTCGCGCCATTGTGAGCAATCACCGCGAGTTCTACCAACTGGCGGCCAGCTACAACGTGCCCTTTCACCACATCCCCGTGACAGCGGCCAACAAAGCCGAAGCCGAAGCCAAACAGTACGAGATCATTCAGTCTGAAGGCGCCGAGTTGGTGGTGCTGGCGCGTTATATGCAAATTTTATCGGACGACTTGTGCCGCAAGCTATCTGGCCGCGCCATCAACATTCACCACTCTTTCCTGCCCAGCTTCAAAGGCGCCAAACCTTATTACCAAGCGCACGATCGCGGTGTCAAATTGATCGGCGCCACGGCGCACTATGTCACCGCCGACCTTGACGAAGGCCCCATCATTGAGCAAGATGTGGCCCGTGTAGATCACTCTAAAACCGTTGAAAATCTCACCACACAAGGGCGCGATACCGAAAGTCAAGTGTTGGCACGTGCCGTGAAGTGGCACAGCGAACACCGCGTGCTCTTGAACGGCCATAAAACCGTGATCTTCAAATAAATTTGACTTGTCTATTTCAAAGATTGCCATGAACGCACCCACCAACTTCGAAGCGCTGTCGCGCGCCGATCGTCAAGCGCAAGTGGTGCACGCCTTAAGCGCCCTGCTGCCTGCACACGCTTTGCTGTACACCCTCGAGGACACCGTGCCCTATGAGTGCGATGGCCTAACGGCCTACCGCGAGCGGCCCTTGGTGGTGGCTCTGCCCGAAACAGAAAGCCAAGTTCAAGCTATTTTGAAAGCTTGCCATGCCTTGGGCGTGCCGGTGGTGGCGCGTGGCGCTGGCACCGGTTTGTCGGGGGGCGCCATGCCGCACAAATTGGGCGTCACTTTGTCAATGGCCAAGTTCAATCAGATTGTCAAAGTTGATGCGCATTCCAGAACAGCGGTAGTGCAATGCGGTGTGCGCAACTTGGCCATTTCGGAAGCCGCATTCCCGCATGGTTTGTACTACGCACCCGACCCCTCCAGCCAAATTGCATGCACCATTGGCGGCAATGTGGCAGAAAATTCAGGCGGTGTGCACTGTCTCAAATACGGCCTCACCTTGCACAATGTGCTGAAGGTCAAGGGCTTCACCATTGAGGGCGATGCCATCACCTTTGGCAGCGATGCGCTGGACACTTCGGGTTTTGATTTGCTGTCGGTGTTGGTGGGCAGCGAAGGCATGTTGGCCATCACCACCGAAGTGACCGTCAAGCTGGTGCCCAAACCACAACTGGCACGCTGCATCATGGCCAGCTTTGACGACATTCGAAAAGCGGGCGACGCTGTGGCAGCCGTCATTGCAGCCGGCATCATTCCTGCGGGTCTTGAGATGATGGACAAGCCCATGACCGCTGCCGTGGAAGATTTTGTGCACGCGGGCTACGACCTCAATGCTGCGGCTATTTTGTTGTGCGAAAGCGATGGCACGCCCGAAGAGGTTGAAGAAGAGATTGGCCGCATGAGCGATGTGCTGCGAGGCTGCGGCGCCACGGCCATTGCCGTGAGCAAAGACGAAGCCGAGCGCTTGCGTTTTTGGAGCGGCCGCAAAAATGCATTTCCGGCTTCGGGCCGCATCAGCCCCGACTACATGTGCATGGACTCCACCATTCCGCGCAAACGCTTGGCCGATATTTTGTTGGCCATTGCCGAGATGGAAAAGAAGTACCAATTGCGCTGTGCCAATGTGTTTCATGCGGGCGATGGCAACTTGCATCCGCTTATTTTGTTTGATGCCAACGACCCCGATCAATTGCACCGCTGTGAATTGTTTGGCGCTGACATTTTGGAAACCAGTGTGGCCATGGGCGGCACAGTCACGGGCGAGCATGGTGTGGGCATTGAAAAACTCAACAGCATGTGCGTGCAGTTTTCAGCGGAAGAAAATGCGCAGATGTTTGCTTTGAAAAAAGCCTTTGACCCGATGGGCTTGCTCAATCCAGGCAAGGTCATTCCAACCCTCAACCGCTGCGCTGAATACGGCAAGATGTTGGTTCGGGGTGGGCAAATATCGCACCCCGATCTGCCGCGGTTTTAAAGCCGCGGTTTTAAAGGCGCGAGCCAAAAATGGCCGTGCCAACTCGCACACACGTACTGCCTTCCGCAATGGCCGCTTCCAAATCGGCGGTCATGCCCATCGACAGGGTGTCTAACTTCAAGCCTGCTGCATTCAAGCTGTCAAAAAGTTCTTTGGCTTGGCGGTGCACGGCACGCGCCGCCGCTTCGGTTTCTGCGGGTTCTGGAATGGTCATGAGGCCGCGCAATTGCAGATGCGGCAACTTGGCAACAGCCTCTGCCAAAGCCAAGAGATCTTGCGGCGCAACGCCCGATTTATTCAGGCCCCGATCGACATTGACCTGCAAACAGACCTGAAGCGCAGGTAGATTCGCTGGCCGTTGCGCAGACAATCGCTCGGCAATTTTCAAACGATCAATGCTGTGCACCCAGCCAAAATGCTTGGCCACGAGTTGGGTCTTGTTGCTTTGGATGGGCCCGATGCAATGCCACTCTAAGGGCAGGTCTGCCAAGGCTTCGATTTTGTCGACGCCCTCTTGAATGTAGTTTTCGCCAAAAGCCACTTGACCGGCGGCATAGGCTTCGCGAACAGCTTGGGCTGGCATGGTTTTGGACACCGCCAACAAAGTCACAGCATCTGCCGGGCGTCCCACCGCGGTAGCGGCACGCTCGATTCTTTGGCGCACCTGCTGGAGCTTGTCTGAAACTTGGGTACTCATGAGCCCAAGGTTACCAAAAATCTCAAACTGGTGGACAATCACTCGCTGGATCCATTTTTCAACCCACTCACATAGACAAACAAACAAACATGAGCAGCCTGAACGCAAAAACCTACGAATCCGCTCCTTCCCAACATGTGGCCTTTTTGGGCTTAGGCGTCATGGGCTATCCCATGGCGGGTCATTTGGCCCGCGCTGGCCACGCCGTCACGGTTTACAACCGCAGTGCTGCCAAAGCAGCGGCTTGGTGCCAAGAATTTGCAGATACGAAACAACCAGCTCACGCCGCCACACCCCGTGAAGCGGTGGCCCATGCCGACATCGTTTTTTGCTGTGTTGGCAATGACGACGATTTGCGCGCAGTGGTGCTCGGTGCAGACGGTGCATTGGCCGGCATGAAAAAAGGCGCTATTTTGGTAGACCACACCACCGCCTCAGCCAATGTGGCGCGCGAACTCTTTCAAGCCGCCAAAGCGCTAGGTTTGCATTTCATCGATGCACCCGTGTCGGGTGGTCAAGGCGGCGCGCAAAATGGTTTGCTCACCGTCATGTGCGGTGGTGATGCCGCTATTTTTGAAGCCACCAAGCCTGCCGCCATGGCTTTCTCACGCGCCTACACCTTGATGGGCGAATCAGGCGCTGGCCAACTCACCAAAATGGTCAATCAAGTTTGCATCGCGGGTCTGGTGCAGGGCTTGTCCGAAGCCATTGCCTTTGGTCAAAAAGCCGGCCTTGACATGAACTTGGTGCTGGATGTCATTGGCAAAGGCGCAGCACAAAGCTGGCAAATGGACAACCGCGGCAAAACCATGGTGGCCAACAAATTTGACTTTGGTTTTGCAGTCGATTGGATGCGCAAAGACTTGGGGCTGGTGATGGACGAGGCCAAGCGCAATGGTGCGCGCTTGCCTGTGACAGCCTTGGTCGATCAGTTTTATGCCGATGTGCAACAAATGGGCGGCAAGCGCTGGGACACATCCAGCTTGATCAAGCGTTTGGGTTGATAACCCCCCGCCCAAACCCTTAAGGTTTGGGCTGCGCTTGGGGCGACAAAGGCTGAGCACTGATTCGCTTCAACTCTTCTTCGGTGATGGTTTCAAACACCCGAACCACCTTGACCACACCACTCACGCTGCTGCTGCGAGCAATTTCAGAGGCGCGCTGCGACTCACGGGGTGTGACGCGGCCCATCAAGTAAACCACACCGCGCTCAGTGACAACTTTGAAGGCATTCGATTGCAAATCTTTGGCATCTACCAGCAAAGCCTTGATTTGACCCGTGGTGATGGCGTCTTTAGAACGCTGTGTGAGTGAGCTGGCTGGCTCAATGGCCAAGTCATTGACCACAGAGTTGACGTTTTCTTGGCTCTTGGCCAGTCTCTCGGCGCGCTCTTTTTCAGCCGCTGAGCTGACCTCGCCGGTGAGCAAGACCATGCGGTTGTAGCTGGTCACATTCACATGGGCCGCATTGCTCAAATTTTGGCGCAAGCCCTGAGCGGTGCGAAGTTCAATGCTCTCATCTTCCAATTGGATGCCCGCAGTACGGCGGTCAATGGCCACAAAGCCACCCATGACAGCACTGCCCACAATCAAGGGCGCACAAGCCGAGAGGCTGGTGACCAAGGCGCTGATGGCCAAACCAGAAAGCATCCAACGATTGAGATTGAGTTTCACTTGAAAAGTCCTTTGAGAATCTTTGAATATTTTAATCAGGATGAAATGGAAAGGAAAAGCCCTTCTTTTCGTCATGCCCCTGCGTCTTGATCGCCCATGAGTTGGGCATCGACACCATCACACAAACAGTGCAAAGCCAATTGTTGAACTTCGCGAATGCGCACCGCGCGATCGTGGGGCACACCCACATGCACGTCTGTTTCAAGCAGGGCTTTGGCCACAGCGCCACCGCCTTTGCCCGTGAGAGCGATGACGGTCATATCGCGCTCATGGGCTGCGTGCAAGGCCCGCATCAAGCCCTCTTCTTCACCGTTGGTGGTGAGCAGCAGAAGCACATCACCGGCTTGACCCAAGGCACGCACTTGCCTGGCCAAACTGGCGTAGGCAGGATCGCCCAGACCTTCGTGGCGCAGCGCAATGGCAGCCAGCTCGGGGCGCTCGCGTTCAAATCCGCCGACAAACAAACTGGCGAAGTACTGCGCCAAAGCCGCCGAGCTGCCTTCGCCACACACCAACACCTTGCCGCCACTGGTGACGCAGGCCATGAGCGCCTGCACCCCCGCATCCAAGGGCTTGGCCAAAGTTTCGGCCGCTTGGTATTGCAGGTCGGCGCTGTCGATGAAGTGTTGTTGAATGCGCAGGTCTAACATGGGCTTGATGATACTCTTTGCCGATTCGATGGCGCCACAAAAGACTTCAGTTGGAGGTGTCAAAAGCGGCCTTGACCCAAATCATGCCTTGCGGCTCCCAGGCAATGACGTCAAAGCGGGCAGGCGGGAGATGCTGCCAGCGCAACAAAAAATACCGCGCTGCAAAAATAATGCGCCGCTGTTTGATGGCGCTCACACTGCCCAATGCGCCGCCAAAGCGACTTAAAGCGCGCTTTCGAACTTCCACAAACACCACCGTGCTGTCGGATTCTTGCAAAATGAGGTCAATTTCGCCACCACCGCGCCCGGGCGTTCGATAATTGCGCTGTAACAAGCGCAAGCCCTGTGCTTGCAGAAATTGCAGCGCTGCAATTTCTGCGGCATCGCCGGCTTCTTTGGTGCTTTGATGTGCCGAAGGTTTGCGTTGATTTGTTGGATTGAGGAACACCATTGACATTACCTTCTGAACATTCTGAAGCGCCGCTCTTGCCGCCTGATTTGCCGGTGCCAAATGCAGTAGCCAATGAGCTACCCAAAATTGGCGCCACGCTAACCTCGGTGTATGGCACAGCCTTTCAGGCCGCCCGCGAGGCAGTGGGTCCGCAAAACCATCCTGCCAGCACACTGTATGTGGTGGCCACCCCCATTGGCAATCTGGCCGACATCACATTGCGCGCTTTGTATGTGATTGAAAGGGCCAACACCTTGGCTTGCGAAGACACGCGGCACACACAGCAACTTCTGCGAGCTTATGGTTTAGACCGAAACAGCGCTCAATTGTTGGCGGTTCACCAACACAACGAAGCCGAAGCGGCGGCCCAAGTCATCGCCCGCTTGGCACAAGGTGAGCGCGTTGCTTATGTGAGTGATGCCGGCACACCCGCCATCAGCGACCCTGGCGCACGCTTGGTAGCGGCCGTTGCTGCGGCGGGCTATCGGGTCATGCCTTTGCCTGGCGCCAGCAGTGTGACCACACTGTTGAGTGCCGCTGGCGTTGTGGGAGAAGGTGGCTTTGTCTTCACGGGCTTCTTGCCTTCCAAGGCAGCCGAAAGACAGCGCGCCATCGAGACGCTGAGCGGCGAGCCGCGTGCGGTGGTGCTGCTTGAGGCCCCCCATCGCATTGAAGCCCTGGCACAGGCTCTCAACATATTAGGCAACCGGCTCGTCACGGTTGGCCGCGAATTGACCAAACAATTTGAAACTGTGCACACCCTTGAAGCCCACAAATTGAGCGCTTGGTTTGCTGAACACACAGACCGGGTGCGAGGCGAATTCGCCTTGGTCATTCATGCGCTCGAGAAACCAAAAGCCGATCCCTCTGAGGCCTTAGACGCCGTCAGTTTGCGCACCTTGAAATTGCTGCTCACTGAACTGCCCTTGAAGACCGCTGTCAAAATGACCAGCGACATCACGGGCGCATCCAAAAATGTGCTTTATGACACCGCGCTGAGTTTGAAAAAGGGGCTTGAGTAAGCCCTTTGGATGTAACAGGCTCGAGCCCTGTTTGGGCTTCAGCGTTTGCGCAGACCCAGCCACATCACAGTGCCCACCACCAGCGCGGCACCCATCAATTGAATGGGGGCAATGCTCTGGCCTAGCAGCGCCCACGCCAAGACCAAAGCGAAGATGGGCTCAACGTTCATGATGGCTGAGTTGCCCACCACGCCCAACTTGGGCAACACAGTGAACAAAATGGTGAAGGCGGTGCCATACAAAAATGAGAGCATGCCAAGCCCCCACCATCCCGCGGGCGCCTGCGGCAAATGAAAGCCACCTTGGCTCATGGCAACCACCACTGCAAACACACCCACAATGGACATCGAGGAAAAGGTGCGCAAGCGACCATCTAAGCCCGTGGTTTCGTGTTGGGTGTAGACCAGCGCCAAACCAAAGGTGGCAGAAGCGGCCAATGCAAATGCCACACCACTGCCAATTTGTGACCAGTGCTCAGCGGCGCCTAAACCAGACGCCGCACCCATCACATCCAAGGCCAGTGCCAAGCCCAGCAACAAAATGGGCATGCTCCAAAGCACTGCTTTCTCAGGTTGATGGCCATACAGCACGCGCGCCCAAAACGCTGTTGACAATGGGTAGGTGTTGAAAGCCAGCAAGGCCAAGGCCACAGGCAGTCTGGCCACCGAAGAGTACAAGCACACACTTTGAACGGCAATCAGGGCGCCAATGATGAGCATGTATTTTTTGTGATGCGCAGTCACTTGAATTTGTACTTTTTGCTGCCACAAAATCAACCCCACTACGATGGCGGTGAGCACACTGCGAAAGCTTACCGCTGTGACCACATCGACACCATCGTTGAAGGCAAAGCGCGCCGCCACATGGTTGGCGCCCATCATGAAGGCGATGAGCAGCAAGGTGGCGAAGGCTGTGCTAGACAGCGATTTTGATGGTTCGGTCATGCCGTCATTGTGCAGGGTAGAGTCCGTGAACCCTGGCATGCAGGCGACTCAGGCCCAGCAGCGCATCGGTGTAAGGGGTACTGACTTGGGTAAGCTGGCCCAACTCTCGCACCACACTGACCAAGGCATCGAGTTCGACCGCCTTACCCGCTTCGACATCTTGCAACATGGATGTTTTGAAGGCGCCCAATTTGCGCGTGACCGCATGTCTGTCTTCAGGCGTTTGCGCAATGGGGATGCCGATTTTCTCGCCAATGAGTTTGGCCTCCAGCATGATTTGAGATACAAAATTGCGCACCAAGTCGTCTTGCATGATCAGGTCGGTGGTGGCGCCTGTGAATGCACTGATGGGATTGACTGTCATGTTGCCCCACAGCTTGTACCAAACATCTTTTTGAATTTGCCCCGATGCGCTGGCGTTGAATCCAGCGGTTTGCAAATCGGCCACCAACTGCTGCACACGCAAACTCACGTTGCCCTGTTGTTGGGCAGGTTCGCCCAAAATGAGGCCTTGGCCAAAATGATGGCGCACCACACCTGGCGCATCCAAAGAGCAACTGGCATGTACCACACAGCCCACCACATGTTGGCTTGGAATGGCGCGGCCAATCTGGCCTTCAGGGTCGATGGTTTTGAGACGCGTGCCTTGGAGTGCGCCGCCAAAGCCGTCAAAAAACCACCAGGGCACACCGTTCATGGCCGGCATCACCATGGTGTGGGGGGCCAGCAATGGCGCCATGTTGTTGGCAATATCGCACATGCTTGGGGCCTTCACGGCCACAATGACCAAGTCCTGCGGGCCTAAATCGGCAGGGTTGGCAGATGCACTAACTTGGGCGCAGAGAATTTTTTCAGAGACTTGCGTTTGAATGCATTGCAGTCCGTTTTTTTGCAGCGCTTGCAAGGTGTCGCCTCGCGCTACCACACTGATTTGATGACCCGTTTGGGCCAAGTGCACGCCAATCCAACCGCCAATGGCACCGGCACCGTAAATACAAACTTTCATAAACGATAACTTTCCTCGGGTTTGCACCACTGCCGATCAACCTGTCGAATCAGGGCATCGAGCACATCGGTGCCGGCGCCGTGGTTGGGGTTGAATTGCAGCGCATCGCGTGTGCACTTGGCAGCAATCTCTTCGCGCACGGGTATGGCCTGCGAAGGGCCGCCCATGCTGAAGGTGGCCAATTGAATTTCGCAAGCGCGTTGCAGAGTCCAAAGAATGGCAAAGGTTTGGGGCAAGGTGGCGCCCCAAGACAGCAAGCCATGGTTGCGCAAAATCACGGCTTGTTTGTTGCCAATGCTTTGAAGCAGGCGGGGGGCCTCTTCAGAATGGATGGTGATCCCTTCGAAGTCATGGTACGCAATCATGTTGTGCAGCTGCGCCGTGTAAAAATTGGTTTGTTGCAAGCCGTCTTTCAGGCAAGCCACTGACACACCTGCCGTGGTGTGGGTGTGCATCACACAATGCGCCTCTGGCAGGTTGTCGTGCAGCGCAGCATGCACGGTAAAGCCAGCAGGATTGACCGGGTAGGGAGAACCGTCCAGCGCCTTGCCCTTCAAGTCAATTTTCACCAAGTTGCTGGCGGTCACTTCGCTGTAGTGAAGGCCAAACGGATTGATCAAAAATTGTTTTTCTGTACCACTCACTTCTTCCGGCAAGCGCAAGGTGATGTGGTTGTAGATCATTTCGGTCCAGCCCAAAAAAGCAAACACACGGTAGCAAGCGGCCAGCTGAACACGGGCCTCCCATTCTTGGGGATGCACTTCGTGGCGCAATGAGCGCACAGGGGGCAGTTGGTGCGTCAGCATCTCAATACACCTGGCCTGAAGTGGGCAAGGATATACCCGCATCTGGTTTGAATTGGCGCACCAAGGCAGCTGTTTGGCGCACCAAAATTTGAGTGTCTAGGCCCACCGCCACAAACAAAGCGCCCAAGGACAAATAGTGTTTGGCTTGGGCGACATCGGAAGTCAAAATACCGGGGGCTTTGCCTGCCTTCAAAATGCAAGCAATGGCCTTTTCAATGGCATCTTGCACTTCAGGGTGGTTGGGATCGCCCACATGGCCCAAAGACGCCGACAAATCGGCAGGACCAATGAATACACCATCAACACCAGGTGTGTTGGCAATGGCTTCTAAATTTTTCAAGGCTTCGCGCGTTTCTGCTTGCACCAACAAGCAAACCTGTTCATTGGCTTCTTTGGTGTAGTTGGGAAACATGCCCCAGCGTGAAGCCCGTGCGCCGCCCATGCCGCGCACACCACCTTGCCCATCGTTTTGCGGATAGCGCATGGCTTGCACACATTGCGCAGCTTGCTCGGGTGTATCGATCATGGGGATGAGCAAGGTTTCAGCGCCCAAATCCAAATACTGCTTGATCAGTGCGGTATCGCCCACCGGCACGCGCGCTACGGCGTGGTTGGTGGGATAGGCCGCAATGGCTTGGAGTTGTTGCTGAATGGTTTGCAAATTGTTGGGCGCATGCTCGCCATCAATTAGCAACCAATCAAAGCCGGCCATGGCGCACATCTCGGCGCTGTAGCTGCTGGCCATGCCCAGCCACAAACCAATTTGGGCGCGGTTTTCAGTGAGGGCTTGTTTGAAACGATTGACTGGCGTTTTCATGATGTCTCTTTCAAATAAATTTAAATTGCAAACGACCTAACGCGCCATAGTCGGCATCGAACACGTCGCCGACTTTGGCTGGAACTGGTTTTGTAAAGGAGCCGGCCAACACAATTTGGCCTGCTTTCAAATGCTCGCCCCATGGCGCCAACTTGTTGGCAAGCCAAGCAATACCAACAGCAGGATGGCCTTGGACACCCGCCGCCAGGCCGGTCTCTTCAACCACCCCATTCAACTTCAAAATGGCGCCGCACCAGGGCAAGTTGGTGGTGAGGGGATCGACTTTTTCGGCGCCCACCACAATGCCTGCATTGGCGGCGTTGTCGCTGATGGTATCAAAGACTTTGCGCATGACTTTGGTGTCACGGTCAAATTGTTCGATGCGTGCATCGATGATTTCAATGGCAGGCGTGACGTATTCTGTGGCTGCCAAAACTTCTGCCACCGTCACGTTGGGGCCCTGCAAATCTTTCTTCAACACGAAGGCCAATTCAACCTCGACGCGGGGCACCACAAAATCGGTGTGGGCAATGTCAAGTACCTTGGCTGGCGAGCAGGTGTAGAGCATGTTGTCAAGCAAGGTGCCGTAATCGGGCTCGTCAATTTGGCTGGCTTGCTGCATGGCACGAGACGTCAGGCCAATTTTGTGTCCAATCACTTGACGCCCTTCTGCCAATTGCAGCGCCACCCAAGCACGGCTCACGCGGTAGCCGTCTTCGATGGTCATGTCTGGAAAGCGTTTGGAAAAGTGAGCCACCTGTTGGCGTGTTCTCTGCGCTTGCTGCAATTCTGAAGCCAGTTCTGCGATGCGTTTTGAATCAAACATTGTCTTCTTTGTGAAAGGGCTTAAAGCGCTGCAAACAGGGGGTGGATGTTGTTGTGTTTGTTGTCAAACACCTCGGGGCCTTCGTCAATTTGCAAAGTGATTCCAATGTGGCGTTTGGCAAACAAATCAGCGAAGTGTTTTTTTGTCACTTCGACCAAAACTTCACCGACACTTTGATGCGTGGCCGCACTGCGTCCCTTGCCCATGCGAACATTCAAATAGACAAAGGCGTAATCTTCAGAGCCCCCATGCGGATTGCTGTCAAACATAGCAGCCTTTCGTCCGCCCGCACCGCCATCGGCAACCGCGTAGTGCGGCGCCGGGTAAGCCAACACGCGGGTACCGCCAGTTGGAAAGACTTGTTTGCCCGCTTCATCAACCACACTCAACATGGCGTCGGCCAAGTCACGGCACAAGACTTTCATATTGGTTTCGGCATCCAATTGACCGGTATAAAGAATGACCAAATGAGGCATGTGAGTGCTTTCAAAAATAAATCAGAGACGGCTCGCGCCCGCAGCGTAAACCGCTGCAGGATCTTTCAAGCTTTTGAGGTTGAGCGAATGCACTGACTGGCCCGCTTCGTCATGGACAGGGGTGACCGGAAACACTGCGTTGATTTGCCCGGTGCCAGAACTTGGGAAATAAGGCGTGACCACTTCGGCTTGGCCTTCATACCGATCCCATCCCAAAACACCGAGCAACATGGCGGTGTCGTGCATAAAGCCTTCGCCATGGCCTTTGGCAGCGTACTCGGGGAGCATGGCGCAGAAAGTTTTCCAATCGCCGCGCTGCCACATGTCAACCACGCCATGATCTAACTGCTCTAAAAAAGGGCTCCACATTTTGTTGGCGTATTCGGGTGCCAAACCATTTTGTGCAAAGCGGTGCGACAAAGAACCGCTGGCAAAGAAGGCCACCTTGCCATCGTAGTGCTGCTCAACGGCACAGCGCATGGCCCAACCCAGTTGCGCGCTTTCGGACAAAGAATGCACCATGCACAGTGCCGACACCGAAATCACTTTGTAGTGCCTGTCGGCGTTCATGTAGCGCATAGGCACCAAGGTGCCATATTCCAAAGCCAAGCTGGTGTGCTCGTGGGCCAAGGTGGTCACGCCTGCTTCATTGCAAGCCTTGGCCAAAATGTGCCCGAGTACGGGATTGCCATCGTACTCATAGGGCATGTTGCTGATGAAATGCGGCAGTTCATTGCTGGTGTAGTTGCCTTTGAAGTGCACTGCGTTGTTCAGGTGGTAAGCCGAGTTCACCAGCCAATGCGTGTCAAACACCACAATGGTGTCAACGCCCATGGCGCGGCAACGTCTGTCAATTTCTTGGTGACCCTCAATGGCGGCTTGGCGTGTGCCTTTTTGCGGGCCGTCCAACTCGCTCAAATACATGGACGGCACATGCGTGATTTTGGCCGCGAGTGAAACTTGTCCCATGCTCAGACCCCCCAATGTGGAATGTGGTGTGAGCCCATCGACACGGCCACGTTTTTAGGTTCGCAAAAAACCTCGTAGCTCCAAGTGCCGCCTTCACGGCCGGTGCCGCTGGCTTTGGTGCCACCAAAGGGCTGGCGCAAGTCGCGCACATTTTGGCTGTTGACAAAACACATGCCGGCTTCAACCGCTGCTGCCACACGGTGCGCACGGCCAATATTTTCAGTCCACACATAACTGGACAAACCATATTGAATGTCGTTGGCCAATTCAATGGCGTGCGCTTCGTCGCGAAATGGAATTAAGCAAGCCACAGGGCCAAAGATTTCTTCTTGGGCAATTTTCATGCGGTTGTCGACATCGGCAAACACGGTGGGCCAAACAAAGTTGCCTTTCTTCACTCGATCAGAGAGTTCAGGCGCATAAGAAGGTTTGTCCAAACCGCCGCACAAAAGAGTGGCGCCTTCTTTGGGGCCCAGCTCGATGTAGCTTTTGACTTTGGCCAAATGCGCTTGGCTGATCATGGGGCCCACGATGGTGTTCTCATCCAGTGGGTCGCCCACCGAAATGCGTTTGGCGCGCTCTGTGAATTTCTGCACAAAGTCGGCGTAAATACTTTGCTGCACCAAGATCCGGCTGCCCGCTGTGCAACGCTCGCCGTTGTTGATGAAAATCATGAACACGGCGGCGTCCAATGCGCGTGGCAAATCGGCGTCTTCAAAAATCACGAAGGGCGATTTGCCACCCAACTCCATGCTGAACTTTTTAAGGCCCGCGCTTTGCACAATGCGGTTGCCAGTGGCTGTAGAACCTGTGAATGAAATGGCGCGCACATCGGGGTGCGACACCAAGGGCTCGCCAGCGTCGCGGCCATAGCCGTGCACCAAATTCAAGACGCCTGGAGGCACGCCGGCTTCCAAGGCCAACTCTCCCAAACGCGCTGCCGACATAGGCGACAACTCGCTCATTTTCAACACCGCTGTGTTGCCAAAGGCCAAGCAAGGCGCCACTTTCCATGTGGCCGTCATGAAGGGCACATTCCAGGGGCTGATTAAGGCACACACACCCACTGGGTGAAACAAGGTGTAGTTCAGGTGCGTGGGAGTGGGATAGGTGTGGCCATCCACCCGTGTGCACATTTCTGCAAAGTAAGAAAAATTGTCTGCGGCCCGTGGCACCAATTGCTTGCCTGTTTGCGAAATGGTTTGACCACAATCGCGGGTTTCTGTTTCGGCAATGTCTGGCACATGCTTGGTGATAAGTTCGCCCAACTTGCGCATGATCTTGGCGCGCTCGGTGGCAGGCGTGGCAGCCCACTTTGGGAAAGCCGCTTTGGCAGCTGCCACGGCTTGCTTGGCTTCAAGCTCACCACCCGACGACACCTCGGCCAAGACTTCTTGAGTGGCCGGGTCAATGCTTTCGAAGGTGTGTGAGCTGGCGACTTTTCGGCCGTCAATCAAATGGTCAATGCGCATGGTGCTTCCTGTGTTGTTCTGATGCTGGCATATGTCTGAATTTCTGTCTGAATTTCTGTCTGAGTTTCTGTCTGAGATTCAGCTTGGCTATTCGCCCAAGGTGTTGATCAAATCACCCACGCCTTCTATGCTGGTGACAATCACATCACCCACTTCACAATTGACCACGCCATCGGGTGTGCCTGTCAAAATCAAATCGCCTGGCTGCAAGGTCATGAAGGCGCTGAAGTATTCAATCAAGGTGGGCACATCAAAAATCATGTCGCGCGTGTGCCCGCTTTGCGTCACTTTGCCATTGACGGTGGTTTGCAAATTCAAATTCATGGGACTGCCGTACTGCTCATGGATGTCTTTGGCATCCACCCACCAAGGGCCAATAGGCGTGCAGGTGTCGCGGTTTTTCACGCGAAAGTTGGGTCGGTACCAATTTTCCAAATAGTCGCGAATGGCGTAGTCGTTGGCCACGGTGTAGCCGCCCACATAATCCAAAGCTTTTTCTTTTTTCACATGCTTGGCTGTGCGGCCAATCACCACAGCCAACTCACATTCATAGTGCATGTGAGTCACGCCTTGCGGTCTGCGTGTATGGGCCTTGTGACCAATGAGCGAGCCCTCGCCTTTGACAAACACCAAGGGCTCTTCAGGCGCTTTGAACGCCAATTCTTTGGCATGGTCGGCGTAGTTCAATCCCAAAGCCAAGATGGTTCTGGCCTGAGGCACTGGCGGCAAAGGCGGCAACCACACCACCTCGTCAAAGGACAAGCGTTTGCCGGCCCACGGGCTGCGCGTAAGCAACAACTGGCCCTCCGATTCCACCGCGTCGTGAATAGCGCCAGCCCATGCAATGCGTGCGTGCTTCATACAGCACCTCCAATGAAGGCATTCACCAAAGTTTCAAAACCATCGGCTGAAATTTCCACCACATCACCTGCTTTGGCGCGAGGGCGTTTGCCATCGGGCAAGCAATCACTGCCCAGCAACAGCACGTCACCTTCTTGGAAGGTCATGAATTCAGAAATATCGGCCAACAATTCTTTTGATTTGCGAATGGTTTCTGCGTAGTTCACACGCTGCACTTCTTGGCCATTCACCTTGACCGTTAACACCACCGCATCAGTGTTGACCTGATCAATGCCGCTGGTGCTTGAGCCCACCCCTAAAAAACCATCGACACATTTGAACTTCACTGGCGGTCTGTAATAACTCTCATGCGGAATCGACACATCATTGACCAACACACACGCAAGCGGTTGGGCAGATGCCCCAAAAATCCAAGCCAAGTTGGCGCCGACATCGACTTCGGCCACAGAAGCTGGCAACGCGATGCGGCCGCCAGAAGGCGTGAAGGTGTTGGCAGTTTTGATGAAAAGCACGGGCACTTTGGGCGCGCCTTTGTAGGGTGCCTCTGGCATTTGCGGCGCTCTGATTTGCCACTCTTGCTGAAAGTTGAGCAAGGCGCCGTAAACGGTGCCTTGAGGCCAATAGCCTGAGGCCATTGAAGCATTTTGAGTCATCTTGATTAGTCCATTTCTGCGAAAGGTTCGTCGATGGGTGATGTTTCCAACTGAATCAGGGTGTCCAGCAGTTGGTACAACTGGGCCAATTTTTGTTTTCCCAATTCGCTTTCCATCCATTCGTAATGCGCCTCAATGGCTTGCGACAACTGAGCTACCTTGGACAAGCCCAGTGGGGTTGCGCGCACCACTGTTCGGCGCGCATCTTGGGGACAACGGCGCCGCTCAATCAGGCCATCGCGCTCCATGCGCGTTAGAACGCCCGTCAAGCTTGGCCCGAGTAAAAAGGCTTCTCTGGCAACCCGCCCCGTCTCCACACCCTCCGTGAAATGGGCATGTTCGCCCAGCACCCGCAAGACCCGCCATTGCTGGTCCGACAAACCATGCTCTCGCAAACTGGGCCGGGTGTGCGCCATCACCGCCTCGCGTGCTTGGAGCAGCAGCCGCGGCAAATTGCGATGAGCAAAGGTTTGATATTTCATGGGCTTGAATTTATTTAACATGTTAAATGAATTTTCAAGACGAGCCCAATCGGGTTAACCCGAACTTCCTTCAATATTGACGACATGGCTCATCGGATGGGCCCGCGCTGAGGGAATAATTGGCACATGCGCACTTCATTTTTTGACGCCCACTCGCTCCGACTGATTCAGGCCCCCATGGCTGGATCGCAAAACCACCGTCTTGCGGCTGCCGTGTTCAAGGCAGGCGGCCTTGGCAGCATTCCTGCGGCCATGCTCACCAGCGAGCAACTGCAAAATGAACTGATCGAATTTGCCGAAGCCATTGACATAGGCAAAGGCATAGACATTGGAGGCAACACCCGCAAGACCAGCCTTTGGGGCGAGCTGTTGCCAGTGAATGTCAATTTTTTCTGTCACAAAGCGCCAGCCGAGCAAGCAGAGACAGAAGCTGCTTGGCGCCTAAAGCTCACCCCGGCTTATCAAGCCCATGGCATTGACCCCGCTGCTGTGGGCTCCGGCCCCGGCCGCGCACCGTTCAGCGAGGAAAGTTTGGCGATGTTGGGTCAGTTCAAACCTGCCGTCGTTAGCTGCCACTTTGGACTGCCCAAAGCCGAATGGGTGGCGCAAATCAAGGCTTGGGGAATTCAAGTTTGGTCCTCTGCCACCACCGTGCAAGAGGCGCAGTGGCTTGAACAACATGGTGCCGACGCCATCATTGCACAGGGCCTTGAAGCGGGCGGCCATCGCGGGATGTTTCTCACAGAAGATCTGAGCACCCAAATAGGCACCTTGGCTTTGCTGCCCCAAATCAAAAAAGCCGTGAACGTCCCCGTGATTGCTGCAGGCGGCATTTCCAATGCAGCGGCGGTGCGCGCCGCCAAGATGTTGGGTGCCAGCGCGGTTCAAGTGGGCACCGCTTTTTTAACCAGCCACGAAGCCACCACCAGCGCCTTGCACCGCCAAGCCCTGATGTCAGATGCCGCAAGGCACACCGCCTTGACCAATCTGTTCAGCGGTCGGCCCGCGCGCGGCATTGTCAACCAATTCATGCGCGACTATGGCCCGCTCAATCCAATGGCCCCGGCTTTTCCCTTGGCCACTGCGGCCGTCGCGCCTTTGCGCGCAGCAGCAGAAGCCAAAGGTCAGAGCGGGTATTCACCCTTGTGGTCGGGTCAAAATGCTTCTGACTGCGAAGCCTTGCCTGCCGCCGATATCGCGCACAAACTCTTACAAGCTTGGGCCTGACACCCAAGGTGGCACATTTGTCTTCTTCACAGTGTTAGGCTTGCGTCATGGCCAAAGACAAAACCATTTTCACTTGTTCAGATTGCGGCGGCACCACGCCGCGTTGGTTGGGCAAATGTCCAGCCTGCGGCGCATGGAACACCCTCATTGAAAGCACGCTCGATGCGGGTGGCGGCGCCAAAAACAGGTACACCAGCCAATTTCAAGCGCTGGCCAAAACGGCTGAGCTCACCAAATTGGGCGACATTGAAGCCACCGACGTCGACCGCAGCCCTACCGGCATCGAAGAACTCGACCGCGCCTTGGGCGGTGGTGTGGTGGAAGGCGGCGTGGTCTTGATTGGCGGCGATCCCGGCATTGGCAAGTCCACCTTGCTGTTGCAAGCCCTCGACGCCCTTCAGCGCAAAGGCATGAACACCCTTTATGTCACAGGTGAAGAAAGTGGCGCCCAGGTTGCTCTGCGCTCCAGACGCCTAGGGCTAGACCACAGCCAAGTCCAAGTGCTGGCCGAAATTCAGCTCGAAAAAATTCTGGCCACGCTGCAAAGCGAGCGCCCTCACATCGCGGTCATCGACTCTATTCAAACGGTGTATTCCGACCAACTCACCTCCGCGCCCGGCTCGGTGGCACAAGTTCGAGAATGCGCTGCTCACCTCACGCGCGCCGCCAAAGCCACCGGCACGGCCATCGTCTTGGTAGGCCACGTCACCAAAGAAGGGGCCTTGGCAGGACCGCGTGTTTTGGAACACATGGTCGACACGGTCTTGTACTTTGAGGGCGACACCCACAGCAGCTTCCGCCTCATTCGGGCCATCAAAAATCGCTTTGGCGCCGTCAATGAAATTGGCGTTTTTGCCATGACCGAAAAAGGCCTTAAGGGCGTGTCCAACCCCAGCGCCATCTTTTTGTCGCAACATGCAGAGCCTGTGGCGGGCAGTTGTGTCATGGTCACTTTGGAGGGCACACGGCCCCTTTTGGTCGAAATTCAAGCGCTGGTCGACAGCGGCGGACCCAGCCCGCGCAGGTTGTCTGTGGGCCTAGAAAGAGACCGTTTGGCCATGTTGTTGG
>JAPLPO010000233.1 GCA_026400155.1 Burkholderiales bacterium | reverse complement strand
CCCTCGGATGCAGGCGCGCCGGCGCGGCGCGTTTCCACAGTGATCTTGTCGGCCACAATGAAACCAGAATAGAAGCCCACGCCAAACTGGCCAATAAGTTGTGCATCGGCCTTTTGATCGCCCGAGAGCTTGCTCACAAAGTCCTTGGTACCGCTCTTGGCAATGGTGCCCAAATTGTCGATGGCTTCTTGCGCCGTCATGCCAATGCCGTTGTCGGTAATGGTCAGGGTCTTGGCCTCGGTGTCAAATGACAAACGAACTTCCAAATTGGGCTGACTCTCGAACAGCGCATCGTTGTTCAAAGCCTCGAATCGCAGTTTGTCGCAGGCGTCTGAAGCGTTGGACACCAATTCGCGTACAAAAATTTCGGGGTTGGAATACAGGGAGTGGGTGACCAAATGAAGCAGTTGGGCCACTTCGGCTTGGAAAGCATGGGTCTTTTTAGTCATCTTCTGGATAGCGGTTAATAGGGTTTAAAAAGGTTCTGCCGCACAGACGGCAAGGGCCAAAACAGCCGCAACTTGAGAGTTGGGGATGGGTTGGAAAATTTCAAGGGGTTTTTAAGGCATAAGAAGCGTTAAAACGACTCTTTGGGGCCCAAATAACGCCACTGCCCTACCGGCAAAGCTCCCAAGCTGATGCGGCCCATGCGAATGCGCTTGAGCCCCACCACTTTCAGACCCACTTGCTCGCACATGCGCCTAATTTGACGTTTCTTGCCTTCCTTCAGCACAAAGCGGAGTTGCTCTGGGTTTTGCCACTCCACTTGCGCCGGTTTCAAGGGTTTGCCATCCAAACTGAGGCCATGCCTTAAGCGTTGCATCTGTGCCGCCGGAAAATGCGCTTGCACGTTGACCGCAATATCGCCTTGCGGCCCCGCACAAGTCACGCGCACCAAGTATTCTTTCTCCATGTCGGCGTCTTCGCCAATGAGCTGACGCGCCACGCGACCATCCTGTGTCATCACCAGCATGCCCACAGAGTCAATATCCAAGCGGCCTGCAGGCGCCAGACCTTTGAACTGCGCGGGGCTGAAACGAATTCGGGTGGTGTCGCCCGACCATTGATTGCGCGCTTGAAACAGCACCATGGCCGGTTCATGCCCATCCTCTGCTTGCCCACTCACATAACCCATGGGTTTGTGCAGCAGCACCGTCACTTGCTGTTCTTGCTGTTCTTGGGCAGCGCGCTCTACCGTGATGCGATCTGTGGAGCCCACTTGCATGCCCATTTCGGCCACTTGGCCATTGACCATGACCCAGCCTTGCTCAATCCAGGCATCGGCTTCACGCCGTGAACAAAGCCCCAATTCAGCCATGCGTTTGTTCAAGCGCACCGTGGTGGCGCCGGACGCACTGGGGTGAGCGCTAGAGACCGCGTTGGCAGGTCTTGGTGCGCGCACAAAGTTTGGCTTTGAAGGAGGCTGGTTCATAAATCGGATGCTTTGGACTGATTGTCCCTGTTTCTGCGGTCAATCAGGCGTGTTCGAAGGCCTTGCAAATCCAAAATTCGAACGCCGCCATATTCAACGCGGATGAGTTCCTCTTCTTGCAGGTGGATCAAGGCTTCATTCACGCGCTGCCTCGACAGACCCACCAAATAGGCCAATTCTTGCTGGGTTATTCGCAGCAAATCGCCCACCCCTGAAAAGAGAACCGGATTGAACAGCGCGGCCAAATTGCGGGCTACGCGCAAATCAGGATTGTTCAATCGGTCAAACTCTCTGGCCGCAATGAACTGCGCCAATCGCTCATTCAGTTGGTTCATCACAAAACGGTTAAAGCCCAACGAGTTGTCAATCAGCCAATGAAAGGTGTCCAGTGGCAAGCCCGCCACCACACTGGCTCGCAAGGCTTGAATGTTGTAGCGGTAAGCCTCGCGTTTCAAAGCGGTGCCCTCGCCAAACCAGCCGCCTGGCGGTACCCCCGTGAAGGTCATGGTTTGGCCATCTTCGTTGTCGGTGCTCATTTTCAGCAGCCCCGACACGGTGCCAAACCAATAAGTGACAGGGCGACCCACGCGGCACACAAAATCACCTTTTTCGGCATCCCCCACGCGCAAGACGTTGATGGCACGCTCACGCTCTTTGGGCAAGAGCAAAACCAGCCAAGGGATACTGGCCAATTCCTCTTCGGTGGGCGGGCGCCTTCTTTGATGCAGATCAGATGTCATGTCAATTTGCTGTAAGACGTTGAAAACCCTAGGGAAAATCCTAGTGGGTGAATCTTCAGATTGTCGTCGAAACGACAACTTAGCGTCAAATCAAAGTCTAGCATCCAGATTCAGAATTTAACCAGTCTCTCTTTAGTGGGAAAGACTGAGATCAACCAGGACCCGTATGCAGACGACCTTTCCTCAATTGCTGTTGACGCACGCCTCGCAAAGACCCTCCGCGCCAGCCATGCGTGAAAAAGAATATGGCATTTGGCAAACCATCAGTTGGCAAGACATGGCCACCATGGTGGCTCACATGGCTTGTGGCCTGCACCAAGCTGGCCTAAAGCGCGGCGAGCACATGGTTGTGGTGGGCTCTAACCGTCCTCGTCTCTACGCCACCATGTTGGCGGCGCAATCGCTGGGCGCCATCCCCATTCCTTTGTACCAAGACGCAGCGGCGTCTGAGTGTGTCTTTCCCATGAACAATGCCGATGTGCGTTTGTGCGTGGTGGAAGATCAAGAGCAAGTCGACAAAATGTTGGAAGTGCGTGAAACCTACACCGCACTCACGCACATTTATTACGATGACACCAGGGGCTTGCGCAAATACGATGAACCCGGTCTCGGTTCGATGGACGAGTTGTTGGCAGCGGGAGAAGCTTTTTCCAAGCAGCACCCCCAGTTTTACAAAGAACAAGTTGAAGCTGGCACCAAAGACGACGTGGCCGCCATGTTCTTCACATCAGGCACCACAGGCAATCCCAAAGGGGTAGTGCACACGCATGGCACCCTGATTGACCGCGCGCAAGCGGGGGCCGAATTTGATCGACTCACTTCCAACGAAGACGTGCTGGCCTATTTGCCGCCGGCTTGGATTGGTCAAAACATTTTCAGCTACGCACAGTGGTTGGTGGCCGGCTACGTTGTCAATTGCCCTGAGTCTTCTGCCACCGTCATGATCGACCTGAAAGAGATTGGTCCAACCTATTACTTTGCACCGCCTCGGGTGTTTGAAGGCATGCTCACCAGTGTGAGCATTCGCATGGAAGATGCCAGCAGCTTGAAGCGCAGCTTGTACAAATACTTCATGAGCTTGGCCATGAAAGTGGGCCCGAAGCGCATGGAGGGCGAATCGATTGGCTTGTTCAACAGCCTGATGTATTGCCTGGGCAACTTAATAGTTTACGGCCCTCTGCGCAACAGCCTTGGCTTTAGCCGCGTGCGCGTGGCCTACACCGCGGGTGAAGCCATTGGCCCCGATTTGTTCAGCTTTTACCGCTCCATTGGCGTCAACTTGAAACAGCTTTATGGTTCCACCGAAACCGCTGTATTTGTGTGCTTACAGCCCGACAACCAAGCCCGTGCCGATACCGTGGGCGTGCCTTGCCGCGGGGTTGAAATCAAGGTGGCCGACAACGGCGAGATTATGGTCAAGTCACCTGGTCTGCTCAAAGGCTATTACAAAAACCCAGAAGCCACTGCCGAAGTTCTGACAGCAGACGGTTGGTATCACACCAGCGATGCAGGCTTTTTAGACAGCCATGGCCACCTCAAAATCATTGACCGTGTGAAAGACGTAGGCCGCATCAAAGGCGGTAGCAACGACGGCGCCATGTTTGCGCCTAAGTACGTCGAGAACAAACTCAAGTTCTTCCCGCACATCAAAGAAGTGGTGGCCTATGGGGACCAGCGCGAAAAAGTGTGCGTCATGATCAACATCGATTTTGATGCTGTGGGCAACTGGGCCGAGCGCCGCAATTTGCCCTATGCCGGTTACGCCGACTTGGCGCAAAAGCCGGAAGTCTATGAACTCATTCGGGAGTGTGTTGAGCAAGTCAATGCCGATTTGGCCGAAGACACATTGCTGGCAGGCAGCCAAGTCAGTCGCTTCTTGGTGCTGCACAAAGAACTCGATGCTGACGATGGCGAACTGACGCGCACCAACAAAGTACGTCGCGGCTTCATTGCCGAGAAATACTTGCCCTTGGTCGACGCTTTGTATGGCGGCTTGGCCAGCCAGTTCATTGAAACGGTTGTGAAATTTGAAGATGGCCGCACCGGCAGTGTGAGCGCCACCCTCCGTATTTCAGATGCCAAAACATTTGTCCCCGTGAAGGCTGCAGCTTGAACGCGGCTTGCCTCAACACAGAGAAATCAGCATGACCAAAAAAATTGGCGACGTCATTTTGGATGTGAACAACATCAGCCTCCGGTTTGGTGGCGTGAAAGCGCTTACCGATATTTCTTTCAACGTGAAAGAACATGAAATTCGCGCCATCATTGGCCCCAATGGTGCGGGAAAAAGCTCCATGCTCAATTGCATCAACGGGGTTTACACACCGCAAGAAGGCAGCATCACATTTCGAGGTCAAACCTTTGACCACATGGACAGCCGCCAAGTGGCCGAAATGGGTGTCGCCCGCACGTTTCAAAACTTGGCCTTGTTCAAAGGCATGAGCGTGATTGACAACATCATGACCGGCCGCAACTTGCGCATCAAGAGCAACATTTTCATGCAGGCCTTGCGCATTGGCCCAGCCCAAGCGGAAGAAGAGCAGCATCGAGATTTTGTCGAACACATCATCGACTTTCTTGAAATCCAGGCACATCGCAAAACACCGGTGGGCCAACTGCCTTACGGATTGCAAAAGAGGGTTGACCTGGGTCGTGCCCTGGCCATGGAGCCACAAGTCTTGTTGCTCGATGAACCCATGGCCGGCATGAACGTCGAAGAAAAGCAGGACATGAGTCGCTTCATCTTGGATGTGAACGACGAGTTTGGCACCACCATTGTGCTGATCGAACACGACATGAGTGTGGTGATGGACATTTCAGACCGCGTGGTGGTGCTGGATTACGGCAAAAAAATCGGCGACGGGACTCCCGAAGAAGTGCGTAACAACGAAGAAGTGATCAGTGCCTATCTTGGCACCAGTCATTGAGGAGAACAACATGGCATTTTTCTTGGAAGCTCTACTGGGTGGCCTCATGGCCGGCATGCTGTATGCCTTGGTGGCACTCGGCTTCGTGCTGATTTTCAAAGCCTCTGGCGTGTTCAATTTCGCGCAAGGCGCGATGGTGCTGTTTGCGGCTTTGGCCATGGCTCGTTTTGCCGAATGGGTGCCCGGCATATTGGGTTTGGACAACAAGATTCTGAGCAACGTCATCGCCTTTGGTTTGGCGGCCGCTTTGATGTTTTTGTTGGCCTGGCTCATTGAGCGCTTGGTCTTGCGTCACTTGGTCAACCAAGAAGGCGTGACTCTGCTCATGGCCACGCTGGGTATCACTTACTTCATCGATGGTTTGGGCCAGACTATTTTTGGCAGCGACATTTACAAGATCGATGTGGGCATGCCCAAAGAGCCCGTCTTTTTGTTGGACTCCGTTTTCCCTGGCGGTGTGCTGGTCAACTTGGAAGATGTTTATGCGGCTTTGATTGCGGCTCTGCTGGTGATTGCTTTGTCTTTGTTTTTCCAAAAAACCAGCACAGGTCGTGCGCTGCGTGCGGTGGCCGATGACCATCAAGCTGCGCAGTCCATTGGCATTCCGCTCAATCGCATTTGGGTCATTGTGTGGTTTGTGGCAGGCATCACCGCTTTGGTGGCGGGCATTATTTGGGGCTCCAAAATGGGCGTCCAGTTCTCCTTGACCACGGTTGCTTTGCGCGCACTGCCCGTCATTATTTTGGGTGGCCTCACGTCTGTGCCAGGCGCCATCATTGGTGGCCTGATCATTGGTGTTGGCGAAAAACTGTCAGAGGTTTTTCTGGGCCCTTATGTGGGTGGCGGCATTGAAATTTGGTTTGCGTATGTCCTTGCATTGGTCTTCTTGCTGTTCCGACCCCAAGGTTTGTTTGGCGAAAAAATCATTGATCGCGTCTAAGGAAAAACAACATGTTCTATAGAGAAAACGGTCAATTCAAAACTTCTTACAGAAGTGACCAGCAAATTTTTGCCATCGCTCAAGACCGTTGGGCTATCTTGGCCTTGATTGCCTTCGCCTTCATTGGCGTGCCCTTCTTGGTCGACGAATACATGTTCAGGGCCATCTTGATTCCTTTCTTGATCTTGGCTTTGGCTGCCTTGGGCGTCAACATCTTGGTGGGCTATTGCGGCCAAATATCTTTGGGATCCGGTGCCTTCATGGCAGTCGGCGCCTACATGGCCTACAACACCTACGTTCGCATTGATGGCATGCCTCTGATCCTTGCGCTGTTGAGTGGTGGATTTTTTGCAACCTTGGTGGGCGTATTCTTTGGCATTCCAAGTTTGCGGGTGAAGGGCCTCTATTTGGCCGTGGCCACCTTGGCCGCCCAATTCTTTTGCGATTGGGCTTTCTTGCGCGTGGGCTGGTTTACCAACAACACAGCTTCAGGCTCGGTTAACGTGTCTAACTTGAATGTCATGGGCTTGGTCATCCAAAGCCCGGTTGAAAAATATCTTTTCTGCTTGACCTTTTTGGTGGTGTTTGCTTTGCTTGCCAAAAACTTGGTGCGTTCAGCCATTGGCCGTGAGTGGATGGCCATTCGCGACATGGACGTGGCCGCGGCAGTCATTGGCATTCGTCCCATGTATGCCAAGCTAAGTGCTTTTGCAGTGAGCTCCTTCATTGTGGGCGTTGCGGGCGCTTTGTGGGGCTTTGTGCATTTGGGCTCTTGGGAGCCTGCAGCGTTTTCCATTGATCGCTCATTCCAATTGCTGTTCATGGTGATCATTGGCGGCATGGGCTCCATCATGGGCAGCTTTTTTGGTGCTGCATTCATTGTGGTTCTGCCCATTTTTCTAAATCAGTTTTTGCCTTGGGTGGGCAGCTTGGTGGGCGTGGTCATTTCCACTGCCGCCATCTCTCACACAGAGTTCATGATTTTTGGTGCCTTGATTGTTTGGTTCTTGATTGTTGAGCCGCATGGCTTGGCAAAACTGTGGTCTGTGGCAAAGCAAAAACTTCGCCTCTGGCCTTTCCCTCACTGATTTTTTCCGTAGTGCTTCACACTTTTACTTTTTACAGGAGACAACCATGAAGCTTCGTCAACTCGCTCTAGCCGTTACAGTGGCTGCTGCAGGACTTTCCAGCGCGCTGGTCAGTACTGTTGCCACCGCACAAACCAAAGAGCAATTCTTCCCAGTGCTGGTGTACAGAACGGGTGCTTACGCGCCCAACGGCGTGCCATTTGCCAATGGCTACGTCGACTACCTCAAGCTCGTCAATGCACGTGGCGGTATCAACGGCGTGAAAGTCAGTTTCGAAGAATGCGAAACAGGCTATGCCACTGACCGTGGTGTGGAGTGCTATGAGCGCCTGAAAGGCAAAAATGGCGGCGCCACCGTGTTCCAGCCACTGTCCACAGGCATTACCTTTGCCTTGACTGAAAAAGCCCCTGGCGACAAAATTCCTTTGATCACTGCTGGCTACGGCCGCAGCGAATCTGCTGACGGCGGCGTCTTCAAATGGAACTTCCCATTGGCTGGCACTTATTGGGTGGCAGGCGATGTGATCATTCAAGACATTGCTAAAAAAGCTGGCGGCGCTGACAAACTCAAGGGCAAACACATTGCCTTGGTTTACCACGACAGCCCCTTCGGCAAAGAAGCCATTCCTATTTTGCAAGAGCGCGCAGCCATGCACGGCTTCAAGCTGAGCTTGTTGCCCGTGACACACCCTGGCGTTGAGCAAAAATCAACCTGGTTGCAAATTCGCCGCGATCGCCCTGACTACGTTGTCAACTGGGGCTGGGGTGTGATGAACTCCACCT
>JAPLPO010000215.1 GCA_026400155.1 Burkholderiales bacterium | reverse complement strand
CGTTGCCACTCACCGGTGTCATTTTGACTAAGCTGGATGGTGATGCTCGCGGTGGGGCTGCGCTCTCTGTGCGCGGCGTTACTGGGGTGCCGCTCAAATTTATTGGCGTTGCTGAAAAAATGGATGGTCTCGAACCATTTGATGCGGCACGCATGGCAAATCGCATTCTTGGCATGGGCGATATTCTGGCCTTGGTGGAGCAAGTCACGGCCGGCGTTGATATGGAGGCGGCACAGAAGCTGGCTGCCAAAGTCAAAAGCGGCACTGGTTTTGATTTGAACGATTTCTTGGCACAAATTCAGCAAATGAAGCAAATGGGCGGCTTGTCGAGTTTGATGGACAAGCTGCCGTCTCAGTTGGCGGCCAAAGCTGGCAACATGGATTTAGGCAAAGCCGAAAAAGACATTGCGCGCAAGCAAGGCATCATTCACAGCATGACGCCAAAAGAGCGCAGCAAACCTGAGCTCATCAAGGCCACTCGCAAGCGCCGCATTGCCATGGGTGCCGGTGTTCAAGTGCAAGAGGTGAACCGCTTGCTCAAAGAGTTTGAGCAGATGCAAGACATGATGAAAAAAATGTCGGGCGGCGGCATGATGAAGATGATGAAGCGCCTTGGCGGCATGAAGGGCATGGGCGGGTTTGGCGGTCTGGGTGGCGGGGGCGGCTTCCCCGGCATGAAGCGTTAAGCCTTATTCAGGCAATACCAATTCGCCGCGCAATGAGTGTGACAGCGCGGTATTGATGCGCACATCCACCATCTGACCCACAAGGCGCATGCCATTGGGGCCTGCAGGAAAGTTGACCACGCGGTTGCACTCGGTGCGGCCTGCCATTTCGGTGGCATCTTTGCGCGCTGGGCGTTCTACCAAAATGCGTTGTACCGTTTGAAGGCGAGTGTCGCCAATGCGTTTGACGTTGGCTTCAATGGTGGCTTGCAAGTGGTGCAAACGTTTCAGTTTGACCTCGTGTGGCGTGTCGTCGTGCAAGTTGGCAGCAGGTGTACCAGGACGAGGGCTGAAGATAAAGCTGAAGCTGGTGTCGTAGCCCACATCGTCAATGAGCTTCATCATTTTGTTGAAGTCTTCTTCGGTTTCGCCCGGAAAGCCCACAATGAAGTCGCTGCTCATGGCCATGTCGGGCCTGATGGCGCGCAGTTTGCGAATGGTGCTTTTGTATTCCATCGCGGTGTAGCCGCGTTTCATGGCCATCAAAATTTTGTCGGAGCCGTGTTGTACGGGCAGGTGCAAATGGCTGACCAACTTGGGTACTTTGTCGTAGACATCAATGAGGCGCTGGGTAAACTCGTTGGGGTGGCTGGTGGTGTAGCGAATGCGCTCAATGCCAGGCATATCGGCCACGTATTCAATGAGCAAGGCAAAGTCGGCAATCTCGGCGGTGTCGCCCATCTTGCCGCGGTAGGCATTGACGTTTTGACCCAGCAAGGTAATTTCGCGCACGCCTTGTTCGGCCAAGCCAGCTATTTCGACCAACACGTCTTCAAACGGCCGGCTCACTTCCTCGCCGCGCGTGTAGGGCACCACGCAGTAGCTGCAATATTTGCTGCAACCTTCCATGATGGACACGAAGGCGGTAGGGCCGTCCATTTTGGCGGGCGGCAAGTGATCGAACTTTTCAATTTCTGGAAAACTGATGTCCACTTGCGGGCGTTTTTTGGCGCTGCGTGCCGCCAAAAGTTCGGGCAGGCGGTGCAAGGTTTGTGGGCCAAATACCACGTCAACATAGGGCGCGCGTTTGATGATATCGGCACCTTCTTGGCTGGCCACGCAGCCGCCCACGCCAATGAGCACACCGCGTTCTTTGAGGTGCTTGACCCGGCCTAAATCGCTGAAGACTTTTTCTTGAGCACGTTCTCGCACCGAGCAGGTGTTGAACAAAATGAGGTCGGCTTCTTCGACGTCTTGTGTGGGCTCATAGCCTTCGGCGGCTTTCATGACATCGGCCATTTTGTCCGAGTCGTACTCGTTCATTTGGCAACCGAAGGTTTTGATAAATACTTTTTTGCTCACAAAAGGCT
>JAPLPO010000193.1 GCA_026400155.1 Burkholderiales bacterium | reverse complement strand
TCCTGCCCTTCTTTTTGCAAGCCTTTATTTCCATTGACTTGCGCTACCTTCGGTTCTTGCGGCTGCTGCGAATCTTGAAACTTTTCCGAGTTTTAATTCCGGCTTACAAAGCATTCAGTATTGCCAACAAAGGCCGCACCTTCCGCCAGCGCGTGCATGCACTGGTGTTCCCCAGTGCTTACGGTGGCGACTTGCACCACCTTTATGACTCCTTCATTGTGGTTTGGGTGGTCATCTCTGTATTGGCCGTGATCTTGGAATCTGTGCACAGCATTCATTACTTGCTGAACACGGAGTTCCTCATTCTGGATGCCATTGCGGTTTCCATTTTCACCTTTGAGTACTGCCTTCGCATGTACTGTTGCGTTGAAGAGCCCGGCTACAAAAAGGCCTTATCGGGAAGGCTCAAGCTGGCCAAATCCACCTCGTCCATCATCGACTTGTTGGCCATTGCACCTTTCTTCCTAGAGGTGTTCTTGCACCACCTGATTGACTTGCGATTCATGCGGGTGTTCCGCTTGCTCCGATTGCTCAAGCTCACGCGCTACACAGGCGCTACACAATCACTGATGAAAGTGATCGCTCGTGAATGGCCTGTGATGGCCGCCTCGGCCTTCATCATGTTGCTGCTTGTGGTCATGACCGCCAGCTTGGGCTATTTGTTTGAGCACGAAGCTCAGCCTGAAAAGTTTGAGAACATTCCCCAATCCATTTATTGGGCAGTGATTACACTGGCCTCTGTGGGATATGGCGATATTTCACCCGTCACACCTGGCTTTGATCGGCATTGGTATTTTTGCCATCCCTGCTGCGCTTTTGTCTTCAGCTTTCAGTGATCAACTTAAATCGGACCGCGAAGCCTTGGTGAACAAGCTTTTCGAAATGTTGGCAGACGGCAACATTGACGAAGAAGAGGCTTTGTACATCAAAACAGAAGCCAAGCGCTTGCACTTGAGTGATGAAGAAGTGAAGCTCTTAATTGAAAAAGCGAAGCGAGAACGCGAACTGATGGACGACGTTGCAATTCTGCCTTTGCACAAAATAGCAACCAATACAGACCACACCATTGAACATTTCAAACACCTGTTGGGTCAAGTTAGACAACTTAGCTTATTGACCGATCAAGAAAAGTTTAATGCGGCCGTAGAAGGCTCTGAAAGACTGACTGAAACAGACAAAAAACTTTGGGCCTTGATTGGCCTCCAACAATCCTCTTCTAAATAACATTAACCCTCATGGCTTGGCGCGCTGAACTCAAACTTGATTACACCCGCGAGTCTCAACGCAGCGTTGCCCGGTATTTACACCAAGGCCCGCTGCGAATTCTGCAAAGCCTTTATCCAGAAGGCGATCAAATTTGTCACAACGTGCTAGTGCATCCGCCAGGCGGCTTGGTTGGGGGTGATACGCTGGATATTCAAGTGAACGTGGCAGAAGGCGCGCATGCATTGGTCAGTACACCCAGTGCAACGCGCTTTTACAAATCGGGGGGGCAAGCGGCGCTGCAGCAAGTGACAGCCACGTTAGCGCCTGGTTCACGGCTCGAATGGCTCCCACTCGAGGCCATTGCCTACAACGATTGCGAGGCCACGAATCGCGCTATATTCAATTTGGCACCCACCGCAGAATTGATGGCTTGGGATGTGACGGCGTTGGGATTGCCTTCCTCCGACATGGCCTTTGCGAAAGGCCACTTTCAGCAGCACCTTGAAATTCCAGGCGTATGGCTAGAACGTGGCAATCTAAGGGGCGATGACACACGCTGGCTCAATTCTCCTTTGGGTCTGGCCGGTCAAAAATGCTTGGCCAGCTTGGTGTTTGCGTCGGGCCACAACATTGAGCCCCAACGAGCCGCACAAGCCCTTGAGGCCTCTCGGGAAGTGCTGGAAGCGCATCCACTTCGTCTTCAAGCAGGCATTACCTGTGCTCACCCACAAGTCATTGTGCTCAGGGTCATGTCGCCTCTGGTAGAACCCAGCATGGACTTGCTCAAAAAGGTCTGGGCGGTATGGCGTCACACTCTCTGGGCCTTGCCAAGCACGCCCCCCAGAATCTGGAGCGTTTAGATCGATACCAGCTGCCTGATGCCTTTGGCCTGCATCTCGTGACCAGGCCCTTGAGCAATGACTTCGCCGCGTTCCATCACCATGTAGGTGTCTGCCAGTTCTTCGGCAAAGTCGTAGTACTGCTCACACAACAAAACGGCCATGCGCTGGCCTTGCATGCCCACGTCGGCCAAGCGCCGAATGACTCGGCCAATGTCTTTGATGATGCTGGGCTGAATACCTTCTGTGGGCTCGTCCAAGATGAGCAATTTGGGTTTGGCAGCCAAAGCCCGCGCAATGGCCAATTGCTGCTGCTGCCCACCCGACAAATCGCCGCCCCGTCTGTGCAGCATTTGCTTGAGCACAGGAAACAGCTCGAACAACTCAGACGGTATGGGCGTGCTGCCTGGTTGTGTGGCCAAGCCCATTTGCAAATTCTCTTCTACCGTTAAGCGCGCAAAAATTTCTCGGCCTTGCGGCACATAACCCACACCAGCGCGAGCGCGCTCGTAGGGCGTGGCGCGGGTGAGATCTTGAGTGCCCAGAACAACCGATCCACTTTTGATGGGCACCACACCCATCAATGATTTCAAGAGGGTGGTTTTGCCCACGCCATTGCGACCCAACAAAACCGTCACTTCGCCTTGCTTGGCTTGCAAACTCACATCACGCAAGATGTGCGAGCCACCGTAGTACTGCTGAATATTTTGGACTGTTAAATTCATGACAATGCCTCTCAACGGCCCAAATAAACTTCAATCACACGCTCATCGGCTTGAACTTGGTCCAGAGTGCCTTGCGCCAACACCGAGCCATCGCACAACACGGTGACGATGTCAGAAATGGTTTTGACAAAACCCATGTCGTGTTCCACCACCATCAAGGAGTGCTTGCCCTTCAGGCTTAAAAACAACTCTGCGGTGCGCTCTGTTTCGTGGTCTGTCATGCCAGCCACCGGTTCGTCCAACAGCAAAAGCTTGGGGTCTTGCATGAGCAGCATGCCAATCTCTAACCATTGCTTTTGACCATGGCTCAAGTTGCCAGCTTGCGCTAGCACACTGTCGGCCAAGTGAATGGTGTGCAGCACTTCCGCCAAGCGATCGGATTGCGCAGAATCGAGCTTGGAAAACATGGAGGCCTTCACACCTTTGGGTGTTTTCAAAGCCAACTCCAAGTTTTCAAACACCGAGAGATGCTCAAACACGGTTGGCTTTTGAAACTTGCGGCCAATGCCCAGTTGGGCAATCTCGGGTTCATTGTGGCGCAGCAAATCGATGGTGCTGCCAAAGAACACTTGGCCCTCATCGGGGCGCGTCTTGCCCGTGATGATGTCCATCAAGGTGGTTTTGCCTGCGCCATTGGGGCCAATGATGCAGCGCAACTCGCCTGGGGCAATGTCCAACGAGAGTTTGTTGATGGCCTTGAAGCCATCAAAGCTCACACTCACATCTTCCAAATACAAAATACGTCCGTGCGATACGTCCACTTCACCCGGTGTACTAACGCGGCCATAACTGGCTTCGCGCCCCCCAGATTCAGTATCGGTATTGGTCTTCTCAAGGCGCTCGGCCACCCGCTGTGCGCCTTGCTTTAACAAATCAGGGGTCATGACCGATCCCCCTTCAAGCGCTGCACCAAGCCCACCACACCCTTGGGCAAGAACAAGGTCACGGCAATGAACAAGGCACCCAAAAAGTACAACCAAAACTCGGGCGCTGTGACGGTCAGCCAACTCTTGGCACCATTGACCAAGAAGGCACCCACCACAGGACCAATTAGGCTACCGCGGCCGCCCACAGCCGCCCACACTGCAATTTCAATGGAGTTGGCAGGGCTCATTTCACCCGGGTTGATGATGCCCACTTGAGGCACGTACAAAGCACCTGCCACCCCGCACATGACGGCGGAGATCACCCATATGCTGAGCTTGTAAGGCAACGGCGAATAACCCGAGAACATGACGCGCGATTCGGCATCGCGAATGGCCTGCAACACTCGACCAAATTTACTGCGAACCAGCCAGCGAGCCATGAGGAAGAATCCGAGCAAGCTCAGTCCTGTGAGGACAAACAAAATCATGCGCATGTTGGGCGTGGCCAATGGCAAATCTAGAATGCGCTTGAAGTCTGTGAAGCCGTTGTTGCCACCAAAACCTGTTTCGTTTCGGAAGAAAAGCAGCATGGCCGCAAAGGTCATGGCCTGCGTGATGATAGAAAAATAAACGCCTTTGATACGTGATCGAAAAGCAAAGTAACCAAACACACCCGACACCACCGCAGGCACCAGCACAATCAACAACAAGGTGGCCGCAAAACTGTCTGACAAGGCCCAATGCCAAGGCAGTTCTTTCCAATCGAGAAACACCATGAAGTCTGGCAAGTTGCTTTTGTAATTGCCGTCTGTGCCAATTTGTCGCATGAGGTACATGCCCATGGCATAACCGCCAATGGCAAAGAACAAACCATGCCCCAAGGACAAAATACCGGTGTAGCCC
>JAPLPO010000188.1 GCA_026400155.1 Burkholderiales bacterium | reverse complement strand
CTTTGGCCGGCAATGCGCTCGTACTGCTTGGGCTTGACCGTGCCAGCACGCGAGCCCGAGCCCGCACAAGGCACCAGCGCAAAACACCGCGCCACAGAGGCTGTGTGTGCAGGGTCTTGAGGGCTGTCAATTTCAGGAGGGTTCACCGTGAATCGCTTAGGAGTGCCAATACGCCAACTATACTATTGGAGTTCATGCAATTACCCGCGCTTAGCTTAGGAAAACGCTTTACCCTGCCCCGTCCCATGGGATCGGCAGACGCCGTGCTATTGGCCCAACTGGCCGAGCGCGAAAAAGCCCAGGGGCGTCTCACGGCGGTGGTCACCTCCGACGCCGCAGATTCCCAGCGGCTCATGGACGAAGTGGCCTTCTTTGCACCCACCCTGCGCAGCGCCATTTTTCCCGACTGGGAAACGCTGCCCTACGACACCTTTTCGCCCCACCAAGACCTGATTAGCGAGCGCTTGGCCACACTTTGGCGCATTAACCAACGCGACAAAGCCGAAGGCGCCGACTTGGTGTTCATTCCAGCCACCACCGCTTTGTACCGATTGGCGCCACCTTCGTTTTTGGCGGGCTACACCTTCCAATTCAAGACCAAACAAAAGTTAGACGAAGCCAAGCTCAAGGCCCAGCTCACTTTGGCCGGCTACAACCATGTGAGCCAAGTGGTGAGCCCGGGCGAATACGCCGTGCGAGGTGGCCTGATTGATTTGTTTCCCATGGGCTCACAAGTGCCCTACAGGGTCGATTTGTTTGACAATGAAATTGACTCCATTCGCACCTTTGATCCCGATACCCAACGCAGCTTGTACCCTGTGCCCGAGGTGCGCTTGTTGCCTGGCCGTGAATTCCCCATGGACGAAGCGGCCCGAGCCAAGTTTCGCAGTCGGTGGCGCGAGTTGCTAGACGGCGATCCCACCAAAAGCCGCATTTACAAAGACATTGGTCATGGGGTGGCCACCGCGGGCATTGAATATTATTTGCCACTGTTCTTTGAACAAACGGCCACGGTGTTTGACTACTTGGGCGCAGGCAGTGATGCGCCTGCCACCTTGGTGCTGCATGGCGATTTAGAGCCGGCCTTTCAACGATTTTGGCAAGATACCAAAGACCGCTATCGGTTGGTGCAAGGCGATCCTGAGCGGCCCGCGTTGCCGCCCGAAGCTTTGTTTCTATCGGCAGAGCAGTTTTATACCGGCACCAACCAACATGCACAGCTGGCCCTGCGGCTGGTAGCGCCAGACAGCGCAGAAAGCAACGCCGACAACACGCTGGCGCAAACCCTGCCCGACCTCACGGTGGTGCGCGGCGCAGAAGAGCCCTTGAGCAAATTGCAGGCGCACATTCAAAGCACGCCCCATCGAGTGTTGATCTTGGCAGAGAGCTCGGGTAGGCGCGAAAGCTTGCTCGATTTTTTGCGTACAGGGGGCGTCAACCCACCCGCCTTTGATGACCTCAAAGAGTTTCAAGCCAGCGATGAAAAAATAGGCATTGCCACTGCGGCTTTGAACTCGGGCTTTCATTGGTTTGAAGCCGGCATTGACTTGGTCACAGAGACCGAACTCTTTGCGGCGGGCGTCAGCACACGGCGAAGGAAAAAACAAGAACAGGTGAGCGACGTTGAAGCGCTCATCAAAGATTTGTCGGAGCTCAATGTGGGCGACCCCGTGGTGCACAACGCCCACGGCATTGGGCGGTACCGCGGCTTGGTGAACATGGATTTGGGCGAGAAGAACCCAGATGGCACGCCAGCCCTGCAAGAGTTTTTGCATTTGGAATATGCCGACAAAGCCACGCTGTATGTGCCCGTCAGCCAATTGCAATTGATTGGCCGTTATACCGGCGTGAGTGCCGATGAAGCGCCCTTGCACCGCTTGGGCAGTGGGCAGTGGGAAAAAGCCAAACGCAAAGCGGCAGAACAAGTGCGTGATTCTGCTGCCGAGTTGCTGAACATTTATGCAAGGCGCGCTGCACGCGAAGGTCACCCCTTCCGTTATAGCCCGCAAGACTACGAAGTGTTTGCCAACGACTTTGGCTTCGATGAAACCGCCGATCAAAACGCGGCCATCCATGCCGTTATACAAGACATGATCAGCCCTCGCCCCATGGACCGATTGGTGTGCGGCGATGTGGGCTTTGGCAAAACCGAAGTGGCTTTGCGCGCCGCCTTTGTGGCGGTCACGGGTGGCAAGCAAGTGGCCATCTTGGCACCCACCACGCTTTTGGCAGAACAACACTTTCAAACTTTGAAAGATCGTTTCTCAAAGTGGCCGGTGAAGGTGGCTGAAGTGTCGCGCTTTCGCTCTGGCAAAGAAGTAACCGAGGCCCTCAAAGGTTTGGCCGATGGCACTGTGGACATTGTGGTGGGCACGCACAAACTTCTGAGCGAATCGACCAAATTTAAAAACCTTGGCTTGCTAGTCATTGACGAAGAGCACCGCTTTGGCGTGCGCCACAAAGAAGCCATGAAAGCCATGCGCGCCGAAGTGGATGTGCTCACCCTCACCGCCACGCCCATTCCCCGCACCTTGGGCATGGCCCTAGAAGGCATTCGGGATTTGAGCGTCATTGCCACTGCGCCGCAGCGCCGCTTGGCCATCAAAACTTTTGTGCGCAACGAAGGCGTGGGTGTGATTCGTGAAGCTGTTCTGCGCGAACTGAAACGCGGCGGGCAGGTTTACTTCTTGCACAACGAAGTAGAGACCATTCAAAACCGCCGGCAAAAGCTAGAAGAGATATTGCCTGAAGCGCGCATTGCGGTGGCCCACGGCCAAATGCCCGAGCGCGAATTGGAAAAAGTGATGCGCGACTTTGTGGCGCAGCGCTACAACATTTTGCTGTGCTCCACCATCATTGAAACCGGCATTGATGTACCCACGGCCAACACCATTGTGATTTCGCGTGCCGACAAATTTGGCTTGGCGCAATTGCACCAATTGCGCGGCCGTGTGGGCCGAAGCCATCACCAAGCTTATGCCTATTTGATGGTGCCCGAAATTGACGGCCTGACCAAACAAGCCGCACAGCGCTTAGACGCCATTCAGCAAATGGAAGAATTGGGCAGTGGCTTTTATTTGGCCATGCACGATTTGGAAATACGCGGTGCTGGCGAGGTGTTGGGCGAAAACCAAAGCGGCAACATGCTGGAAATTGGATTCCAGCTTTACAACGAAATGCTGAACGAAGCGGTGCGGTGCTTGAAGGCCGGCAAAGAACCCGACTTGCTCAGCCCCTTGTCAGCCGCCACCGACATCAATTTGCACGCGCCTGCCCTGCTGCCCAACGACTATTGCGGCGATGTGCATTTGCGTTTGTCGTTTTACAAAAAATTGGCCACTGCCAAAACGTCAGATCAAATTGATGGCCTGCTAGAAGAAATAGTCGACCGATTTGGCAAGCTCCCACCCCAAGCCCAAACCCTGATGGATGTTCATCGACTGCGCGTTCTCAGCGTGCCTTATGGCGTGGTGAAGGTTGATGCATCGCCGGGGGTCATTGTGATCAGCTTCAAACCCAACCCACCCGTTGAGCCCCTCCGCATCATTGAGTTGATTCAAAAGAACAAGCACATTCAATTGGCCGGCAACGACAAGCTGCGCATTGAACGTGAGCTGCCCGACCCCAAAGCACGTGCGCAAATGGTGCGCGACATTTTGCGCTCATTGGGTCAACCCAAAATTGAGAAAGTGGAAGGATAAGAATGAACCATCCAACATCATTTCAAGGCATGACCGTGAAGGGTTTCACCCCACCACTGACATTGAGCCATTTCAAGCTCATCGCTTTTGACATGGACTCCACCCTCATCAACATTGAATGTGTAGACGAAATTGCCGATGCTGCAGGTCGCAAAGCCGAAGTGGCCGCCATCACAGAGGCCGCCATGCGCGGCGAAATAAGTGATTACAAAGACAGCCTGCGCAGGCGCGTGGCCTTGCTCAAAGGCGTGACGCTGGCACACATGGAAGAGGTTTTGAACAACCGACTGCAACTCAACCCGGGCGCAGAGAAGTTGGTGAAAGCCTGCCAAGCAGCCGGTATGAAGGTGCTGTTGGTATCAGGTGGTTTTACTTTCTTCACAGACCATGTGCGCGACCGCTTGGGCATCGATTGGACGCGCTCCAATGTGCTCGAGGTGGTCAATGGCGAATTGACTGGCCGCATGGTGGATCAAGACTGGGGCGACATTTGTGACGGTGAAGAAAAACGCAAAATGCTCTTGCAAACCTGCGCCCTCATGGGCATTGAAGCCTCACAAGCCATTGCCATGGGAGATGGCGCCAACGATTTGCCCATGATGAGCGTGGCCGGTTTGTCGGTGGCGTATCACGCCAAACCCAAGGTGCGTGAACAAGCCAAGGTGGCCATTGAAGAAGGCGGGCTAGACCGCTTGCTAGAAGTTTTTTAAGTCTTGCGGTGCAATTGCGGCACCCCTGCTTCTACTTCAAACTTGGCCAGTGTTTCAATGTTGGTTTGCGGCTGACGCACGTCGTCTACCACGCGCAATTCTGTTTGAATTTGCTTGGCCGTGAATTCCACCACGCCGTAACCTTTGCGTTCGCTGTCGGCAAAAATAAAGTGCGGATTTTCTGCCAAACGCGCTGCCAACTTTGCGTTGCCAGCCGAGCGCGCCGTGATGCCCGCACCACAAAACTCCACACCCACCTTGGCGCTGTCGTCTTTATATGCATCGGCCATGACATGGCCGACCCAGTTTTCGTGAACATCGCCGCCAATGAGCACAGGGTTTTTGAGAGCGTTGTTTTTCATCGATTGCGTCATCTGCTGACGCGCGGCCGAATAGCCATCCCACCCGTCATTCCACAAGGTATGGCCCGCACCAATTCGAAAATCGCGGCGCCCAAAAATGGTTTGCTGCGCCACCACGTTCCATGGCCGCGCATCTTTTTGCGCTTTGGCAAAGGCTTGATCTAACCACTGCGATTGCTGAGCGCCCAACATGCTTCGGTTGGGATTGAACCAATCTTCACACTGATCGGGATTGACAAAACTCGAGCCAAAGGCATCAGCTTTGTTGCAAACCTGCCTGTCTCGGTATTGCCTGTCGTCCAGCAAATAAATGTTGGCCAATTTGCCAAAAGCAACCTGACCGTAAATTCGCATTTCAGCGCCTTGTGCCAAGCCTTGTATCGATTGGGTCAATGCACTGGCCCGCAATGGCATGTGCTCGTAAAAGGCTTGATAGGCCCGGGCTCGCTGCGCAGCAAAGTTGAAGCTGATATTGCCACTTTGACCGCGCTCCAATCCCGCGTAGTCGTTGGACACTTCGTGATCGTCCCAGGTGACCAGCCACGGACACTGCGCATGCATGGCTTGCAAGCCCTTCTCGCTTCTGTAAAGTGCGTATCTTTCGCGGTAATCGGCAAGGCTGCGCACCCAGCCACCCGTAGGCAAACGCACGGGGTTGGCAGCGTTGATGTACTCATAAATATAGTCGCCTAAGAATAAAACCAGGTCGAGGTTTTCTTGGCACATGTGGTGGTAAGCACTGAAGTAACCATGCTCCCAGCGCTGGCACGACGCATAGGCCACGCGCAATTTTTGCACTACAGCTTCAGGGTGCGGCAAGGTGCGAGTGCGGCCTGTTGTGCTTTGGGCATCGCCAAATTGAAAGCGGTAGAAATACCACCGGTCGCTTTGCAAGCCATCTAGCTCCAAGTGAACCGAATGCGCCAATGCGGCCAGCGCCACCACTTGTCCCGCGCGTCGATTGACTTTGAAGCCTTCATCGTCGGCCACTTCCCATTTGACCGTGACATCGGCTTCGGCAAATTGAGGGCTGGTACTGCCAGCATCGGACATGAGACGCGTCCAAAGCACCACCGAATGGTGGTTGGGTGAGCCACTGGCCACGCCCAAGGAAAACGGATTGTGCTGCAGGGGTGTTTGGGCAGCCGACAAAGAATAGGCAATGGGCGACACTGCGGCCGCAACCCATTTCAGCATGTCGCGCCTCGAAGCGTTAAGCGATGATGGCTGTGGGTACATGTGCTGTGTGTGGGTTATTGGCCGCTTGAGTTCAACCAAGCTTTGAGCACGGCATTGAATTGCTCTGGCTTGGTGCTCATAACCCAGTGTCCCGTGTCAAAACCTTCCACTTGCGAGCCCGGGAATGCTGCAATTTTTTCTAGCCATTGGGCCGAGTGAAACATGAAGGGCTTGCGTTTGCCATAGATGTAAAGCATGGGCCTGGCAGTGGGCAAAATTTTCAGCGCTTTGCACGCACCACCCAAGCCACCCAAAGCCCCCATCCACTTCATGGCGTAAGGCGCGTTCATGCCAACGTGCATGTCGTCCATAGGGCTAGGACACCTGAGCGTTTTGGCCATGTAGCGCGTCATCCGATTGGCCAGAGGGCGACCCACAGCACCCAAGATGTTGGCCACTTGCCAAGCCAGCGCCAACCAAATTTGATAGCTGAACACAGCCCACTTGGCTTTGGCACTCAATGCAGCGGTGAGCGCGCCTGAGTTGTGATCTCCCACATCGACCGCCACCATGCGGCTAACGCGATGGGGATGCAGGGCCGCATATTCGTAACCAAACACACAACCCCAATCGTGCAACACCAAGGTGACGGGTTTTGCAGGGCTGACTTGCGCTATCACCTCGTGAATGAAGGCCACCATATCAAGCAATGACTTGGGCGGCAGGGGTGCTTTGGCATCAAATGCTGGCAAGGTAAAGCGCACGCATTGGTGGCTGTCTTTGAGTGCATGAACGGTGTCGTTCCAGAGCGCAAGGGTGTCTGGCCAGCCATGCAACATGAGCAGCGTTTCAGGGCCCTTGCCTTCAATGAGAATGTCAACGCCCTGAATGTTCATGCTGCGGCTCAAACGAGGGCCTGCTTGAGCCGATCGACACCTTCCAAAATTTTGTCTTCACCCACCGTGGCAAAACTGAAGCGCAAAGTGCTGTGATCTGGGTTTTGGCAATAGAACGGTGCGCCGGGCACAAAGGCCACACCTTTGTCGATGGCCAATTTGGCAAAGGCATTGCCGTCTTTCACTTTGCCACCTGCGCCAGTGAGGCTGGCCCACACAAACAAGCCGCCTTGAGGTTGTACAAACGAAATGGCATTGCCCAAATTTTGGCGAAGTGCGTCGCACATGGTTTGGGCCCGCACCGCATAAACCTTGCGCACGTTGTCTAAGGTGGCGGGCATGCGGCCCGCCTTCAAGTACTGGGCTGCCGTGGCTTGTGCAAACGTGCTGGTGTGGGCATCGCTAAACTGCTTGCACATGACCGCGCGACTTAAGAGCTCGGGCGGTGCAATCATCCAACCCACCCGCAGGCCGGGGCTGAGCACCTTCGACAAAGAACCGCAGTGAACCAACCACTCGCGGCTGCCTGGCACTTGCGCGCTTAAGGCCAACAAACTAGGCGGTGGCGCATCCTTGAAATACAAATCGCCGTAGGGGTCGTCTTCGACCATCAAGGTTTGGTATTTGACGGCCAATTCAAGCAACTTTTTGCGGCGCTCTAAACTGAGCAATGCGCCTGTTGGGTTGCCAAAAGTGGGAATGACATACACAAACTTGGGCTTGTGTTCTGCAATGAGTTTTTCAAGCGCTTCGGTATTGACACCCTGGCCGTCAACCGGGGCAGAAATAAGTTGGGCGCCGTACAACCTGAAGCACTGAATGGTGGCCAAAAATGTGGGGCCTTCCACAATCACTTTGTCGCCCGGGCTAATCATGGTTTTGCCAATGAGGTCTAGCGCTTGTTGGCTGCCCGTGGTCACAATGAGCTGCTCGGGCGTGACCCCCTGCACACCCTTCTGCCCCATGAAATGCGAGAGCTGCTCGCGCAATGGGCCATAGCCCTCGGTGGCGCCGTATTGGAGTGCCGCACCAGGTTCTTGCGACAAGGCCAAGGACGAGGCTTCGCGAATGCCCTCCACATCAAACATGGCGCTGTCGGGAAAGCCTCCGGCAAAGCTGATGATGCCGGGCTTGCCCAGAAGTTTGAACAACTCCCGAATGGCAGAGGTTTCGACATTGTTCAAACGATCGGCAAATTGCAAGGACATGGTGTATCTTCCACAAATCTCAGTTGGTATTTAAAGTCTATTCTGACTTCAATTGACTCGGCTATTTCGCCATTTTGCTGATATTTTCTCTCATGAACGCACACAACATCGAACTCTTTTTTCAGACCCTGAAGGAAGCCAACCCCACGCCCACCACCGAGCTGGCCTACACCTCGGTGTTTGAACTCCTCACAGCTGTGTTGTTGTCGGCGCAGGCCACCGATGTGGGCGTGAACAAAGCCACCCGAAAGCTTTTTCCGGTGGCCAACACACCCGCTGCCATTTTGGCCTTGGGCCAAGAGGGCCTAGAGAGCTACATCAAAACCATTGGCTTGTACCGAAACAAAGCCAGCAACCTGTTGAAAACATGCAAAATCCTCATTGAACAACATGGCGGTCAAGTGCCCCGCTCACGTGAAGCTTTGGAAGCTTTGCCGGGGGTGGGCCGTAAAACAGCCAATGTGGTGTTGAACGTGGCCTATGGCGAACCCACCATGGCGGTAGACACGCACATCTTCAGGTTGGGCAACAGAACAGGTTTGGCGCCAGGCAAAAATCCACTGCAAGTAGAGTTGAAACTTCTTAAAAGAATTCCAGCAAAGTATTTGGTGGATGCGCACCACTGGCTCATTTTGCATGGCCGCTATGTGTGCCAAGCTCGCAAGCCTTTGTGTGCTCAGTGTGGTGTGTCGGCCTATTGCAGTTTCAAGCCTAAAAACACTTGAAAACGAATTAGAAAACTATTTAGGCAGGGCCACCCAGCGCGTACCGCCATCATCGTTCCACTCGCGCCATTGCAGTCGATTTTGAAAAACTGCCGACAAGGCTTGATGCGTGTCGCTTGAATTTGGCAAGCCATCGTGCACCAATTGGCCAGCAGACATCACCCACACTCTGTCTGCTTGCAATGCCAAGTTCAGCTCATGCAGCACACTGACCACAGCAGCGCCCTGCTCTGTGAGGCATCGCACCCACTCCAACCAATCGGCTTGGTGTGGGACATCCACTCCCGCCAAAGGTTCGTCCATCAAATACACATCGGCCTGCACCGCCAATGCCCGCGCTAATAAAACGCGCTGACGCTCTCCGCCCGAGAGTTGTCCCAAACTGCGCGAGCGCCAATCCCAAGCCTGCACAGTTTTGAGTGCCACTTCCACCACCGCGCGGTCTTGCGCGCTGGGCGATGCCAACCAAGCTTGGTGTGGCAAGCGGCCCAACATGGCCACGTCATACACCGTGAGGTCGTCTTGCCCGGCTTCTGCTTGTCCCAACCAGGCCAAGGTTTTGGCTCGCTCTCGGCGCTGCCAACTGGCCCACGGCTTGCCCATCAATTCAACCTGACCACTAGCGGGTGTCAAGCCCGCCAAGGCCTTAAGCAAACTCGACTTGCCCGCCCCATTCGGCCCCACCAGCGCCACCCACTCACCCGAATGCAATTCAAGTGACACTTGATTGACGGCTTTGAAATCGCCATGCAAAACAGATATGTTGCTGGCTTTCAAAGCCGTTTTAGATGAGGCGTTCATGAGCGACCTCCAGCCTGTGTCACAGATTTTGTGCTCATGCCCCGCATGAGAAACAACATGTAGCCGCCGCCCAAAATGGCCGTGAGGACGCCCACAGGCAATTCCAAAGGTGCCATGAGGCCACGCGCCAACAAGTCAGCTGCGCCCAACAACACAGCCCCCATGAGACACGACAAACTCAAGGTCTTGCCATGCACCGCTTTCACTCTGGCACGCACCAAATGCGGCGCCGCCAAGCCCACAAAAGCAATCAAGCCTGTTTGAGCCACAGCCGCTGCCGTGCACAAAGCCAAGACCGCCAACATCAGCCAGCGCAAAGACTTCACAGGCAAGCCCAAGCTGAGTGCGGTGGACTCCCCCAACGCCAAGCCATCAAGCAAAGGACTGGCCGCCACAGACACCAGCCATGACACCACCAACACAGCCAACATCAAGCCACAGGCTGACCAACTGACATACGCAGTCGAGCCCAACATGAAAGATTGCACCGAGCCCTGAATTTGCGGAAACATGATTAGGAGCAAGGAAGCCAGTGCACCAAACACCACGCCCACCACCACGCCGGCCAACAACAAGCGAAGCGTGTGTTGCACACCCCACGACAAAATCAAAGACAAAGCCACAGCCAACCAAGCGCCCATGAAGGCCATGCCCGTGATGCCCATGCGCATGAACCAAGGCGACATGTTGAGTTGACTCAGCAACACCATGCCAATGGCCACCCCCAAACTGGCACCCGACGCGCTGCCCAACAAATACGGATCGGCCAAAGGATTTCTAAACAAGCCTTGCGCCAATGCCCCGGCCAATCCCAACAAAGCACCTGCCAAACAAGCCCCTAGAGTTCTGGGCAAACGAATGTCGGCAACCAAACTGAGATCGGCTTGAATCTGCATGCCCGCAAAGCCTTCACTCCCCACCAAAGCCCCCAAACCAACAAGCAGCAACAGCAACAAAGACAACTGCAGTGCCAAGCGTCCGGCCGATTGAACTTTGCGCGCGTTCATTGTGGGAACATCCTTTTCAAACAAGCCACCATCAAGTCAGCAGCTTCTGGCATGCGCGGGCCCGAACGCACAATGATGTCGGACTGAGCTGGCGTGAAGGCGCAAATTCTTTGCTGCGAAATGGCTTCAATGCGTTGCCAACCGGGCCGGTTGTTAAGATCGGTGACAGTACGTTCGCCCATGAAAATAATTTGTGGATTGGCTTTCACCACAAACTCTGGATTGACCTGCGGAAACGCTCCCATGCTGGGCGTGACCACATTCACCAAGCCCAAGCGTTTGAGCGTTTCACCAATGTAGGAAGCCTCACCTGCCGCAAAATAACCACTGCCCGCTTCAAAATAAATGCGCATGCCCTTGGCCTTGGCAGGCACACGCGAAGCCGCGATATCCAATTTTTGTTGAATGCTTTGCCACAAGGCCTGCGCACGCTCTTGGGGTTGCGGCAAATGCAAAGCGCCTGCAATGAGTTGAATCACGCGCCGCATGTCTTCTTGATTTTGCGGCTCCAGCGCCACCACCGTGATGCCCATCGATTCCAAGCGCTGCGTGACCCGAGATGAACGCGCCAGCAACACCAAGTCGGGTTTGAGCTTGACCAAGCTTTCCAGCTGGGTGTCGTCAATGCCACCCAATTGGGGCAATGACTTCACGCGCTCTGGCCAGTTGCTATAACGATCGACACCCACCAAGCGCTCGCAAGCTTGCAACTCGCACACAATTTCGCCCAGAGATGGCAACAAGGTCACGATGCGCTGCGGGGCCTTGTCAATCACCACCCGACGGCCACGGTCATCGGTCAAACTGAAAGGCGATGAAGCTTGGCTTACAGATGAAGCTTGGGCTGATGGCATGAAGGTCAACATGACAGCAAACATGCTTGCCCAAATGCCCATGCATACCCTCATCCATTTCAAGCAATGACTCAGCTTCAAACGCATCTCAACGGCCCTCAGCGCGCAGGCGCCCAACGCAAGCCAACAAATACACCCCGCTTGGGCATGTTGTAGCCATAAATGCTTTGGTAGTTTTGGTTGGTGGCGTTTTCAAGTCGCAGGTTCAAGCGCAAATCTGGCGTGAGCGCGCGCGTTGCCGTCAAGTCCAGCAAGGTGTAGGCGGCCAAGATATTGGCATCGTCTGCTCGCGCACCGCTGTATCGAAGTTGCAGGCCAGTGTCCCAGTAGCCCCAGCTTTGTGTGAGGCCAGCCTGCGCCAGCGTTTTGGCTCGACGCGCCAATGCTTGCTGGGTGATTTCGTTTTGTGGGTCCTGCGAGGTCAAGCTCAAGCGCCACTGCTGCAAGCCCCAACCTGACATCTGCCACTGACCTGCCAGCGCCACTTCGACACCTTGGTTTTTAGCCTTGGCAATGTTGGTGCGCGTCCAAAACTGATCGTTGTCAATCAAATCGGTGTATCGATTTTCAAAGGCGGTGAGTCGGGCATTCCACTTTGCCTGAATGTATTGCAGACCCACTTCGTTGGACCTGGCTTTTTCGGGCTTGAGCAATGGGTTGCCACCCCATGGGTAGTAAAGGTCATTGAAGGTGGGCGCCATGAACCCTGTAGAGGCACTGGCTTTGACCCGCAAGGCTGGCGTTAAAAAATACCCGTAGCCTGCGTACCAGGTATTGGCTTCACCAAAATCTGAATACTGATCACGGCGAACATTCAATTGCCATTGCTGATTCTTCAATTGCGCTTGATAGCCCAAACGCCAAGAATCCAAAGAGCGCTGTGTGGGGTTGTAAGCGGTGTCGCTGGCTATTTTTTGGCGCGTGCTTTCATAACCAGAGGTCAGAGAATGTTGGGGCCACAAGGTCCAGACAGCGCCCACCGAGGATGTTTGGGATTGCGAATTGACAAAATAAGGATAAGCCGTAACGGCGGCGTTCAACTTGTCGGCTTGCTGGCCCAAAGAAAAGTGCCACTGCAATTGCGAAGATGCTTTGTAGCTTGCATTCAGCAAGGCATTGCGCAGCACACTTGTGGATTCATCGGCCTGATTGGCAGGCCCCCACTGGCTGTCGTATTGCACATCGGCATGGGTTTCTCTGAGCATCAACCCAATGCGGCCAGCCTCAAACACTTGCGAAAAATTGATGGCAATGGCATTGAAGCCTTGGGTTTGAATCTTTTCACTGGAAGCATTGACACCAAAGCCAGAGGCCCACGATTGCCCTGCACTCACTTGGCCGCTTCTGAAATTGTTGGAACCCAACTGGCCATTGGTTTCAAGCCAAGGTCCTTTGCCAGCATCGCTTGAATTTTGGCGGGTGAAAATTTGAATCACTCCGCCCAAAGCTGCACTGCCGTACAAACTCGACACATTGCCCCGAACCACCTCAATGCGCTCAATGCCGTTCAAAGGCAAATGTTCGAAAGCCGCCAAGTTGAAGTTCAAATTGTTCATGGGCAGGCCGTCCACCAGCACCAAAGCGTGGCGCGATTCAGCGCCGCGCATGAACAAAGAAGCCACACCCCCCATGCCACCCGATTGAGTGATTTCCATGCCTGCCAAATTTTGCAAGAGTGTGGGAAGGTCTCGGGCTTGAGATCGCTCTATGTCAGCCCGAGTGATAAGTGACACGTCGGGCAACGCATCTTGGGCCCGCTGCAACACCCGGCTGGCGGTGATGACGGTGTCGGGCAACATGGTTTGAGAAAACGCCAAGGGCGGGATGGCCAAGCTGGCAAGCATGACTTTGCAAGAAAATTTCATGATGACTTCAACAAAATGGTTCTCACCGCCTTCCCCGACAGTGCATGAACGTACAGCTCTTCTTGCGAAGAACCACCTTGTTGGCCGGTATCCGGGCTAAGCAGAGCAACCTTCATCGCCTTCCCAAGCACCTGTTTCAGGGCGCTCAGTGGCAATTGATGAAAGCGGGGCAAAAAGCCCGTCTGCTGACCGTTGCGGGGGCAGCGCAGGTTAAGTTTGCCCCGTGAGGGCTGGCTCTCCTGCTTCCCGTTGAACTGAGGCTTGTGAACCAAGCCTCGAGCACCAACAAGCGCCATTGTAAGATGTTAACTTGCATCAAGCCTACAATGTGTGACATTACAATTCATGTGACATGACGAATCCCACCACCGTCGACCAGATTGCAGACCGCGTTGAGCACCTTTTGCTCCGGCACGAAGAACTGCAAAAGACCAATGCACTGCTGCAACAGCAGGTGCTGGCCCTGTCTCACGAGCGCGACCTGCTCAAGTCCAAATTGGCAGCGGCCCGCTCCCGCGTAGACGCCCTGATTGAGCGCCTGCCCCAAAACTCCCCCTCTGACGCCGACTCATGAGCAATAAACAACTCGAAGTTCAAATCATGGGCCAAAGCTACCTGTTGGGCTGCCCTGAAGGGGGCGATGCCCGGCTTTTGGCTGCTGTCGACAAGGTTGACCAAGCCATGTGCAAGGTGCGTGATGCCGGCAAAATCAAAGCACGCGACCGCATTGCGGTTTTGGCCGCCCTCAACTTGGCGTTTGAGCAAACCGATTCTGCCGCCAATCCAGAACCCAGCCCTGGCCAAGCCACCACCCAAGCTGAATCTTTCAGTGAATCAGACAACGAACGCCTAGGCCAGTTGCTCAAAAAACTAGATCAGGCCCTGCGCCAAGACGGCCAACTGATCTAAGCCTACAATGCCCCTGTCTGCAGTGCATGCTGGGCTTTATATTTCCTTGAACCAATGCTCTTAGAGCCCGGGCTTGGTACATTGTCTGGTGAGCGTGATCGTCTCGCGTCAGATGAACCCAACGCCAGTCTGCCCTCGCCCACCTGAACCCCGGTTCAGGATGCCGGTCCAGTGGCACTTGCAGACACCTTATTCACAACAACTTGAATCCGTCGGTAGGAGAACCACATGAAGTGGCTGCGTTATTCACACCAAGGCCAAACAGGCTTCGGGCAATTGGTGGGTGACACCCTCCACGTTCACCAAGGCTCTTTGTTTGAAAACCCGCAAGCCACGGGCGTCACCTTGGCTGCGGCCGATGTTGAGGTTTTAGCACCATGCCAACCCACCAAGGTGTTGGCCCTTTGGAACAACTTCAAAGCGGCAGCAGAAAAGAATGGCTGGAGTGCACCCACTGAGCCGCTTTACTTTCTCAAATCGCCCAACTCCTACTCCCATCACCTGCAAGCAGTGGTTCGGCCTCAACCCGATGTGGGCAGAGTGGTTTACGAAGCCGAGCTGGGCATTGTGATTGGCAAACGGGGCCGTGATATTCCCCTTGAAGAAGCCACCCACTATATTTTTGGTTACACCTGCGTGAACGATGTCACGGCTGTTGAATTGCTGCGCTCGGACGCCAGCTTTGAACAATGGACCCGCGCCAAAAACTTTGATGGCTTCACCCCTTTTGGACCTTGGATTGAAACTGACTTAGATTGCAGCCAAACCATCGTGACCGCCAAAGTAAATGGGCGGGAGCGCCAGAATTACCCTGTCAGTGACATGTTTTTCTCGCCCCAACAATTGGTTTCCAAATTGTCCCGAGGCATGACCTTGGAGGCGGGTGATATTATTTCTTGTGGCACCTCGCTAGGCGCAATGCCTTGGCAAAACGATGCCGTGGTCGAAGTGGCCATTGAAGGCATTGGCACCCTCTCCAACACCATGAAAGAATCAGCATGAGTTTGAACATCGCCATCGTGGGCGCAGGCGCCATTGGGGGTTACCTCGGTGTGAAGTTGGCCTTGTCGGGCTGCAACGTTACATTCATTGCGCGCGGTGAGAATTTGAAAGCCATTCAGGCCAATGGCATGACCCTTAACTTGGAAGACGGCACATCGCTGCATGCCCCCCAAGTCAAAGCCTGCACCATCGACCAAGCCACACCGCACGACTATGTGTTCTTAACCATGAAGTCGCACCAGGTCAGTCCTGTGGCGGCCGAGATTGGTCGCCTGTGCCACGACAACACCGCGGTGGTCACCATGCAAAACGGCGTGCCTTGGTGGTACTTTTACAACCTGGTGGGCGAGTACCAAGACCGCCAACTCAATTCCATCGATCCTGGCGGCATGCAGTGGCAACACATTGGCCCGCAGCGCGTAATTGGTGCGGTGGTCTACCCCGCCGCCGAGTTGGTAGCGCCTGGCGTTGTCAAACTCATTGAAGGCAATCGCTTTACCTTGGGCGAGCCCAGTGGTGAAAAGTCGGAGCGGGTGACCAAATTGGCACAGGCCATGATTGCCGCAGGATTCAAAACGCCAGTGTCTACAGACATTCGCAGCGAGCTGTGGGTCAAGCTTTGGGGCAACCTCACCTTCAACCCCGTGTCGGCTTTAACGCACGCCACACTTGAAGACATTTGCAACTTTGACCTCACCCGCAACTTGGCGGCCAGCATGATGGCGGAAGCGCAAACCGTGGGCGAAAAGTTAGGTGTTCAATTCAAAATCAGCATCGACAAACGAATTGCGGGCGCACAAGCAGTAGGTGCCCACAAAACCTCCATGTTGCAAGACATTGAGCACGGCAAAGCACTGGAGTTAGAAGCGCTGTTGGGCAGCGTGATTGAGCTGGGCCGAATTTGCAACATGCCCACCCCCACACTCGACTCGGTTTACGCTTTAACGCGCTTGCTCGAGCAGAGTGTGTTGAAAAAAGGCAAAGGCCTTAGCCTCGATTGAGCTTTTTCAAGAGGCCCAAAAGAGGCCACAAAAGCATGATGAGGGCCAGGCCGGTAATGGTGCCAGCCAAGGGCGTGCTCACAAAGATTTCCAAACTGCCTTTGGAGATGAGCATCGACTGCCTAAAGCTGGTTTCTGCCATGTCGCCCAGCACCAGGGCCAAAACCAAGGGTGCCAGTGGGTATTTGAGCTTCTTAAACGCGTAGCCCATCAAGCCAAAGACCAGCATCAATACCACATCGAGCATGCTGTTGTGCACCGTGTAGGCACCCACGGCACAGATCACCACAATGACGGGCGCAATGATGGAGAATGGAATTCTCAAAATGGCGGCCCACCAAGGCACCGTGGTCAAGACCACAATCAAGCCCACAATGTTGCCCAAGTACATGGAAGCAATAAGGCCCCAGACAAAATCTTTTTGCTCTGTGAACAACAAGGGGCCGGGCTGCAGGCCCCAGATCAAAAGTCCACCCAACAAAACAGCCGCAGTGGGTGAGCCAGGAATACCCAGAGTGAGCATGGGCAACAAGGCGCTAGTGCCAGCGGCATGTGCGGCAGTTTCAGGCGCAATCACACCCTCAATAGCACCTTTACCAAAGTTCTCGGGATGCTTGGAAATGCGCTTGGCCGTGCCATAACTCATGAACGATGCAGGCGTTGCGCCACCGGGTGTGACGCCCATCCAGCAACCGATCAAACAGGCGCGCACAGACGTGGCCCAGTACTTGGGCAGTTCTTTCCAAGTTTCGAGAACATCTTTAAGACTGATGCGCCCCTTCTGTCCTTTGAAAGCCAAGCCCTCTTCCATGGTGAGCAAAATTTCACCAATTCCAAACAGGCCAATGACGGCGATCAAAAAGTCAAAGCCCTTGAGCAAACTTTCTTGGCCATAGGTCATGCGCAAGGTGCCCGTCACGCTGTCTAAGCCCACAGCAGCCAAAGCAAAACCCAACATCATGGCCAGCATGGTTTTGACCGGCGGTTCTTTGCTCATGCCAATGAAGCTTGCAAATGTAAGCAGCTGAACTGCAAAAAATTCTGGCGGTCCAAAGTTAAGCGCAAATTTAGCCACCAGGGGTGCCAAAAATGTCACCATGAGCACAGCCACAAAGGCGCCCACGAATGACGAGGTAAAGGCCGCGGTCAAGGCCTGCGCAGCCTTACCCTTTTGCGCCATGGGGTAGCCATCGAAGGTGGTGGCCACCGACCACGGCTCTCCTGGAATGTTGAACAGAATGGAGGTGATAGCGCCGCCAAACAAGGCTCCCCAGTAAATGCAAGACAGCATGATGATGGCAGACGTGGGTGACATGCCAAAAGTAAGCGGCAACAAAATGGCCACGCCATTGGCGCCGCCCAAACCAGGCAACACACCAATGAGCACACCCAGAAAAATACCAATCAGCATGAAGCCTATGTTGGGCAGTGTGAGCGCAATGGCAAAGCCTTGAAACAGGTTGTTAAGTTCATCCATGATCAATAGCCCAACCAAGTTTCAATGAAGCCTTTTGGTAAGGGCAATTTGAACCAAACTTCAAACAAGGAAAACAACACCGCGCTGATACTGGCGCCAACTGCAATGGATTTGAAGTAGCTGTATTTGCCCTGCCAAACCATGAAGGCCGCAATGAAAGCCAGTGAGGCCAAATAAATTCCGAGCACAAAGATGGCCGCTGTGAAAACCGCTGTAGGAATGAGCATGAGCATCATCAAATTGAACTCATGCTTTTCAGCAAACACTTCTTCGCCGCCGTCTTGCTTCCAAGCACGCAAGGTTTGCAAAATGACCCAAGCAGCGCCGCCAAACAAAAGGCATCCGATGTAAAACGGAAAGTAGCCGGGCTCCGGGCCATCCGTGCCCCATGCATTACCAACTCGAAGGCTGTCGGTGATGACCAACAAGCTCACCCCCAAGAAGCATGCAGCCACCAACAACTCCATCCACCGCATTTGCAGGTGTGAACCTGATTTCATGATGAGGTCCTTCTGAAGTTTTATTTGGCCAAGAAACCGGCTTCACGCATGAGGCGGAAATGCTCCACCTCTGCTTTCAGCAACCAATCTTGAAATTCCTGACCCTTCATGAAAGTGTCTTTGAAGGCGCCGGTCTCCATGAACTCCTTCCACTCAGGCAGTTGGCGTACTTTTTGAAACACATCGGTGTAATAAGCCACTTGTGCAGGAGTGGCTTTGGGCGGCATGAAAATGCCGCGCAACATCAAATACTCCACATCGAGGCCTTGCGATTTGCAGGTGGGAACGTCTTTCCACGACTGGGTCGGTGTGATTTTTTTCGGATAAGGCATGACCTGTGAATCAAATACACACAGCGCCCTTAAAGTTCCGCCCTTCCAGTGCGCCACGGCTTCAATGGGGTTGTTCACTGTGCTGTCAACGTGTTTTCCCACCAATTGAACCGCCACGTCACCGCCGCCTTTGAAAGGGATGTAGATCATTTTTTTGGCAGTGGCTTTTTCAATGGCCACCGTGATGATCTGGTCTTCTTGCTTGGAGCCCGTTCCAGCCATTTTGAATTTGCCAGATTCGCCTTGCTTGACGGCCTTGGTGAAATCGCCCACCGTTTTGTAAGGCGACTCGGCATTGACCCAAAGCACAAACTCATCGAGTGCCAGCATGGCCACTGGTGTCAGGTCTTTCCAGTTGAAGGGCACACCGGTAGCCAAAGGGGTTGTGAATAAATTTGACAGCGTGATGATGATTTTGTGACCATCAGGGCGCGCCCCTTTGGCCTCCAAAAATCCCTCTGCCCCTGCACCACCCGATTTATTCACCACCACCAGCGGTTGGGCCATGAGCTTGTGCTTGGTGATGACACCCTGAAGGAAGCGGGCCATTTGATCAGCGCCACCGCCAGTGCCGGCTGGCACGATGAACTCGACATTTTTTGTGGGTTCCCAATTGGATTGGGCGTGAACGTTGAAGCCGAGTGAGCCGCAGACTACCAAGGCAGCTGATTTGAGGTACATATTGAGACGTTTTTTCACACTAAACTCCTTGGTAATTAAATAAACTGAAAAGTATCGTAATAGAATGATCCGTAGTTTGTCGAGATCAAAAACCTATAAATTCAACTTTTTTTCACTACCTGATGAAAACCCTAATAGAACTCCTCGCCGCCGGAAATGCCCAATCCACTTGTTTGAGCGCCGCAAACAGCGCGCCGCTCACCTACTCAGCCCTGCGACAGCTAAGCCAATACGTTCAAACAGCCTTCAACCAAGTGGGCATTGGCCGCAACGATCGCGTGGCTTTGGTCTTGCCCAACAGCGCAGAAATGGCTTCTAGCTTTGTCACGGTGGCCTGCTGCTGCACATCGGCGCCTTTGAACCCCAGCTACCGCGCCGATGAATTTGAGTTTTATCTGAACGACTTGAACGCCAAAGCTTTGGTGGTTGAAAAGGGTTCTAGCAGCCCAGCCGTGGCTGTGGCCGCCAAAATGGGCATTGCCCTCATCGAACTCGAGCCCACACCCACTTTGGGCGCTGGCTCTTTCACCTTGAACATGAACGGTCTTGCGCCCAAAGCTGCACAGCATCCTGGTGATGCACAGCCCGACGATGTGGCATTGGTTTTGCACACTTCTGGCACCACATCACGCCCCAAAATTGTGCCGCTCACGCACCTCAACGTCAGTGCATCGGCCCAAAACATTGCAACCAGCACGCGCTTTAGCAGCACCGATCGCGGCTTGAATGTCATGCCTTTGTTTCACATCCATGGCCTCATTGCTGGCATCTTGGCACCCTTGTCGCAAGGCGGCGAAGTTTATTGCACCAGTGGCTTCAATGCCTTGAAGTTCTTCAGCCAAATGGACGAAGTCAAGCCCACTTGGTACACCGCTGTGCCCACCATGCACCAAGCTATTTTGTCTCGCTCGGCCAACAACAAAGACGTGATTGAAAGAGTGCCACTGCGTTTCATTCGCTCTTCATCGTCTTCCTTGCCGCCGCAAGTTTTGGCAGAGCTCGAAGCCACTTTTAAAGCGCCTGTCATTGAAGCCTATGGCATGACCGAAGCCGCTCACCAAATGGCTTGCAACCCGCTGCCACCTGGCCAAAGAAAGCCTGGCACCGTAGGTTTGGCAGCAGGTCCTGAAATTGCCATCATGAGCGCCGAGGGCGACTTGCTGCCCACAGGCAGCACTGGTGAAATTGTGATTCGCGGCAGCAACGTCACGCCCGGTTATGAGAACAACGAAAAGGCCAACGCAGAAGCGTTTACCAATGGCTGGTTTAGAACCGGCGACCAAGGTGTGATGGACGCACAAGGCTATGTCAGCATTACCGGCAGGCTCAAAGAAATCATCAACCGCGGCGGCGAAAAAATCAGCCCCCGTGAAGTCGATGAAATTTTGATGGACCACCCTGCTGTGGCCCAAGTGGTTTGTTTTGGCATTCCTCACGACAAATTGGGCGAAGAAGTGGGCGCTGCAGTGGTGCTGCGTGAAGGCATGACAGCCACAGAAAAAGAACTGCGCGAATACACCGCCACCCGCTTGGCCGATTTCAAAGTACCACGCAAAGTTTTGCTCATGGATGAAATTCCAAAGGGAGCTACCGGTAAATTACAACGCATTGGCATGGCGCAAAAGCTCGGACTGGCTTAAGTCCATGGAACTTCAAATCTTTTTAGAACTGGGCATCACCGGCACAGTGGTTGGTTTCATGGCAGGCTTGTTGGGCTTGGGCGGCGGCCTCTTGATGGTTCCCGTGTTGAGTTTTATCCTAGGCAACATGGGCGTTGCGGAAGACTTGTCCATCAAGATGGCCATCGTCACTTCTATGTCCACCATCTTGTTCACCTCTATCTCCAGCGTTCGAACACATCACAAACTAGGCGCAGTGCGATGGGACTTGGTGAAGGGCTTGGCGCCCGGCATTGTGATTGGCAGTGCGTTGGCCAGCCTTTGGATTTTTGTGGCCGTGAAGGGTGCCACCTTGGCCATTTTCTTTGGCGTTTTTGTGTCTTACTCTGCCTTCCAGATGTACATGGACAAAAAACCCAAACCTTCGCGACAAATGCCGGGTTTTGT
>JAPLPO010000055.1 GCA_026400155.1 Burkholderiales bacterium | reverse complement strand
AGCCGTTCAGGTTGAGAAGGCCAATGGGCTTGTTGTGATAGCCCAACTGGCGCCAAGTCCAAACTTCATAAAACTCTTCGAAGGTGCCAATGCCGCCTGGTAGTGCGATGAATGCATTGGCCCGCTCAGCCATCATTCTTTTGCGATCGTGCATGTTCTCAACCACGTGCAGTTCGGTGCACCCTTGATGGGCCCATTCTTTTTCTACCAAGGCTCGAGGAATGATGCCCACCACCCGGCCGCCTGCTGCTAGGGTGGCATCCGCCACAACGCCCATGAGGCCATTTCTGCCGCCACCGTAGACCAGCTGTCCGCCGTGCTGGGCAATCCACTGGCCGACTTGCACAGCCGATTCTGCAAAGCTTGAATCATCGACAGGCTTAGAGCCGCAGTAAACGCAAAGTGAAAATGTTGGCTTAGCCATGGACGTATTTCCAAATGGCGGCGCCCCAAATACCCAAACAAAGCAGGAGGCTTAAAAGGACAGCGGCACTGCCCATGTCTTTGGCGCGTTTAGACAGTGCATGCCATTCGGTGCCAATGCGGTCGATGGCGGTCTCGATGCCTGTGTTGAGCAATTCGACCACCATGACAAAAATCACGGAGCCACACAACAGGGCCACTTCAACCCACGTCTGGCCCAGCCAAAAGGCGGCAGGAATGAGAAAAATGGCCAGCAAAGCTTCTTGCCGAAAGGCTGTTTCTCCCCAGCCTGCTTTGAGCCCTGCCAGTGAGTATCCCCCAGCATGAAAAATTCTGGACAGCCCCTTTCGGGCCTTTTGGGGATTCACGTTGTCAATGGTCATGGCGCTTGGGGCGGTGTCGTTCAGGTTTTTTGACGAGCATCCACCAGCTGCGTACCGGCCCACACGTCATGCCAATATTGTCGACGCAATTGAAAGCGACTTGAAAGCGCCCAAACAAAGACCCAAACAACAATCAGCAAACCTACTGCTGCCGGTGGAAGTTTGAAGGGAAATGCCAATGCGATGGGTGGAAGAAACCAAACCCAACTGAGGACATACCGCCACAAAGCGCGGGCTTGAGTGAGGGGCAGGCCATTGGCATCCACCACCCGAATGTGCCAAGTTTTCATGGCCAGTGTTTGCCCCTTGGACCACAACCAAGTGAAGCAAATACACAACACAAGAAACAAGAATGCCTGAAGGCCATGGCGGTTGTCCAGGGCGTGCTTGGTTTGGCTGAGCGTGCCAAACAAGTAAGCGGCCACAAAAACCACGCCAAACAACAGCATGCCTTCGTACAACCAGCAGGCCATCCGCCTTCTCAATGAGGGGGTAGTCCAAGTTGGCGTGTTTTGGGCTTGGGTGTCTAACTGCTCACCTGCCAGCTTATCTGCTTGCTCATTTTGCAGCTTGGGTGCTTCGCTCAACTCAGGTGCCCTCTGGGATTGCCACTGTTGTAGGCAACAATGTTTTCTTGTCGATCACAATGAGGGGTGTTGTTTTGCTGATGCTCTCTGTAGGGGGTGATTTGCCCAGCAAAGGAATGACTTTTTGCGGTGAAGCGGGCTGCGAGGCGGTGGCGGCACCTTGGATTTTGGTGGTTTGCTGGGCAGCCAGTTTTTTTCTGTCATCTTGGCTGAGTGCTTGGTAAGCCTCCCACTGGCTTTTCTTTTGATCGGCACCGAGGGTCTTGGTTTCGTTGAAACTGAGCCGAGCTTGGGCTCTTTGCTGAGGGCTGAGTGAAGCCCAATCGGCCATTCGGTTGTGCAGCGTTGCTTGCTCGCGTGGCGATAGATTGTCAAAGTTGTTGGACATTGCCAACCATTTGTTCTTTTGGGCAGGACTGATCTGAGCCCAATGTGGGGCAAGGGGAGCAAGGGCCTTTTTTTGCGAATACGTTAAGTTTTGCCAAAGTGAGTTGGGCATTTTGGCAGAGCTGCTTGGGTCTGTTTGCGGGGATGGGTTTTGCGCAAACGCAAGCTCTCCAACCCATCCCAGAGCGGCAATGACAGCAGCAGCAAAAACGCGCGAAAGCATCAATCTGGGCCTTTGGCTTCAACGGGGTTGGACTTGAGGAAGATCAAGAAACCAGGGTCTGTGTAGGCGTTGGGTGGGAGGTCGTCTGTGAGCAGTTCGACATCGAGTTGGGCAATTTCATTGGCGCGAAACTCATTTTGAAAGATGTGAATGGTGGCCAAACCAAAAAGCAAAGCAATCAGTGGCAGTGCTGAGGCGAGGCGACTCCAGAGGTTTAAACCCTCATCGAGGTTGCCAATGCTGGTGCTGAGGGCTGGTGCCAACTGTGGGGCAAGGTTCTGGCTTGCGAAGGGAAATGGCTTGCATTCTGGCTACCCGCAAGCGCTCGCTGATGTCGTGAGGCAGGTCGATGGCATGTTCGTTGAGTTGACGTGCGATAGCCTGACCCACCTGGTCAACACGGTGCATGTTTGAAATGGCGTGCAATTTCATTTGTTAAATCCTTTGGCGCGAAGTGCTTTGCTCAGCGCTTGAACAGCCCGAGAACAGTGAGTTTTGACACTGCCTTCAGTGCAGCCCATGGCAACTGCCGTCTCTGAAAGGTTCATCTCCTCCCAATAACGCAGCAGGAAGGCTTCACGTTGACGAGGCGGCAATTCTTGTATTTCTGCCTCAATTTGGTGAAAAATTTGTTTCCGTTGGGTTAAATCTTCTGCACTTTCCCCTAAACCGGGCTCACTCATCCCGCCTAAATTCTCCAAAAAGTCCAAATCCTCACCTTCGGCATCCGTGCCAAAGTCGCTCATGTTTGAAAACAGGGCGTTGCGGGTTTTTTGGCGGCGGAACCAATCTAGGGTGGTGTTAGACAAGATCCTCTGAAATAGCATGGGCAGCTCTGCTGCCGGCTTGTCGCCGTAGTGGGTGGCCAGCTTGATCATGCTGTCTTGCACAATGTCCAAGGCAGATTCTTCGTTGCGCACGTGATACAGCGTGCGTTTGAAGGCGCGCTTCTCCGTGGTTTTGAGGAAATCTGAGAGTTCTTGTTCGGTGGCCAAAGGTAGTAACCAAATTCGGCACTCATTTTGTGCGAACTGGATTATGGCATTCTGACCCCCTATAATGCCGGGTTGCAATTGAAAAAACGCAAACGGATCACCATCCGGCCAAAGTGCTCACATGCGCAGGCTCATGTTGGTGGTCTTAAGTTCTGATGCAACTTCACAAGAGTCCTGCAAATGAGCACCCAAGGTTTTTCGTTAGAGAAATTCACAAAGGTTGAATATGGAAATCTCCAAAGCTGAAATGGCCAATGCGGCCCATGCTGCCGCTGCCGCTTCGTCGTCACCCGCTGAATTGCGGGGTGGCGAAATCCTCGTTAAAGCACTCCAAGCCGAGAACGTCAAGTACATCTGGGGTTACACAGGTGGTGCTGTATTGCACATTTACGACGCTTTCTTCAAACAAGACACTATTCAGCATGTGTTGGTTCGCCATGAGCAGGCTGCCGTGCATGCTGCCGATGGCTATGCGCGCGCCACTGGCGATGTGGGCGTTGCCATGGTCACTTCCGGGCCTGGTCTGACCAATGCCGTCACGGGTATTGCCACGGCCTACATGGACAGCATTCCCATGGTCATCATCAGCGGGCAAGTTCCCACTGCGGCCATTGGCCTAGATGCTTTTCAAGAGTGCGACACCGTTGGCATTACCCGACCCATTGTCAAACATAACTTTTTGGTCAAAGACGCCCGAGACATGGCCATGATCATGAAGAAGGCCTTTCACATTGCCCGCAGTGGCCGACCCGGCCCTGTCGTGGTCGATGTTCCAAAGGATGTTTCTTTCAACAAGGTGCCCTATCACGGCTACCCTGAGTCCGTTGAAATGCGCTCTTACAATCCAGTTCGCAAGGGCCACAGTGGTCAAATTCGCAAAGCCCTCCAATTGCTGATGGCAGCCAAGCGTCCCTACATTTACACGGGTGGCGGCGTTCTCTTGAGCAATGCTTCCGCTGAGTTGCGCCAGTTGGTCAACATGCTGGGCTACCCCGTTACCAACACGCTTATGGGCCTAGGCGCATTTCCGGCCACCGACCCCAAATTTTTGGGCATGTTGGGAATGCACGGTACTTGGGAAGCCAACAACGCCATGCAACACTGCGATGTGTTGTTGGCCGTGGGCGCGCGCTTTGACGACCGCGTCATTGGCAACCCCAAACACTTTGCGCAGAATGAGCGCAAGATCATTCACATTGACATTGACCCCTCCAGCATTTCAAAGCGCGTGAAGGTCGATGTGCCTATCGTGGGCGATGTCAAAGATGTTCTCATTGAGTTGATCGCCATGATCAAAGAGTCTGGCCTCAAACCCGACAACCATTCGTTGGGCGCTTGGTGGTCCACCATCGATGGCTGGCGCCAACGCGACTGTATGAAATACGACAGTGAAAACACCGAAGTCATCAAGCCCCAAAAGGTCATTCAGACCTTATATGACATGACCAAAGGCGCAGACGCTTACGTCACATCTGACGTCGGCCAGCACCAAATGTGGGCGGCCCAGTACTACAAGTTTGACGAACCCCGTCGCTGGATCAACTCTGGCGGTTTGGGCACCATGGGCGTGGGCATTCCTTATGCCATGGGCATCAAGTTGGCCAAGCCAGAGTCAGAGGTGTATTGCGTCACCGGCGAAGGCTCTGTGCAAATGTGCATTCAAGAACTCTCTACCTGCTTGCAGTACAACACGCCCATCAAAATCTTGTCCTTGAACAACCGCTATTTGGGCATGGTGCGTCAGTGGCAAGAAATTGAATATTCGGGTCGCTACAGCCACAGCTACATGGACGCGTTGCCCGACTTTGTGAAGCTGGCCGAGGCCTATGGTCACGTGGGCATGCTCATTGAGCGACCTGAAGACGTCGAGCCGGCATTGCGCGAAGCTCGCAAGCTCAAAGATCGCACGGTGTTCATGGACTTCCGCACCGATCCCACCGAAAACGTGTTCCCAATGGTTCAAGCAGGCAAGGGCATTACAGAAATGTTACTCAGCCCTGAAGACCTTTGACCCCCTTTTGAATTAACTTAAGAAGAATCTATTGACCGCCAAGCCTGCACATTACCGTGTGCAGGGGAGGGCGGCGAGAAGAGGAATCGCACATGAAACACATCATCGCAGTCTTACTTGAAAACGAACCTGGCGCATTGTCTCGGGTGGTCGGCTTATTCTCCGCACGTGGCTACAACATTGAGTCGCTCAGTGTGGCCCCCACCGAAGACCCTAGCCTATCCCGCATGACCATTCAAACCGCTGGTTCGGACGACGTCATTGAACAAATTACAAAGCACCTGAACCGCCTCATTGAAGTGGTCAAAGTGGTTGACTTAACCGAAGGTGCCTACACCGAGCGCGAACTCATGCTGGTCAAAGTTCGCGCAGTGGGCAAAGAACGTGAAGAGATGAAGCGCATGGCCGATATCTTCCGTGGTCGCGTGATTGATGTCACCGACAAAAGCTACACCGTGGAACTGACGGGCGACCAATCCAAAAACGATGCGTTTTTGGAAGCACTCGACCGCAGCGCCATTCTTGAAACAGTCCGAACCGGTGCCTGCGGCATTGGCCGGGGTGAGCGCATCTTGCGCGCCTAAACCCAATTTTTGAACGATTTTTGAAGGAGAGAACCCATGAAAGTGTTTTACGACAAAGACTGTGACCTCAGCGTCATCAAAGGCAAAACAGTGGCCATCAT
>JAPLPO010000003.1 GCA_026400155.1 Burkholderiales bacterium | reverse complement strand
GTTGCGTGCATGTGCAATATCGCAAGCTAGGCCCTGAGAGCGTTGCAAATTGCGGCCAATCCAATATTCTTGAAACCATGCCACATGGCCTAGTTCCCAGACTGGCGGATTTAACCCTGATATGCAGGGGACGGTGAGATTGTTGCTACTTAAATAGCCATCAAATGAGCTTAGTGTCTGCTCGCGAAGATGTTGAAGAGCCTTTGACAGTGTCAGGATATTTACATGACGCATTGATTGCTTTTGTCCTTTTCGATATGCTTGGTCTCTGAATATGAAACAAGCTCCTCATCCGAAGTTACTTCCAAAAAAGTTACATCAATCAGAAGTTACGTGTACCCAATCTGCCAAACAAACGGTTGTCATTGTAAGTCCTGCCCTTGCCAGTGCCAACAATGGTAATTGGCAAACAGCCAAACGATATCGTCAACTGCTCAAGTCGAATTTTCGGGTTCGGCTGCTTGGCGAGTGGGACGGCTCAAAATCAGACGCTGTTTTAATTGCTTTGCATGCGCGTCGCAGTTTTTCGTCGATTGCGGCTTGGCACGAAGTGCATGGCGACAATGGTTTGGTGGTGGTTCTTACGGGCACTGATTTGTACCGCGATATCAATAGCAACGCACATGCGCAAAAATCCCTTGAGCTTGCCTCTCGCCTGGTTGTGTTGCAGTCCATGGGGTTGCATGAATTGCCTGTGTCACTCCAAGCCAAAACATCGGTGGTCCTCCAGTCAACCACCTCCCGAGTGACCTTGCCTAAAACAACACGTTGTACACGAGTTGTGATGGTAGGCCATCTGCGTGAGGAGAAATCTCCGCGCACTTTGTTTGAAGCTGTTGCTCTTTTAGCGCAGCATCGCGATATTCAAATTCAGCATATTGGTGCTCCGCATGATCAAACGCTTGCATCTATAGCGAATCAAACAGCGGCGCTTTACCCCCAATATCAGTTCACAGGTGCCTTGAGCTACCCCCAAACTCGCCATCAAATTCAGCGTGCCCACGTGCTTGTTCATACCAGCGTGATGGAAGGGGGTGCCCACGTCATCATGGAAGCTGTTTGCAGTGGCGTTCCTGTTATTGCATCGCGCATTGCTGGCAATATGGGTATGCTGGGCGAAGACTATGCAGGGCTGTTTCAAGTGGGTGACGCCAAGGCCCTTGCCAACATGCTTGTTCGTTTTCGCCAAGACGCCGAGTTTGCACAATTGTTAAAAGCCCAGTGCGCTCAGCGCGCACCTTTATTTTCAGCCGAGCACGAACACAAAGCCTTGCTTACAATTGTGGAAAGCGCCATTGCGGCGCGTCATTTGTCTTAAGTCTTTGGCGCCTTAAGTGCCCCCCTACTTTTTGCATCAAGGAAATTCCATGAATCACACTGAACCCCGGTTGACCTCACTCTCACATGGCGGCGGCTGTGGTTGCAAAATTGCTCCTGCAGTTTTGTCCGAAATTCTCAAAGGCACACTCCAAATGCCGATTCCTCAAGAATTGATGGTCGGCATTGCCACTGCAGATGACGCGGCTGTTTACAAGCTCAACGACCATCAAGCCCTGATTGCAACCACTGACTTCTTCATGCCCATCGTGGATGATCCTTATGACTTTGGGCGTATTGCGGCAACCAATGCCATTAGCGATGTCTATGCAATGGGTGGGAAGCCCATTTTGGCTTTGGCTTTGGTTGGTATGCCAATCAATGTGCTGTCAACAGACACCATTGGAAAAATTCTGGCAGGTGGTGCTTCCGTCTGTAACACAGCCGGTATTCCCATTGCCGGCGGTCACACCATTGACTCAGTTGAGCCCATCTATGGTTTGGTTGTGCTGGGGTTGGTTCATCCAGATCGCGTCAAACGAAATGATGGTGCGCGCGTAGGCGATGTCATGGTGCTAGGCAAGCCAATTGGTGTGGGTGTTTTGTCTGCTGCGCTCAAAAAAGAAGT
>JAPLPO010000184.1 GCA_026400155.1 Burkholderiales bacterium | reverse complement strand
ATTAGTGAGGGCTGAAGGTAAGGGGGGCTGAACGATTTCTGGTACTCCAGTATGAGGAAGCCCCCTTAGCCTTTCTCCACTTTGATTGGAAATTAATGTTGATCTGACCCCAATTATTTATTTAACGATAGGGGCGATGCTGCTGAATTGGTCGGTCCAGAGGCGAAGGCCGGGTTGGTCTTGGGGGTCGGTGCCGATGATGCGGCCGGCGGCGTCTAGAACTTCGCGGCTGATTGAGGGGTGGGCTTTGAGGTAAGCCTGGTCGTTGGTCATCACGAAGTGCAAGTTGCGGCGAATGTTTCGCACATCATCCGCTGCTTGGAATTTGTGGCGGTACGTCATGCCCAACACCTCCGACTGCGCCTTCACAATGGGGTACAAATTCAGATATGCATTGGTGATATTGATGGCAATGTAGCCATCAGGCTTGAGGTGATTGGCGTAAATTTGAAATGCCTCACGCGTAAGCAAGTGAATGGGCACTGAGCCCCCTGTGAAGGCGTCTAGCACAATGACGTCATAACGCTTGTCCTTGGGCAACTGCGCCATGCGAAGTCGGGCATCTCCCAACAAGGTGTTTTGTTCTTTGGCTTTGCACGATTTCAAATTGTCAAACCACTCTTGCGCAAATCGCACGGCAGCTGGATTGATTTCATAAAAATCATAGGCATCGGCCTCACGCGCATAGTTGGCCAAGGTGCCGGCGCCCAATCCAATGAGGGCAACAGACAAATTGGGTTTTTGCTGCATGGCCCACAGCAGCGTGTCGCCAATGCCGCTGTCGCGGGCGTAATAAGTGGTGGGCACATGGCGAAGTTTGTCGGACAAAAACTGCTGGCCGTGGGTCACGTTGCCACTGAAAAACACCCTGTCATTCATTTCTGGCTCAGTCTTGAAGCGCCGCTCCTTGACAGACACCGTGCCATAAAAATTTCGCTCTTGGTCTAATAAAATTTCAGTGCGATCGTCTCTGTCAATTTCTCGCCAAGACCACGGGTTTTGCATGACCACCAACAAAGCCACCATGCCCGTGGCTGTGGCCACGCCGCCTATGCGCATGGTGCGTCCACCCAAACCGGCAAGTGGCAAAGAAGAGCGAAACAAAACATGGCTGGCCAACAAAGCAACCAGCACCAGCGCCATCAACCACTCGTGGTAATCGTCAAAATATTGGGTGGCCACCAGCGTGACAAACAAGCCACCAAATGCGCCGCCTATCGACATGCAAAGATAAAACTCTGTGAGCCAGCGAGTGTCCGTTGGCCTGCGACGGTACAACTCGCCATGGCACAGCATGCACACCACAAACAACAAGGCATAGTGAGACCAACGAACATCATTGACACCGTAGTCCCATTCAAAGCCGAGCCAGCGCGGAATGTCACTCATGCCCGCAGTGACCAACAGCAACACCAAGGTGAGCGCGCCAAACAATCGGGGGCGGTACCAGCGCGGGTGATCGAAAGTGAGAATGAAGGTGACCAAGTACAAACCGAGCGTTGAAATCCAAAGCCTAGGCTCGGGCGCAACGTCGTGGCTGATTTGATCGGTGGCGGCAATGAACACCAAAGACGCCAACGCAGGCAGCGCAATCCACGACAAACGCTGCGCCATGGGCAGCTTGGTTTTGGGTCCAAGCTTGACGGACGCATTGGATGTTTCGGGTTTGTTTTGCCAAGCGCCCAAAGCCACAGGCAAACACAGCAAAGCAAAGACCCAAAAGCCGATGGTCCACAACTGGCCCATTTGCTGCTGCTCGAGCCACGGCTCTAGCACATAGGGAAAAGACAGCAGCGCCAAAAACGAGCCTACATTGGACAAAGCATACAAACGGAAAACCGACTGCGCGTGCGCCGTGTTGGTAAACCAATGCTGCACCAAGGGGCCTGTGGTGGCCAAACAAAAGTAAGGCAAACCCACACTGAGCCCCAAAATTTGCAAGACCTGAAGCACTGGTGAATCGGGCGAATCTGGCCGCAAATCGACCCCAGGTAACACCCTAGACGCCAACAGTGCCGCCAAGATCAACACCACAACGTGAATGCGCGCCTGCGTTTTGCGAGACGACAAACTGGCCAAGGCGTGCGCATAGAAATAACCCAAGCACAACAAGGACTGGAAAAACAACATGGCCGTTGTCCAGACCGCAGGACTGCCGCCAAACCAAGGCAAGATTTGCTTGCTAATGAGCGGTTGAACTTGAAACAACAAAAATGCGCTGGTGAAGATGGTGAGCGCAAAAGGGAGAAAACTCCAAGGGTTGTTGGAATTGTTATTAGAAGAATGGTTCATTGTCCAAGCTTAGAGCCTTTAGAGGAATGGCTAGGATTCTATTAGTTTCTGAGAGCGATCGGCCTGAAAGCAAAAGCAAGCACCTGTTGAGCATGCGTGGATAGCATCGAATCTCACCTCAACAACTTGTCAGCCTCATTGAAAGAAAACATGACCGCAAACAAAATTTCGCTTGCATTAGGCTCCCTTCTACTCTTGGTTGCTTGTGGCGACAACTCAAATTCAGAGCCCATTCAGGCAAGCCCCATCTCTGGCACAGTCGTAGGCCTCAGCATTGGCAATGAACTTGTCTTGCAAAACAACGAAGGCCCTACAACTAATGTGTCGGTCAATGGCAACTTTAGCTTCGCCACACCTGTTGCCAATCAAGAGCGCTATTCAGTGACTGTTCTCACTCAGCCAACAAGCCAAATTTGCACCATCCACAATGGCACTGGCAGTGGTGTCATGGCCAATGTCAGCATCACTTGCATTGTTGAGCCTTACATCCTCAATTGAATAATTGGGGTCAGATCAACATTAATTTGGTCAATCAAAGTGGAGAAAGGCTAAGGGGGCTTCCTCATACTGGAGTACCAGAAATCGTTCAGCCCCCTTAGCCTTTCTCCACTTTGATTGGAAATTAATGTTGATCTGACCCCAATTATTTAAAAAGCATTATTGCGCCTTCACTTTGGTTGCACTGCCTCGAATCAATTGAAACATGAGCAAAAATCTAGCCACAAATGAGATTACTATTTAATTGGGGTCAGATCACAATTGTTTTTCCTCGGCTGAGTCGCTCTTCTCATTTACAAAAACGTCATTGCAGTGTTCATCAACAAGTTAATTGCCACTTTTTTTCTGCTGGTCAGTTGCGCCATCGAAGCAGGCACGATTCAAGGCAAAGTGGTGGGCGTGGCCGATGGCGACAGCTTGACGGTTTTGGACAACAACAAAACTCAACACAAAATTCGCCTGCAAGGCATTGATGCGCCAGAAAAGGCTCAGGCATTTGGACAAAAGTCAAAACAGTCCTTGCATCAACTTGTTCACAATAAACAAGTCACTGTCGAGTTTCAGAAAAAAGACAAATATGGAAGAACGGTGGGCAAGGTGTTGATCAATGGCAATGACATTTGTCTTGAACAAATCAAGCTTGGCATGGCTTGGTACTACAAGCAGTATGAGTCTGAGCAGCCAAAAGAAGACCGCATTGCTTACCAGCAAGCAGAACTTGCAGCAAGAGGCCAAGCTTTAGGCATCTGGAAAGATCAAAACGCCATACCGCCATGGGAGTTTAGGAAACAAACTAGAAATTAATGTTGATCTGACCCCAATTATTGGCAAGGGTTTATCGAAGTTGGTAGGATGTGGGGCTAAAAATACCAAAGGAGACCCTCATGACCTCACGTCGCCAAATTCTTCAAGGCGCTGCAGCACTTGGCGTTGCCAGCCTTTCACCCGCCATTCACGCCCAACCCAAACCTGTTCGAATTGGGTATGCCATGGCCCGCACAGGCCCATGGACCGGCGGTGCTCAAGTCAGCCAAGAACCAAACTACCTCTTGTGGGCAGAGCAAGTCAATGCCGCGATGCCGCCGGTGGTCTGGATGTCAAAGGCGTGAAGCGCCCTATTGAGCTCATCAGCTCCGACGACCGCAGCGATGTTGAAACCTGCGTTCGCACTTACGAAAAACTCATGGGCTCCGACAAGGTCGATTTGGTCTTGCCACCTTGGGGTAGCAATGCCAACTTTGCGGTGGCCCCCTTGGCCAACCGCTTTGGCTATCCATTTTTGGCCCCCACAGCGCTCAGCAAAAAATTGATCGAGATGAAGCTCCCCTACTTCTTCTTGCTGCTGCAACAACCCCAACCCATGACCAACGCTTTGGTCGACATGTTCAAAGCCAATGGCGTGAAAACATTGGCAGTTATTTATGTAGACGATTTGTTTGGCTTGGAAAACTACGCCGCACTGAAAGTGGCTGTGCAAGGCAGCGGCATTCAGTTGATCGAAGAGAAAAGCTACCCCAGCGGCGTGAAAGATTTGTCGCCTGTGTTGCGTGCCATCAAGGACAAGAACCCCGATGCATTTGTGGGCTTCACTTATCCACCCGACACCATCTTGGCCAGCCGACAAGCCAAGGAAGTGGGCTTCAATCCCAAATTCTTCTACGCTTCTGTAGGCACCGCCTTCCAGTTGTACCGCAATGTCATGACCCCCGCCGGCGCAGAAGGCGTGATGGGCATGGGCTCGTGGAATGCCAAAACCAGCCCCGGCGCCAAGGCTTACTTTGATGCACACGTCAAAAAGTTTCCTGGCAAAGAACCCGATCGCTGGGCCAGCGGCCACACATGGGCAGGCCTGGAAATTTTGACGGCTGGCGTCAAGCAAGTGGGCTTAGACCGCAAAGCATTGCGCGACTACATTGCCAACACCAATCACAAAACCATCATTGGCGATGTGAAGTTCTCTGGCAGCGAAAACATTGCCACACCCGGTACCGTGAGCCAATGGCAAAACGGTGAGTTTGAAGTGGTATGGCCCACCAAGCTTGCAACCGCCAAACTCAATCCCAACAAACCTGCTTGGAAATGATTTGTGTCTGCTACCGCTTGGCTTGAGCTGATTGTCAGCGGGCTCATCACAGGCGGCATTTATGCGTTGGTTGCGCTAGGGCTGAATTTGCAATACGGCCTGATGCGCATTCTAAACATTGCGCATGGCGAATTCTTGATGCTGGGTGCCTACCTCACCTGGATGGTGCAAACCAGCTTCGGAATTTCGCCCCTCCTGATGATTCCCGTATCGTTCGTGGTGCTCATGGGCCTGGGCCTGGTCATTCATTGGCTGTGCTTTAGGCGCCTCACGGCCACCTCACCCAATATCGACATCTTCGAGGCGCGAGGCTTGATGGTGGCTTTTGGCTTGATGTTTCTTATCCAAAACTTGGTGTCCTCTATTTGGGGTGGCGAACTGCTGGGCTACGACTTCATGGCCGACCCTGTGGCCATGGGCGGTGCCCAATTTGCAGGCAACAAATTGCTGGTGTTTGGCATGGCCTTGGTTTTCAGTTTGGGCTTGATGGTTTTACTTAGAAAGACTTTGCTTGGCAAAGGCGTTCGCGCTTTAATGCAATCGCAAGTGGGCGCCCAATTGGTGGGCATCAACACCCGCACTTTGCACCCACTCATGTTTGGCATTGGCTTGGGCCTTTCTGGTTTGGCCGGTTGTTTGTTGTCCATGGCCTACACCATCTCTCCATCCATGGGCGAGCCCTACACCGTCACAGCTTTGATTGTGATTACCCTCGGCGGCTTTGGCAGCATGGGCGGCGCGCTTGCGGGTGGCTTGATGCTGGGTGTGATAGAAGCCTTTGGCATGCACTTCACCAACCCTTCTCTTAAAGCACTGCTGTCTTATGTGGTGTTTATTGGCGTGCTTTTGTTTCGTCCTAAAGGCTTGTTTAGCAAATGAATTCCAACGCAAACCTTTGGCGAGATGTTCTGGTGCTCTTCGGACTTACCGGATGGGCTTTGGCCTTGCCCAGCTATGGCAGTGAGTTTGCCCTCTCCATGGCGCTCACCTGCTTGATGTATGTGGCTTTGTCTACCAGCTGGGGCTTCTTTTGTGGCAGCTCGCGTTATTTGTCTTTGGCCACTTCAGCATTTTTTGGCTTGGGTGCATACACCACCGCCATGAATTTAGACAGCATGGAATGGGCCAGTGCCATTGCCTTGGGCTCGGCCATTGCCGCAGCTGTAGCCGTGGTCATGGGATTGGCCGTTTTGCATTTGCGCGGCACCTACTTTGCGGTGCTCACCTTTGGCATGGCTGAACTCATTCGACACGCCATCAGCTATTACGAAAAGTCTGTGCACGGCACGGTGGGTCGCGTGCTGACCACAGTGCCCGAGATGAGCACCATTTATCACACCGTGTTGCTGCTGGCTGTGATCACTGTGGCACTTT
>JAPLPO010000141.1:5818-8707 GCA_026400155.1 Burkholderiales bacterium | reverse complement strand
TGCGCAGCACACGCGGCTTTCGCATGCCCAAGCCCTCATTGACGCGGGTCAGTCTGCCATTGGCGCGCTTGATGGCGACGAATCTTCGCGTCTGGTTAGTGCCAAGAGTGCCACGGGTGCCTTGGGTTTGCTGTCGCAAGCCATTGCCCAGTTGCAAGACCAGGCGCATGTAGAGCCTGAGTTTCAAAGCATTGCCGAGGTGCTGCAATCTAGCCTTGCGCAAGCTGAAGATGCGGCTCACTCTTTGCAGTCCTACTTGCGCAAAACCGACCTCGACCCCGATCGCTTGAACGAGCTCGATCAGCGCATGTCGCAGTGGCTTTCTTTGGCGCGCAGGTACAAACGCCCGCCCGAAGAGTTGGCCAGCTTGTTAAGCGGCTGGAAACAAGAGCTCAATGCACTTGAAGCTGCCAGCGATTTGGAAGGCCTTGAAGCCCAAGAAAAAGCAGCCTCTCAGGCTTATCAAACTGAAGCCAAAAAACTATCCCAACTGCGCAAAAAGGCAGCCCCCAAACTCGCTCAAGCCGTCACCCAAGCCATGCAAAACTTGGGCATGCAAGGCGGCCGTTTTGAGGTGGCCTTGCTCAGCCTAGGCCAAGCTGCCCAACACGGTTTAGAAGATATTCAATTCTTGGTGGCTGGCCATGCAGGCAGCACGCCTAGGCCCGTGGGCAAAGTGGCATCTGGTGGCGAGCTCTCCCGCATAGCCTTGGCCATTGCGGTCACCACCAGCGAATTGGGCGAAGCAGGTACCCTGATTTTTGACGAGGTTGACTCTGGTGTGGGGGGTGCTGTGGCTGAAACAGTGGGCAGGCTCATGAAACAACTGGGCGTTCACCGCCAAGTGTTGGCGGTGACTCACCTGCCGCAGGTGGCTTCATGTGCAGACCATCATTTGCTGGTGAGCAAGAGCAGCAGCAAAGAAGGTGTTAGCAGCAGCGTGACCCCCATTGCAGGCGAGCAACGCGTGACCGAAATTGCTCGCATGCTCGGCGGCGAAAAATTATCAGCAACCACGCTGGCGCATGCCCGCGAGATGCTCACCAAGTAAATTTCTGATTTAGGACCTTATGGAAATCGTACTCATCACTGGTATGTCGGGCTCAGGAAAATCTGTGGCCTTGCGTGCTCTTGAAGACTCTGGTTTTTATTGCGTTGACAATTTGCCCCCTGAGCTGCTCATTCCATTTATTGAACTTGAAAATGGCCAAAAAGAAGAACGCGTGGCCATTGCCATCGATGTTCGCAGCGCAAATTCATTGCCCCTCATGCCTGGCCAACTGCAAGTTCTGGAAACTCGTGGCTACAAAATTACACCCATCTTCTTGAACGCCTCCTCAGACACACTGCTGCGCAGATACTCTGAAAGCAGACGTCGCCATCCTTTGTCGGGCAGCAAGGCAACAGAAGGCGAATTGGCCCTGACCGAGTCGATTGAATACGAGCGCGAACTTCTGTCACGTTTGCGCGAAAAATCTCACATCATTGACACCAGCTTTTTGCGTGCGCCGCAGTTGCAAAGCTACGTCAAATCATTGGTCAACTCAACAGGCGCCAAACTCACTTTGGTATTCGAATCTTTTGGCTTTAAACGGGGTATTCCCATCGATGCAGACTACGTATTTGATGTGCGCATGTTGCCCAACCCGCACTACGAAAATGCGCTTCGCCCATTAACGGGCAAAGATGATGCGGTGCAAAAATTCTTTGACATCTATCCCGATGTCAAGCTGATGCAATCGCACATTACCAACTTTATAGAGCACTGGCTACCGGCTCTCGAAAAAGACCATCGCCACTACATCACTGTGGCCATTGGTTGCACCGGCGGCCAGCATCGTTCCGTCTATTTGGTCGAGCAACTGAGCCAACATTTCAGTGCCCAGTGGCTCACACTCAAGCGTCACAGAGAGTTAGAGAGCAAGTGACGAATGGGCGTCGGCAAGCCCAAAGCTGCCCAATTTTTTTCTGACCACCAAGCGCCAGACTGAGGTGTATTGGGCTTTTTTGCGAGTTTGACTTTCACCACATGGCAGTGCAAATCTTTGTGGGTTAGCACGTGCTTGAATGCAGGCAACACAGACACCTCCAATTGGCTTGGTGATTGGGAAGGTGATGAGAACACCTCGCGCAATGAGGCCTCAGAATCAAAAACGGGCAAGCTGTAAAGGCTGGCCCAAATGCCCGCAGACGGCCGCTTCTCTAACCACACCTCACCCTTGGCGTTGTGCGCCAGCAAAAGCCAAAGCACCTCGCTACTGCGCTTAACTTTGCGCGTTTTAACAGGGAATTTTTCTGGCTCACCTTGGGCCAAGGCTTGGCATTCTGACTTCACAGGGCAGGCCTGGCAATTGGGTTTGCGCGGCAAACAAATGGTGGCACCCAAGTCCATGAGCGCTTGCGAATATCGCGGCATGGCTGTTTTGAGTTGGCGTGTAGGCAACGCTTTTTCAGCCATTTGCCACAAAGCTTTTTCGTTTTGACTGACGGACAAATCGGCGTCAAAGGCCCACACACGTGTTAGAACTCTTTTGACATTGCCATCCATGATGGCCACGCGTTCAGAAAAACAAAACGAAGCCACGGCAGCGGCAGTCGATCGGCCTATACCAGGGAGCGTGATCAACTCGGCTGCGGTGGCTGGAAATTGGCCATCAAACCTGGCCACCACATCCTTGGCACACTGGTGCAAATTGCGTGCACGGCTGTAGTAGCCCAAACCACTCCACAAGCCCATGACCTTGTCTTGGGGTGCAGCGGCCAAGTCGGCCACCGTGGGAAAGTGTTGCAAGAACTTTTCGTAGTAGGCCAGCACGGTGCTCACCTGTGTTTGCTGAAGCATGATTTCAGACAACCACACTCGGTAAGGGTCTTGGGTGTTTTGCCAAG
>JAPLPO010000141.1:0-5725 GCA_026400155.1 Burkholderiales bacterium | reverse complement strand
GGCGCGCCTCTTTCAATGCTTTTGACATACAGGGCAGAAAAATGTAGAGCGCTGGCCTTGCACAATTTGCTTGATGGGTGTTCTACATGCTCGGCAAGGCAAGCCCGCTCTGCCATACACCGAGGCTTCCAGTTGAAAGTACCCTGTGTTGCCCTGCGCATTGACAAAATCTTTCAGGCTGCTGCCACCCTGTTCGACGGCTCTGGCCAATACTTGCTTGATGGCGGCATGCAATTTGGCCACTCTGGGCGCACTCAGCTTGTTGGCTTTGACGGTAGGCCTAATGCCCGACATGAACAACGCTTCAGAAGCATAAATATTGCCCACGCCCACCACCACATCGCCTGCCAACAAAACTTGCTTGATGGGTGCTGCGCGTTTTTTCAAGCCTTGCTGAAACAGCTTGAGTTCAAAGCCATCTGTGAGGGGCTCCATGCCCAACTTGCCCAGCAACTTGGCGGCAGGTTCATCCGTTTCGGAATCAGACCAAACAGCCGCGCCAAAGCGGCGAGGATCGTGCAAGCGCAAAACCCCTTGGGTGGTGACCAAATCCATGTGATCGTGCTTGCCGGCTTCAGCTTGCGATAGCGCAAAATTCAGACTGCCCGACATGCCCAAATGCAGCATCAAAATACCACGGTCCATGTCCAACAAAAGGTACTTGCCGCGGCGCCTGACACCCATCACGCTTTGCCCCACCAAAAGGGCGGGCGCAACACCCAGCGGCCACCTTAAAGGCTTGCCCATGTGCATGGCCAGAACCCGCGCACCCGCAATTCGGCTGGCAAAACTCAGTCGGGTAACTTCGACTTCTGGCAATTCAGGCATGGATGGGCTTCAATGACAGGGTGAAATGGGGGTGTGCCATAACTCCGACACAGGCTGTGGATTATGATGGCTCCATGAAGAACTGGTTTTCCTCTATAGCTTTGGTCTGGGCCACAACAGGTGTTTGTGCCCAGCCGCCAGTGCAAAACTCCAATCTCAATGCGGTTTTGTTTTACCAATTGCTGTTGGGCGAACTCAATGTGCGTGCAGGAGAGCCAGGCTCGGGCTTTGCCATCATTTTGGATGCCGCCCGAAAAACCAAAGACGAAGCCTTGTTTCAGCGCGCCACTGAATTGGCACTCCAATCTCGATCGGGTGAGGCGGCTTTGCAGGCCGCCAGGAACTGGAAGGCCAGCCTGCCAGAGTCGCAGGAAGCCAATCGCTATATCTTGCAAATTTTGCTGGCACTGAACCGCATCGAAGAAGCTGGCCAAGCTTTAAGGGCCAGCATTTTCAGCCTACCCCTTCAAGAACAATCCGCCGCCATTGGCTCTATCCCCCGCGTGTTCAGCCGCGTCCAAGACAAAAATTTTGCAGCCAAAGTTGTGGAGCAAGCACTTTCCGCGGCCATTCAAAATCCAGAAACTGCTGCAACGGCTTGGACCACCATCGGCCGAATGAAACGAGAAGCGGGTGAAATTCAGCCTGCAGCCGAAGCAGCGCGTGCGGGCCATGCGGCCAACGGCAAAGCACCTGGCCCCATCATGTTAGCCCTAAGTCTTCTCAATGTGGTGCCCAGCGAAGTGCAACCCATGATCACCCGTTATATGGCTGGCGATGCACTGCCAGACTTGCGTCTTGGTTATGCCCGTACCTTGATTGATCTTGATCAGATGCAACTGGCATTGGTGCAACTCAATTTACTTTCAACACAGAACCCCGATTTTGCGCCAGGCTGGTTGTTTTTAGGTTTGCTGCAAACCGATTTGTCTCAATTTGCGGCAGCAGAAATGTCGCTTCAGCGTTTCATCAAGTTGGTTGAAAACACCAAAGGCTCTGACGCATCTGGCGGATTGTCAGAGGCTTACTTGGCCCTGTCGCAAATTGCCCAGAAGCAAGGCCAATTGGCACAAGCCGACCAATGGCTTGCTCGCATTTCACCCGACTCAGACCCTCTCAAAATTGCAAGTCGCCGTGCTGCTTTGTTGGCCCAACAAGGGCGCAAGGCAGAAGGTTTGAATTTGCTTGAGCAAGTGAAGGTGAGCAACCCGCAAGTTGCACGACAAAAAGCCTTGGCTATTTCTCAATGGTTGCGCGATAACAAGCAATTCAATGTGGCACTCACCACCATTGAAGAAGCCTTGGCCAAGTTTCCAGAAGACACTGATTTGCAGTCGGAATTGGCCATGATTTGTGAAAAGTTGGGCCGCTTTGACCAAATGGAAAGTTTGTTGCGAGGCATCATGAAAGCCAAGCCCAATGATGCTCATGCTTTCAATGCTTTGGGCTATTCGCTGGCAGACCGAAACACAAGGCTTGATGAAGCCCGTCAACTGATTCTGAAGGCGGTGCAACTGGCGCCTCGTGATCCCTTTATTCAAGACAGCTTGGGTTGGCTTGAATACCGAGTGGGCAACACCAAGGAAGCTCTGCGCATCCTAGAAGCCGCGTACAGAGCCAGACCAGATGCAGAAATTGCTGCGCATTTGGGCGAGGTGTATTGGATCTTGGGGCAGCAAGACAAAGCGGGCTCCATTTGGCGAGAAGGCCTGATGCTCAAATCTGACAACGAAACACTGCTTGAAACACTCAAGCAATTCAAGTTCACCCCTTAATTGACTGGCGCGAGATGTTGACAACCCGTTTCCTTGCACTGTGCTGTGTGTGCATGATGCTATTGGGGGGCTGCGCTACTCGGCCCACGGGCACTCAAACCTTCACGCCACCTTCAAGCTCTGCCACCTCGGCCAGCTCGCAAGTTGTCAGTGTTGAAGTTCCTGCTTTACCAAAGCCTTTCAAAGCTGGTCGATTTGCTCTTCAAATTGACACAGAGCCACCCCAGTCTTTCATCACCTCTTTTGACATCACGGGGGGTTGGCCAGAAGGCACGCTCAACATTTACAACCCTCTGGGAATGCAGATGGCCAGACTTGAATGGACGGCACAAAGTGCTCGCCTTTTGCAAGGCCGTCAAGTGCGTGAATCTGCCAGCCTTGAGCGATTGGTTTTTGAGCTCACCGGCACCCAATTGCCCACTGCAGCGGTCATTGATTGGCTGGCTGGCAAACCCACGCCAGCCGAGGGCTGGAACGTCGATGTCAGCGAATGGCATTTGCGCCGATTGGTGCTAGAACGGGTTCAACCCGCTCCGCGCACAGTGCTTCGAATTGCCTTTGAATCATGACTTCTTTGCACCAGGTCTTGGCGCCAGCCAAACTCAATCTGTTTTTGCACATCACTGGCCGCAGACCCGATGGCTACCACCTGCTGCAATCGGTGTTCATGCTCATTGATTGGTATGACACCCTGCACTTTGATGTTCGCCCAGATGGCCAAATCAGCCGAGAAGACCTTACCGTCAAGCTGCCAGAAGATGATCTGATCACTCGCGCTGCAAGGCTTTTGCAACAGGCCAGCGGCACCCATTTTGGTGCCCACATTGCCGTTGAAAAATCCATTCCAGCGCAAGCAGGCATGGGCGGCGGCTCGTCTGACGCGGCCACTTGCCTCTTGGCACTGAACAAGCTTTGGAAGCTCAATTTCTCGGTCAATCAACTGGCCCAATTGGGACTCAAACTGGGTGCTGATGTGCCATTTTTTCTCAGAGGACACAATGCTTGGGTTGAAGGGGTGGGTGAAATCATCACACCCATTTCGGTTCCACCTGCCCAGTTTGTGGTGGTGAAACCGCCAGAGGGGCTTGAAACGGCCAAAATTTTTGGCTCTGAGGCTCTCAACCGAGATTCAAAGCCTGCTACAATTTCGGTCTTTGCAGCAAACCCGTTCGGCTTCGGCCACAACGACCTGCAGCCAGTGGCCCAGCGCCTCTGCCCCAAAATCAGCGACGCAATCGCCTGGCTTGAACAAGCCAGCCTAGAGCCCGCTGTTGTAAAAGGCAGAATGACGGGTTCTGGAAGTGCAGTGTTTGCGCAAGTGCCACGCGGTACGAATTTAAGCCAAATGCCTCAAGTTCCAGCAACTTGGTCCAATTGGCAAATTCGGATGTGTGGCAACTTGGATGTTCACCCCCAAAAGGGTTGGGCCTCCAGCGACGATTGATCGGTCGACAGCTCTGGTTTTCTAAAGCTGCCAACCCGTGTAGGGGAGTCGCCAAGTTGGTTAAGGCACCGGATTTTGATTCCGGCATGCGAAGGTTCGAGTCCTTCTTCCCCTGCCAAATCTTTCACAAGCCGTCAAACGCTTTGTGAATTGATGCACGTTGAATCGTGCCATGATAGAAATTTATGCGCTAACCCGCATCGGCCCATCATTTGATCGCTGAGAAGCTCATGCAGCCATCCATCACAAATTCAAACTCAGACTTCATGGTCTTTACTGGCAACGCCAACCCCGTGTTGGCGGCCGAAGTGGCCTACGAGTTGGATGTGTCACTCGGTTTGGCCGATGTTGGCCGATTCTCAGACGGCGAAGTCACTGTTGAACTCAAGCAAAACGTGCGTGCACGCGATGTGTTTGTTATTCAGTCCACTTGCGCCCCCACCAACGAAAACCTCATGGAACTGCTGATCATGGTCGACGCTCTCAAGCGCGCCTCGGCAGGTCGCATCAGCGCCATCATTCCTTACTTTGGCTATGCCCGCCAAGACCGTCGCCCCCGCTCCACACGGGTGCCCATTACGGCCAAAGTGGTAGCCAACATGTTGCAAGCTGTGGGCGTCAATCACGTCCTCACCATGGACTTGCACGCCGACCAAATTCAAGGTTTCTTCGACATTCCCGTCGACAACATTTACGCCTCGCCCGTACTCTTGGGCGACCTGCGCCAAAAGAACTACGAAGACCTCATTGTGGTCTCCCCAGATGTAGGCGGCGTGGTTCGTGCACGCGCATTGGCCAAACAACTCAACTGCGATTTGGCCATCATCGACAAGCGTCGCCCCAAAGCCAACGTCAGTGAAGTGATGCACGTCATTGGCGACATCGATGGCCGCAACTGCGTCATCATGGACGACATGATTGACACGGCCGGCACCTTGGTCAAAGCCGCTGAGGTTTTGAAAGAGCGCGGCGCCAAAAAAGTTTACGCGTATTGCACACACCCTATTTTCTCGGGTCCCGCCATCGACCGCATTGCCAAAGGCTCTGCCCTCGATGAAGTGGTCGTGACCAACACAATACCTTTGTCACAAGCCGCTGCGGCTTGCCCCAAAATTCGCCAACTCACTGTGGCGCCGCTGTTGGCCAAAACCATCCAGCGCATGGCCTATGGTGAGTCGGTCATGAGTTTGTTCTCCGATCAAGACTGATCGGGAACATCAATGTGGGCTGCTTGACGGCAGTCCTTTTTAAAACAGAGCCGTACTGGTCGCGGTCGGCTCAACTTGGAGTTAGTTATGAAATTTGTCGCTTTTGAGCGCTCTATGCAAGGTACGGGTGCGAGCCGCCGTCTGCGCAATTCAGGTAAGACACCTGGTATTGTTTATGGCGGTGTGGATCAACAACCCCAATTGGTCGAACTCGACCACAATGCCCTGTGGCACGCCCTGAAAAAAGAAGCTTTCCACGCAAGCATCTTGGACATGGAATTGAACGGTCAAGAAACCAAAGTGTTGCTCCGTGATTTCCAAATGCACCCCTACAAACAATTGGTTTTGCACATCGACTTCCAACGTGTCGATGCCAAAACCACTTTGAACCGTAAAGTGCCCATTCATTACACAGGCGAAGACACTTCACCTGCCGTCAAGGTCGATGCTTGCTTGATCAACCACATCAT
>JAPLPO010000191.1 GCA_026400155.1 Burkholderiales bacterium | reverse complement strand
TCTCGGCATAAACCGTTCTCAATTCTTGCAATGTGTCGGGGCCCAAACAAGAAAACATCAAAAAACCATCTACCGCCAACACACGGTGCCATTCGGCCAAAAGAGTTTCAGGGTCTGCCGCTTGATGCAGCAACATATTGGCCCACACCAGGTCCATGCTGTGAGACTGCAAGGACTCCGCCTTGAGCTGCGTTTGAAACCAACGTCCTGGTGTCCACCATGGTGCACGAAACGTAGATTGCACCCATTCCACCTCCGCTGCTCGATCGGCATACAAATGCCCAATGGCTTTCGGGTAACGCTTGCGCAACAAAGCCAAGATATTGAGCCCCGCCCGCAGAGGGTTCCAGCACACCCAAGACTTGGGTTGCAAACGAATGAAGGCCAACCTTTCCTCCATGCGGCGGGCCACCTCTTCATGCAACCAAGGCGATTCGGTGCGGCTTGGCTTGAATGGCTTTGAACCCAGCGCCAGCGTGGCCCATCTGCGAGCAGCAATGGGGTCTAGGCTTGGAGGACGATCGTGAGGCATGCGGTTGAAAGCGTTTTGTAATGCCGTGAAGGGCGTTAAGGGCGTGAGCGAAGTATATTGATTTGCAATGCACCTCCCCAGCCAATGCGCCATTTGCAAAGCTTGGCCCTCGCATGCAATTTGCAATGCTTGTGTAGGGGCTTTTGGTCAACCTGTGCCCAGATGCCAGCGCTGCGCAGCCGAATCAAGCCTCAAAATTTGCTCAGCCTGTCTTCAAACACCCAGCGCGCTCAATGCCTGCTGGGCCGCCATGGCTTATGTTTGGCCCTGGACCTCGCTCATTGCACAGTTTAAATTTCAGGGTCAAGCCAGTTGGGCACGTCATTTTGCCTTGCTCATGCAAAACGCCCACTTTGCTGCCGATGCCCTCGAACAAGCAGATGCACTCATTCCAATTCCACTTTCGTTTCAGCGTTTGGCCGAAAGGGGTTACAACCAATCCTTGATGCTGTCACAAAAATTGTCTTCCAAAAAAACGCACCCACACAGCTTACTCAGAATGCGGCACACACCCGCCCAAAGCTCTCTCCCCCGAGCTGAAAGACTCACCAACCTAAATGGCGCTTTTGCAGTGGCGCCTTTGGATGCCGCCAAACTGCGAGGCCAGCGAGTGATGCTCATTGACGATGTCATGACCAGTGGCGCCACCCTTGAAGCCGCGGCGCAGGTTTTGAAACAAGCAGGCGCAGCGCATGTGTGTGCCTTGGTGTTTGCCAGAACACCGGCATAGGGTCGCTTTAAAGCCGCTTTAAACCAACGACAATAGCGGCATGTTTCAAATTGTTTTGGTTGAACCTGAAATTCCGCCCAACACGGGCAATGTGATTCGCTTGGCGGCCAACACAGGCTGCAATTTGCACCTCATTGAACCGCTGGGCTTTTCCATGGAAGACAAGCACATGCGCCGCGCCGGCCTCGACTACCACGAGTACGCCATGGTCAAAAGGCATGCCAACTGGGCAGAATTTTTAGCCTCTGAACAACCCAACCCTGCACGCGTGTTTGCTCTCACCACCAAAGGCACACGCTTTGTACAAGAGACTTCTTTTCAAAAAGGCGACTGGTTGGTTTTTGGTGCCGAAAGTCGAGGCCTTGCACCCGAATTGCGCGAAAGTTTTGCGCCAGCCAATCGTTTAAAGCTGCCCATGTTGGAAGGTCAGCGCAGCCTGAACTTGTCCAACAGTGTGGCGGTCACGGTGTATGAAGCTTGGCGGCAAAACGGCTTTGCCAAGCCTTAAACGTAATAGCGCGCCAAGGACTCCGCAATGCAAGCGGGCTTTTCGGAGCCTTCACGCTCGATGGTCATTTCCCACGTGAACTGCATGCCATTGCCATCAATGGTCACTGCATTCATAAGTTTCATGTGGCCCCGCAATTTGCTGCCCACTGGCACGGGTGACGTAAAGCGAACCTTGTTTAAACCGTAATTCACGCCCATGCGCACATTTTCAATTTTGATGGCGCTTTGCGATAACTTGGGAATGAGCGACAAGGTGAGAAAGCCATGCGCAATGGGCGCACCAAAGGGGCCTGCCTTGGCTTTTTCAACATCGATGTGAATCCACTGGTGATCGCCTGTGGCCTCGGCAAACATGTTGACTTGCTCTTGGGTAATTTCGGTCCAGGGTGACACGGCCACAGTTTGACCAATGCACAGTGCGAGTTCTTGAAGTGTTTGAAATGTTTTCATAGCCCGCACTCTAACCAGCTTTGTCTCAGAGATCAATCACCACATTGCCCCATTGACCGGCTTCAACAGCCTCATGCGCTTTTGCAATTTGATCTAGCGTGAAGCGTGCGCCAATGGTGTGCTGAAGTTGACCGCTGGCCATCAATGCATTCAAACGATTGACACACCCAGTTCTGTCTGCAGGCAACAGGTCGTAAACCAAGAAAAATTTCAAGCCAATTGAATTGAACAGCAAGGGACGGAAGGTCAATGGAATATCGCCCACCCCATTGGAGCCATAGCCCACCAATTGACCGTGGGGCGCCAAGCCGCCCGTAGTCACCCACTGAGAGGCCGTTGCAAAATCCATGTCGATGATGACATCCACACCACGGCCTTGGCCAAAGGCTTTCATGCGCTCCACCACAGGCTCTGTTTTGTAAAAAATAGTTTCGACAGCGCCTGCTGCTTTGGCATGGGCCGCTTTTTCTTCAGAGCCCACGGTGCCAATGACCTGCCCGCCATATTGCGTAACAAGCTGCGTC
>JAPLPO010000057.1 GCA_026400155.1 Burkholderiales bacterium | reverse complement strand
GCCAAGCGCTTGGCCCTCTTCATTCTTCAAATTCAGGTCAAAGTTCTTGATGCTTGCACTCAAGTTCATCCACAAGCCCATCTGAACCACCCCTGTAGCGCTGTTGAGTTCTACGTTCTTAAACTCATACAAGGGCGTGGCGTTGTTTACCAAGACTGGGTTAACCAGTCCAGCCAAAGAAATCTCAGCACCAGACAACAAGGTGTGAGACTTCCATTGATATATTTGGCCAGTTAAGTTGCTGCCTGTAGCCAGAGCTTGCACCGAAGCCGTAGCGATTGATACAACACTTTCGGCTGTATTGCCACCATCGGTGTAGCTTGCGGCAACCGTAACGGTCTTGCCGACTTGCGCTTGAGCCAGTGTGAGTGTTGAGCTGGTTGCACCACTGATGTTGACACCATCAGCCTTCCACTGGTAGCTGATCGCTCCTAGACCATCTGCGTCTGCCAAGTTGTTAGCCGCAGTCAAGGTCTGCCCCTGAAGCGCAGTTCCACTAATCGTCACGCTGCCAGTTGGCGCATCATTCACGTTACCCACGGAACTTGTCGCTGAGCTAGTGACACTCTCTGCTGTATTCCCACTATCCGTATAGCTCACCACGACTGTGATGGCTTTACCCACCGCTGACTGCGTCAACGTGTAAGTGCTACCTGTTGCACCGCTGATATTCACCCCACCAGCTTTCCACTGGTAACTTACTGTGCCAAGCCCATCTGCATCTGCCAGCGTGTTGCTCGCCGTAAGCGTCTGACCTTGCGTTGCCGTTCCACTTATCGTCACGCTTCCAGTTGGCGCGCCATTTACTCTACCTATAACGCCTGCAACAGGGCTGGTCGTAGAGCTAGTAACGGTTTCGGCTGTACCCAGCGAATCCGTATAGTTTGCTGTTACGCTAATCACTTTACCAACCTGCCCTTGGGTCAGTGTGTAATTCAAACCCTTGGCTCCAAAAATCCCTACTCCGTCTGCATTCCATTGATAACTTATGACACCTGCTCCAGAGTCAGGTATGCCATCCACATCCGCAAGTGTATTGATCGCCGTTAGCGTTTGTCCCTGCGCAGCCGTTCCACTAATTGTCACGCCGCCAGTGGGCGCATCATTCACGTTAGCCACAGAACTTGTGGCTGAGCTAGTCACACTCTCTGCTGTATTTCCACCATCCGTGTAGCTCGCTACCACCTTAATGGTTTTACCTACCTCTGATTGTGTCAACGTGTAAGTGCTACTTGTTGCACCGCTAATATTCACACCACCAGCTTTCCACTGGTATGAAACTGTGCCTAGGCCATCCGCATCTGTAAGCGTGTTACTCGCTATCAATGTCTGGCCTAGCGTTGCCGTTCCACTGATCGTCACGCTGCCAGTTGGCGCATCATTCACGTTAGCCACAGAACTTGTGGCTGAGCTAGTCACACTCTCTGCTGTATTTCCACCATCCGTATAGCTCGCTACCACTGTGATGACTTTACCCACATCTGATTGTGTCAACATGTAAGTGCTACCTGTTGCACCGCTGATGTTCACACCACCAGCCTTCCACTGGTAACTAATTGTTTCCAAGCCATCAGCATCTGCCAGCGTGTTGCTCGCCGTTAGCGTCTGACCTTGTGCTGCCGTTCCACTAATCGTCACGCTGCCAGTGGGCGCATCATTCACGTTAGCCACAGAACTTGTGGCTGAGCTAGTCACACTCTCTGCTGTATTTCCACCATCCGTATAGTTCGCAGCGACAGTGATGGCTTTACCCACTTCTGATTGAGTCAACGTGTAAGTGCTACCTGTTGCACCGCTGATATTCACACCACCAGCTTTCCACTGGTAATTTCTTATTCCCAGACCATCAGCATCTGCCAGTGTGTTGCTCGCCGTCAACGTCTGGCCTTGCGTCGCTGTTCTACTGATCGTTACGCTGCCAGTGGGCGCATCATTCACGTTAGCTACAGAACTTGTGGCTGAGCTAGTGACACTCTCTGCTGTATTTCTACTATCCGTGTAGCTAGCGACTACCGTGATGGCTTTACCCACATCTGATTGTGTCAACATGTAAGTGCTACCTGTTGCACCGCTGATGTTCACACCACCAGCTTTCCACTGATAACTTACTGTGCCAAGGCCATCTGCATCTGCAAGCGTGTTGCTCGCTGTCAACGTCTGGCCTTGCGTTGCCGTTCCACTGATCGTCACGCTTCCTGTCGGCGCATCATTGACAGAGTAGATGTTGACTGTGGTGCTTCCCGTAGCTGTCAGTGCCCCACCGGTGCCCTGAACCCCTGAATTGCCGTCGCTAAATGTCCAGTTGATCTGCACGCTGGCCGGTGGAGTGTCCGAGCTATTGGCATAGGTAAGGCTAGAAAGTGCCTCGTTGACCAAGGCCTGCGTGGCGTTGCTGTTAAAGGTAATAGTCAGTGTGCCGCTACTTTGACTGACATTTCCGATGTTGATGCCTAAGCCTGAGCTGACAGCAACGTTACCAGCGAAATAGAGGTTGCCGCTGGCACTAAAGACGTCTTGTGCATTTGCACCTGTGCTTCGTACAAGGGTGACCGAAGCGCCGTTGTAGTTGCCCTGATAATTGTTGAGAGTGGTCAGTTCCGGGTCCGAGATCGCCGCTGTAGAGTCAAGTGTGATGGCAGAGGAGTTCTCGTTATAGTCGACCGTGCCACCCAGGGTGTAGCTGGCTGGGGTGAGACTAAAGCTGGTGTCTTGGCTACCGTTCGCGTTCAGGCGGATCAGGTTGAAATCGGTGTTACCACCATTATGGCTAGACCCAGCCACCAAGATCTTACCGTCTGCCTGCAAATTGATATTCGTTGGAGCGAACCAAGTCGTCCCCACGGAAACGATCGCCTTGCCGTCCCCATCAAAGCTGGTGTCTCGACTGCCGTTCGCGTTCAGGCGGATTAAGCCGAAACTGGGGTTCACGCTACCACTCGTTAACACCAGGATCTTGCCGTCGGACTGTAACGTAATGGTTGAGCCAGATTCACCTGACATTCCAATCACCTTACCATCCGTGTCAAAGCTGGTGTCCAGACTACCATCGGTGTTCAGACGAATCATGCTAAATCTGGATTCAACACTGCTTACAAAGCTATTACCAGTCACTAGGATCTTGCCATCTGTCTGAAGCTTGATGGTTGAAGCAAGGTCCCACGACGTCCCCACCGAAATGAACGCCTTGCCGTCCCCGTCAAAGCTGGTGTCCAGACTGCCGTTCGTGTTCAGGCGGATCAGGCTGAATTCGGAGTCAGTCGTATTCGAGTTATAACTAGTCCCCAATACTAGGATCTTGCCATCGGCCTGCAGCGACATGTCTGAGACATAGTCAAACCTCGTCCTTACCCCTACCGGAATGATCGCCTTGCCATCCCCGTCAAAACTGGTATCCAGACTGCCGTTAGCGTTCAAGCGGATCAGGCAGAAGTCTATATTTCTAAAATAGTCCTCCCTATAACCAGCCAATATGATCTTGCCATCTGCCTGTAGCGTAATGGCTCGGCCATTGTTAGCCCCATCCAGATCGAAGAACATCGCCATTCCATCGGAATCAAAGCTGTTGTCAAGACTGCCGTTAGTATTTAGGCGGATCACGCCGAATGCTTTGCTTGGATTCGAGATAGTGCCTGCCACCAAAATCTTTCCGTCGGCCTGTAGCGTCATGTCTGAGACAGAGTCATCCGTTGCGCCTACCCTGATGATTACTTTGCCGTCCCCGCTAAAGCTAGTGTCCAGACTGCCGTTAGCGTTCAGGCGGATCAAACTGAAGTCGCTTCTACTACCGTTTGAGCTTTGACCTGCCATTAGGATCTTGCCGTCGGCCAGCAGCGTTGTGGCTGAGACACTGTCAGACGACAGCCCAACTGGGACGATCACCATACCCGCACCGGGTGGGGGTGGCGTAAAAGTTGGCGCGTTGTTGACTGTCATTTTTATAGGCCTTGACCGTACTTACTATTTATATATTTTATTTTAAATGGAAATCAAAAAAAACATGCTTAAAGTTCACCATTGTCTGTTGTGCACGTGGCGTTCCTCAAGCTTTCTGAATTAAGCCAATGCAAGGAAATTAGGCTGCTACCACACCCCAAGTAGACAGTGGCCCCAGGCCCTTAGTCACCAAGTCTGAGAAGTATGCGTTGGGCAGGCTCTGAGTGCCCGAAGCCCCCGTCCAGCTACCGTTCACATCCCCCTTGAGCACAGCCAATAAGTTCACAGTGGTGTCTTTGCTAACAGTTGCCTGCAAGTCCTTGTTCCACGTCACGTTGGTGCGGCTAATAGTCAAGCCACCTTGCCCTGCGTTAGCGGCCTCGTCCCAGAAGTCTTGTGATTCGTTCACAAACAACCACTCGCGCGCAGGCGCATCTGAGCGTTTGACAGCCATCTTCAAGATAGCCAATGCATCAGCGCTGGTCACCTTGCCGTCTTGGTTCACGTCGGCTGCGATCAGTTGGTAAGGGGAGATGGCAGCGCAGCCAAGGCGTCGGCTGAGCTGATGGCGCTGCCGGTTTCTAATGAAGTTAGGCTTTTGCTTGCATCCAAACTGTATGTGCCGGCATCGAGTGAGTTGATGGTGTACTTGCCGTCTACACCTGTCACACTAAGCTCTTGCTGGAGGTTGGCTGTATAGGGGGTGAGGACTTGCTGTTTTACTTGCGTGACACCTCCTACCGAACCCTCTAAGAAGTTAATCTGTAAATTTTGCGAAGCGTTAGTCACCTTAAATGTAATTGTGCCAAGTTGCACTGAAGTACTGGTCATTGTCACGTCGCCAAAGCCAGCTACTGATAAGCCGCCTGTGCTGTCAGGATTGGCCTGAACGGCCCAACCTGTAGGAAAGACAGTAGGGTCACTCGTGAAGCTAATAGCCTGACCTTCTACATTCTTCAAGTTCACATCAAAGTTCTTGATGCCAGCATCGATATTCATCCACAAGCCCACCTGAACAGTGCCCGCAGCGCTGTTGAGTTCTACGCTCTTCAATTCATACAGAGGCTTGACATTGTTTGACAAAGCTGGAGCAACCAGCCAAGCCAAAGAAACCTCAGCTCCAGACAACAAAGTATGAGATTTCCATTGGTAGATTTGGCCAGTTAGAGCAGAACCAGTTGATAGAATTTGAACAGCCGAAGTAGCACTAGAAGTTATGCTTTCAACTGTGCCTCCTACGTCTGTGTAGCTTGCGGCAACCGTTATGACTTTTCCGACCTGTGCTTGAGCTAAAGTTAACGATGAATTTACTGCGCCGCTGATGTTCACGCCATCTGCTTTCCACTGGTAGCTGATGGCTCCTAACCCATCTGCATCTGCCAAGGTGTTAGCAGCAGTTAATACCTGTCCTTGCGTTGCTCTACCGTTGATCGTGACACCGCCTGTGGGAGCTTTGTTTATCTCACCTACCTTAATGGCCACTGTTTGTAAGCTTGAGTCTAATGAGCCATCATTAGCCCTGAACGTAAACCTATCACTACCCGCGTAACTTGCATTTGGGTTGTATGTGAACTTACCGGTTGCGCTGTCTATTACTAAGCTACCGTGCTGAGGCGCATCGACAGTTGCAAATGTAACAACTGAGCTATCAACATCAGAAGCTGTTAACTTCCCAATGAATGCAGTGTCTTTATTGGTATTGAACGTAGCGACAGAGGGCTGAAGGTAAGCACTCCAAGGGTTATTTCCGAAATCAACACCATTCACAATGCCTGAAGGCGCATTGACTGTCAGGTCAATTTTTGTATTCTGCGCATCATCCAAAATTGGGGTGGTCAAACTGCCTGCACTTGGTGGAGCAATTAACAGAACCGTATTGTCTTTGTGAACAACGACATAGTTGCTGTATTGTGAGTTTGCCAACAAAGCAGTTTTAACTGCTATAGCAATTTTTTCGTTCCAAAATGCTGAACTAGTTGAGGTGGCCGCGTTGTAATTAGGCAGTACAACTGAGACATCACCAACTTTGATCGTTTCACCTCTCGAATACTCTCCTCCAGTAAAACCTAAGGTCATCAATTTAGGGGCAAGGGAAGCATCTATGTAGCTAGCCCAAGGATTGGTGCCGTAATTGACGCCATTAACTACACCCGACGGTGCATTGACAGTCAAATCAATCCGTGTATTGTTTGCGTTGCTAAATGTTAGGTTGGGAATTGCGCCGCCGTTAGTGGGCGCAACTATCAGAACCGTGTTGTCCTTAACTTGGAAAACATATTCGGGATACGAAGACTGCAAGGCTTCTTGCGCCTTGACAGCCAGTAAATTAATCCAATATCCGCCTGAAGTAGATGTACTTGGGTTGTAAACGGGTAAAACAACCGACGCTTTGCCAATTGTGATTGTTTCTCCACGAGCCGATTCGCCCCCTGTAAAACCAAGCGTCTTAATTGAAGACACCAATGCAACTGGGGCGTCGTTGACAGGGTTGATAGTGAGCGTAACAGTAGACGCAGCTGAGTCCACCGTACCATCATTGACTTTGAAGCTAAATGAATCTGAGCCGTTGTAATTTGCGGTCGGGGTGTATGAATACGCACCAGTTGATGAATTGATTGTCAAAGTGCCATGGCTTGGATCTGACACCTTGGCATATGACAGCGTATTTCCATCTGAGTCTGTGCCAGCTAGCGTACCCGTTTTAGCTATGTCTTCATTTGTTGTGGCAGTCGCCACAGTAGCTACTGGCGCATCGTTCACATTTGCAACTGAGCTTGTAGCAGTAGAAGTAACGCTCTCAGCAGTGCTGCCCAAGTCTGTGTAATTGGCTACAACCGTGATCGCTTTGCCTACTTGAGCTTGAGTGAGTGTCAGAGTTGAACTCGTCGCACCGCTGATGCTCACGCCATCTGCTTTCCACTGGTAGCTGATAGCGCCTAACCCATCTGCATCTGCCAAGGTGTTAGCCGCTGTCAGTGTCTGTCCTTGTGTCGCAGTCCCACTTATAGTCACAGACCCAGTTGGCGCATCATTAACTGCATTAACCGTTATTGAAAAAGTCGCAACGGCTGAATCGATCGATCCGTCATTGACTTTCAAGGTGAATGAGTCTTTGCCGTTGAAGTTCGCATTAGGTGTGTAGGTATAGGCTCCGGCGGAATTAACAGTAGCAGTACCGTTGCTAGGACTCGCCACCTTTGAGAAGGTCAAAATATCACTGTCTGCGTCTGAACCAACTAATTGCCCTGAATTGGAAAGATCCTCATTTAAAGTTATTGAGATATTATTTATAACTGGCTTGGTATTTGGCAAAACTGGCCAATAACTAACTGCAGTTGCATTTGGACTTTGAACGTTTCCAGTAAAGCTTATAGTGGGGTATAGAAAATTTTCTGAACCGTCATCAGCATAATCAGATTGCTTAGCTGACACAGGATCAAAATAATTTCCAATAAAATTTAAGTTGGAACCACTTGTAGATTCACGTGTTTTAACGAAGCCTCCAGTTCCCTT
>JAPLPO010000125.1 GCA_026400155.1 Burkholderiales bacterium | reverse complement strand
GTGTGCACGTTGATTGAAAAAAGGATCTGACAACGTCTGTCAGAGCCCTTTGTAGAAATCTGATTTATTTGATTTCAGTGATGAAGTTTTCGGTGGTACGGCGCACCTTTTTCATGTTGACCAACCAATCTTTGTCGGCTTCACGATAGCCCAGTGGCAGCAAAACTGTGCTGCGCAGCCCACGTGATGCCAAATCCAAAATTTCGTCAACCGCCTTGGGATTAAATCCTTCCATAGGCGTGGCATCCACTTCTTGCTCAGCTGCCGCAATCAAGGCCGTACCCAAAGCAATGTAAGACTGCTTGGCTGCATGTTGGAAATTAACTTCAGGGCCTTTGGCTGGATAGTTCTTGAGCAACATTTGACGATAGGCTTCAGCGCCTTCGTTCACAAATCCACGCACCTCGTTGTTGTAGTCAAACATCATGTTGATGCGCTCGGCGGTGTAGTCGTTCCAAGCGGCAAACACAAGCAGGTGTGAGCCTTCTGTAATTTGCGCCTGGTTGTTGGCTGCAGCTTGAATTTTGGTGCGAACTTCTTTGTTGGTCACCAGAATGATTTCGTAGGGCTGCAAACCACTTGAAGTGGCAGTCATGCGAATGGCTTCCAAAATGCGTTGCACTTTCGCTTCAGGAACGGACTTGGTAGGGTCCATTTTTTTGGTGGCATATCGCCAATTGAGGGCTTGAAGCAAATCCATGATGAGGTTTCCAATATTTTTAAACAGCCCCTGAGTTTAAACCATCCATCTGCGCTGCCTGCGGTTAGGATTGACCCATGTCGAACTGGCTCCCCCTTATCGCAACGCTGTTCATTCAAGCCATGGTCGCCATGGCATTGCTCAGCTTGCCGGTGATGGCACCCGTCGCAGCCAAAACTTTGGACATTTCACCCACTTTGGTGGGCATTTACATCTCACTCACCTATGCAGGTGCGATGTTTGGAAGCCTCACTTCTGGCACAACGGTGAGCCGCCTCGGACCTATCCGCGTCAGCCAACTGGGACTGTTGTTTTGTGCCTTGGGTTTGAGCTTGTGTGCAGTGCCCTCTTTGCCAGTGATTGCCATAGGCGCTCTTTTGATTGGTTTAGGTTATGGCCCCATCACGCCAGCCAGCTCCCAAATTCTGGCTCGCACGACCAAGCCTTCTCAAATGGCTTTGGTTTTTTCTATCAAACAATCTGGCGTTCCCTTGGGTGCCATGATGGCCGGTGCCGTCATTCCCACACTCATGCTGAATATCGATTGGCAACAGAGTCTGATTGCAGTTGCCATGGCCTGCTTAATTTTTGCCGCTTTGTCCCAGCCCTTGCGCCCATCTTTGGATGATCAAAGACAAGCGGGCTTGCCTTTTGAACTAGGCACTCTGACAAGGCCAATTCGCATGGTATTGGGTCATCGCACTTTGGCTACCATGGCTACTTGCTCATTCATGTTTTCAATGGTCCAGTTGTCACTGACCACTTATTTGGTCACTTACTTGCACGAGGACCTTCGCTACGGCATGGTCAGTGCGGGACTCTTGCTTTCAGTCACTCAAATTGGGGGCATTGGCGGCCGCATTGCATGGGGCGTCATATCAGATCGATGGCTGGGCGCGCAAAAAACGCTCATGCTGTTGGCCTGCTTGATGGCCTTGAGCGCACTGGTCACTGCCCTGCTCCTGCCTCAATTGCCTCTTTGGGGAATTTGGATCACGCTCATTGTCTTTGGTGCATCTGCCATTGGCTGGAATGGTGTTTATTTGGCGGAGGTTGCACGCCAAGCGCCCGAAGGCCAAGCGGGTGTCGCCACCGGTGGCACTTTGACATTCACGTTTTTGGGGGCAGTCATTGGTGCACCGATCTTCGGCATGCTGTCTTCGGTGTTTGGCACTTACCAGGCTGGCTTTTTGGCCTTGGTTGTTACCTCAAGTCTGTGCGCTGGCGTGCTGTTCAGACTAAAAAGCTCGCCACGTTTGTCTAGCGCCGCATAAGGTCAACCGCTTTTTCGGCAATCATGAAGGTGGGCGCATTGGTGTTGCCTGTGACCAGTTGGGGCATGATTGAAGCGTCAATGACTCGCAAGGCTGACAAACCATGCACTCGAAGTTCAGAGTCGACCACGGCCAGAGGATCTTGCACAGGTCCCATTTTGCAAGTGCCGACTGGGTGATACTCAGTATCCGAATGGTCTTTTAAAAACTCTCGAATTTGGCCGGGTTGGTTGTGATCAACCGCATACAGCATCTCACCCCGATAAGCATTTAAACCGGCCGATGCCATGACCCTCAACCCCAATTGAGTGGCCGTCACAAGCGTCTCAATATCATCGGGGTGTTTGAAAAACGCAGGGTCAATGAGCGGTTTGTCCATGGGATTGCTGCTTGCCAAAGTAACCGTGCCAAGGCTCTTAGGGCGCATGAGGGTGACGTGCAAGGTATAGCCATGCCCAAGATGCATTTTGCGCGCGTGGTCATCGACAATGCCTGTGCAAAGCGCCAATTGAATATTGGGATGCGCTGTGTTGCCCTCGGTAGACACAAAGCCTTGTGTTTCTGACACGTTGGAAGTGATCCATCCTGTGCGCTTAGATCGCCACTCTAGGATGGACTTGACCAAGTTCAAAGCGCCCTTCAATGAAAAGCCCATGGCCTCATTGATTTTCAAAGTTTTGTAAATCAATACCGTGGTGATGTGGTCTTGTAAATTTTGCCCAACCCCTGGCAACTCATGCACCAAGGGAATGCCCAAATCTTGCAGATGGTCTGCAGGCCCCACACCAGACAACATGAGCAACTGGGGGGATCCAAAAGCACCACCAGACACAATGATTTCTTTGCGCGCACGAACTTCGTGTGTCACGCCATTGGCGATGTACTTCACCCCAATGGCACGCTTGCCTTCAAACATGATTTGCGAGGCATGCGCTTGCGAGATGACATGCAGGTTGGCCTGATGGCGATGCGGGTCTAGGTAAGCTCGGGCTGCATTCCAACGCTCTCCCCCTTTTTGAGTGACTTGAGCAGGCGAAACGCCAAATTGTTGCGCGCCGTTGTAATCTGGATTGAAAGGAATACCCTGTTCATTGCAGGCCTGAATAAATGCTTGATTGAGAGGGCTGGGGCTTCTCAAATAGCCAACATTGACGGGCCCATTGATGCCGCGGTATGCATTCTCACCAAAGCACTCGTTGTGTTCCGATTTTTTAAAATAGGGCAACACCTCTTGGTACGACCAACCCTTGTTGCCAAGCGCAGACCAGTTGTCATAGTCAAGCGGATTGCCGCGTGTGTAAACCATGGCATTGACAGAAGAACTTCCGCCCATGACCTTGCCGCGGGGTTGGAAACCTTTTCTGCCATTGAAGCCAGCTTGAGGCACAGTTTCATAGCCCCAACTGTTGATGTTCAAAGAAGAAGTTGCAGCAAAACCGAGGGGGGCTTTGACAAACACAGAATTGTCTGGGCCACCTGCCTCGAGCAAGCACACCGATGTATTCAAATCTTCCGACAGTCTGCCGGCAACACAACAGCCTGCTGAGCCGCCACCCACAATCACATAATCAAATTCTTGCTGATTCACCACAATCACCTTGTATTTTCACGGCGAAAACAGACCGCCTTGAACTGTTTATAAGTGAATCAAATGCAAGCGCCTAGGGGTAATACCCTGTTCATTTCAAAGGCAAACGCCATACTTGAGCCATTCTTCAACATGGCATGACTGCATTGAACCCTGCTGTCCAAAATCTTCCACAGCAAAGCCACCCTTATGTCGATCGAAAACGATGGGCTTGGTTGCTTTCAGTGATTGGGCCTGCCATATCAATGGTTGGCACTCTGGCCGTTTCTGTATTCAGTGTTGGCACCTGGGTCTTGTTTTTCCCATTGGTTTTCTTTTACGCTTTGGTTCCCCTGCTGGACTTTTTAATTGGCGAAGACACCAGCAACCCCCCGGAGTCTAGTATTGCGGCATTAGAAGCTGACCCCTATTACCGTTGGATCACGTACGCCACCATTCCTGTTTTGTGGGTTTCGGTTATTTTCAATTGCATCTTCCTGTGCTCATTCTCATTGAGCGCCATGGAATGGATTGCCACTGTCATTATCACCGGTTCCGTTTTAGGATTTGGTTTGAATGTCAGCCACGAACTCGGCCACAAACTTCAAAAAACACCCCGAAAAATTGCACTGTTCAACACAGCCCTAGGCGTTTACGGACACTTCTCGATTGAACACAACCGAGGTCATCACCGGCATGTCAGTACCCCCGAAGATCCTGCATCTTCCAAAATGGGTGAGAACATTTACCAATTTGCTTGCAGAGAAATTCCGGGGGGTGCGTTCAGGGCATGGCAACTCGAATCCGATCGACTCCATCGTCAAAACAAATCTGCTTGGCACTTTGAGAATGAAATCCTTCAGGCTCTTTGCCTCAGCATTTTGGTCCACGGCACTTTGATTGGTTTTTACGGCATCCAGATGCTCATGGTTTTGGTGCCCCTGACCTTGTGGGGCGCCTTTCAACTAACGTCTGCCAACTATGTTGAGCATTACGGCATTCAAAGACTGAAAACAGCACAAGGCAGCTATGAAAGTTGCCAACCGCATCACTCTTGGAACAGCAATCACTTGGTTTCTAACTTGGTGCTGTTTCAACTTCAGCGCCACTCTGACCACCACGCCTACCCTGGCCGAAGTTATCAATCGCTGAGAGATTTCCCCCAACTCCCAAGGCTACCGTCTGGTTATTTTGGGATGTTTTTCTTAGCCTACTTGCCACCACTTTGGTTTCGAGTGATGGACCCCTTGTTGGTCAAAACACTCCAAGGCGATGCATCTCGCATCAACTTTCTGCCAAGCGCCAAAAGCAGATTGATTCAACAATACGGGCTTAATTTATCGGCTTAAATCACAGTGCATTGTTTGCCACGGAATTTCTGTCCCACAATGCGCGTCGCCAGTAAACAGTCAGCGCCAAGGTCAGTATCAAACCGAGGGCTGAATACAGTCCGGCCGTAGCGACATAGCCAATACTTTGAATCAACGGGCCACTGATCAACAAACCAATGGGCAAACCCCAAATGGCCAACATGCGCATGCCCATGACTCGGCCATGAAAAGCGGGCTCAGTGGCGCGCAACATGACCGCAGCCAAAGGTGTCATGCACAGACTTTGCACAAAACCGGCCAACATCAAAATGAACATGCCAAAGTACAAATTTTGTGTGAATGCAAAGACAAGATCCAACAGGAACCAAGCACTTGAAGCAATGATCATGGTCTGAGATGCGCGAAGTTTGAATTTGTGAGAACTTAAAGTGAGAGAAGCCAGCAAGCCACCAAACGCAAAACTAGCGCCCAATAAACCAAGCCCAGTTTGGTTGGTGAGGAAAATATTTTTGGCGGCGTAAGGCAACAAGCCCAATGAAAAGGGAAACGCCAACAAGTTCACCAAAAAAGCCACGGCCATCGCACCCATCAGAACGGGTTTGTGCCAAACATAGGCGAACGCTGATTTCAAGTCTTCCAGCGGACTGGCCAAAGCCACAGCACTTGGCGCGGGTTGGACATTGTCTACACCCCTAGAAAGCCAAAAGCTGATGACATACAGGAAAGTGACCACCAGGTAAGCAGATGTCATTCCCAGAAAAGCCACAATGCCTGCGCCGGCCAATGCGCCTGCAATCCTGGCTGAATCCGAGGTCATTCTGGAAATTCCAAGCGCGCCCATCAGTTGTTCTGGCGGCAATGTTTTAGCGATCAATGCATTGCGCATCATTTGGTCAGAGGGTCTGATCATGCCCACAATGGCCGACAAAATGAGCACTCTCTCGGGTGTCAGTGCTTCAAAAAAAGAGAGCAACATGATGACAAAGGCCAACAGTGCGTAAATGGCTCTTGTGGACCACAGCATTCGCCTGTAGCCCATGCGATCGCACACCACCCCAAAAATGGGGGCCACCAAAGAACCCAAATATTGCAAGGCGCCATACACCACCAGCATCAAGACTGAGCCAGAGGCTGACAAGATATACCAACCCAACAGGATGGTTTCCATTTCAAAAGCCCAAGAGGTGGCCAGATCAGCGGGCCACTGGTATCTGAAGCTTTTAACGCGAAAGGAATCACGCCAATTCAGTTGCGCCGGCGTTGAAGAATTTGTCATGTCGTTTCATTTTAGGCAAGTGTGAGTGAAGTTCTGTCCGATCAATCACCCGCGCATAGGGTTAATACTTATCAGCAGCTTGCCATGAAGCACTAGCATCGTCGCAAAGGAAAACCGAAATGGCTCTCAAATTCAATTTATCCCGCGCTCTCAATAGCAAACTCAAGCACTTGTTGGTTATTGGCAGCATCATGCCAATGTTGGCATTTGCCCAAGCCTGGCCCACCAAGCAACCCATTAAATTGGTTGCTGTGTTTCCGCCTGGCGGCTCAGTCGATCAGGTTTCTCGCATCATTGCACCCGTCTTGTCGCAGCAACTGGGACAAAGTGTCATTGTGGAAAACAGAGGTGGCGCATCTGGCGTGATTGGCACTGCTGCTGTTTTGTCTGCACCCGCCGATGGTTATACATTTGCGGTTGTATTTGATACGCATGGCGTCAATCAAAGCTTGATGCCCAACATGCCTTACGACAGTAAAAGAGACTTGGTGCCTTTGATTCTGGTGGGCACCTCTGCCATGGTTTTAACCTCTAATGTTGCCAACGAATACAAAACATTTGCCGATGTTGTGGCTGCTGCAAAAGCCAAAAAGAATGTTTCTTTTGGCACCATTGGCAATGGCAGCCTAGGTCACTTGGCCATGGCCTTGCTTGGCAAAAATGCCAACTTAGATTTCAACCATATTCCCTACAAAGGGGGCGGCCCGCTCATGACAGACGCTGTGGCAGGTCATGTGCCATTGGCCATGGGCACTGTGTTCTTGAGCAAACCCCACATTGACAACAAACGCATTCGGCCCCTGGCTGTAACGTCCTTGAAACGGGTACCCGAGTTTCCTGAAATTCCAACCATTGCCGAGGCTGGATTTCCTGGATTTGAAGCGCCGGCTTGGTGGGCTTTGTTGGCGTCCAGCAAAACGCCGCCTGACATTGTGAAGCGCATGAACGAGGAACTGAACAAAGTTTTGCAAAATCCTGAAGTGGCTCAAAAACTCAGCGCACAGGGTATTGAGCTCTCTGGCGGTAGTGTCGAGAAAGCCAAAACCTTCATAGACAAACAAATTGACACATGGGCCAAGGTGGTTCGTGACAATGGCATCAAACCCGATTGAAATGAATTTCAGCGAAGAGGCCTGATCGGCCCCTTCAAAAACTTATTCTTCGGGTGAAACTTCAAGCGCAACCAGCAGCCTGGCCACCATGTTGTAAGCCGCAATGGCGGTGGTCAGCTCCACAATTTCTGTGGTGTTCAGTTGGGTTTGCAATTGCTTAAACAACCCAGCGTCTACTTTCACATTCAAAGTCATCTGGGCAGCATACTGCACCACCCACCTTGAAATGGTGTCTAGGGCTTCGTCATGCACACCCTTGTCTGGCGCATTGGCCACTGCTCTTTTTAAGCCATCCAGCTCCGCTTGTGTGCCACCAGCTTGGAGGTAGTCGGGGGCATGGTGGTGGTACTCATAATGCGCACCTGTGAGGAGGGCTACCGTGCAAATGCCAAGCTCACACAATTTGCGCGATGCAGACAAACCCGTTCTGACATTGCGCATGTAAACATTCCACCCAGATGCAATGGGGTAGCTCCAAAGCAGTGCTTTGTCTATGTTTAGCAGCTCACCGCCTCTGCGAGCCAAAATGGCGTCAACCAGTTCTTTGGGTTGACTCAGTTGCTCTGGGGTCCAGTCGGGGATGCGCATGGGAAATTCCTTGTCGGTTTATCGGTAAAAGGCTTCGACCTTGCCCTTGAGTTTCATCAACAAAGGATTGCCTTTGCGATCAAGGGCCTTGCCTGCTGGCACTTTAATCCATGATTCACTGATGCAGTATTCCTCAACATCCTTTCTTTCCTTGCCATTGAAACGAATGCCAATGTCGAATTCGAAGATGGCTGCGTTGTAAAAAGGGCTTTTGGCGTCTATTGACAGATGGTCTGGTAATTCGGGGCGTGAATTTGTGTCGCTCATATTCTTTTCTATTTGATAAAACCGTTGTGAATGGCAATTCTCGCGCAATTAACGGGGTTTTCAGTTCAAAATTTGGTCTGACCAATTAGGGTAACTTTGGATAAGAAACACCGCCTAAGAGTGTGATACTGACACCGAATTCGAGTAGTTTGAACCTGCCCACTGAGCGCAGGTCTGTTTTATCAGGGAATTTCTAATGGCCAGTGTCTCGATCCGATCCGTCAAAAAGAATTTTGGCGATGTTCCAATTCTTCACGGTGTTGACATTGAAATTGAAGACGGCTCTTTCACCGTCTTGGTAGGCCCCTCGGGCTGCGGCAAGTCAACTTTGCTGCGCATGATTGCTGGGCTTGAAGAAGTTAACAGTGGCCAAATTAACATTGGCAGTCGCCAAGTTAACGATCTCCCACCTAAAGAGCGCGATATCGCCATGGTTTTCCAAAACTATGCGCTTTACCCCCACATGACCGTTGGCGAGAACATGGCCTTCTCGCTCACATTGGCCAAAAGACCGCAAACCGAAATCGACACCAAAGTGGCCCGCGCTGCCGATATTTTGGCGCTGGGCTCGCTGCTCGATCGCTACCCACGTCAGTTATCAGGTGGGCAGCGTCAGCGTGTGGCCATGGGTCGTGCCATTGTTCGCGACCCCCAAGTCTTTTTGTTTGATGAACCTCTCTCCAACCTTGACGCCAAGTTGCGCGTTGCCATGCGCAGCGAAATCAAAGAGTTGCACCAGCGTTTGAAAACCACATCCATCTACGTCACGCACGACCAAATTGAAGCCATGACCATGGGCGATCAAATTGTGGTCATGCGCGATGGTCGCATTGAACAAACGGGCTCACCACTCGATCTGTACGACATGCCCGCCAATCAATTTGTGGCAGGCTTCATTGGTTCGCCCGCCATGAATTTTTTACCCGGCAAATTGTTGGTCAATGGTGGGCAATGTCAAGTTGAATTGCACGATGGCCTCAAGCTAGATCTGCCCAGTCCCGTTCAAGGACAAAATGGGCAGCCAGTTGTATTTGGCACCCGACCAGAGCACCTCACCTTGGTCAACGGCAGTGGCATCTCAGCCCAAGTTTCTGTTTTAGAACCCACCGGTATGGATACCTTTGTTGCCTGCAGGCACGAAGGCGTAGAGTTCTCTGCGGTTTTCCGCGAACGTCACGAATTTCAATTAGGCAGCACCATCCACCTTCAGCCCGACATGTCGCGTGCTCACGTCTTTGACGCAGCATCGGGCAATAGGCTCGCTGCTTAATGCTTGAAACTTTTTTAACCGTTTTTTCTCGTCGCTAACCCACTCAAAACAGGAGACTTATCATGACCAAACTGAATCGTCGCGACTTCCTCGAAAGCTCAGCCGGTGCTGCGGCAGCTTCAACCACCATTGGTATGGGCGCTTTGGCGGTCAGCCCAGCGGTGCAGGCTCAAAATATGGCCTTCAAGCCAGAAAAAGGCGCCAAACTGCGTGTTTTGCGCTGGAGCCGATTTGTGCAAGGCGACATTGATGCCTACATGGCCAATGTGAAAAAATTCACGGCGCTCACCGGCGTTGAAGTACGTGTCGACAACGAAGG
>JAPLPO010000073.1 GCA_026400155.1 Burkholderiales bacterium | reverse complement strand
CGGCGATATTGCAGGTTCGGCAGGAACCGGCGCTTGGTTTTGTTGTTGGCGTGGGAAACATTGTTTCCGACCATATGGCCTTTGCCCGTTACGTCGCAGACGCGTGCCATGTGGACACTCCGATACTTTTATAAACAGCTGGTGCCAGATCAGCTTTACGTGTGCAATCGTCAGACTGCCTGTAAAGCTTGAAGGCGCTCCAGCCTCACCTCGCCAGAAGGGTGGCGGTAACCCATTTTGTAGAGCCCCTCAGAGGGACTACTCAACAAAGCCTTAGATTATAGCCAGCTTTTTAGGGGCTGACCAAGTCCAAATTGGCAAAAAAGACGGTTTAAGCGCCTTCTTGCTCCAAAAAGCGCTGTGCATCCAAGGCCGCCATGCAGCCGGTTCCGGCACTGGTAATGGCCTGACGGTAAACGTGATCTTGCACATCGCCAGCGGCAAACACACCGGGCACGCTGGTCATGGTGGCAAAGCCCTTGAGGCCGCTTTGGGTCACGATGTAGCCGTTGTCCATGTTGAGTTGGCCCTGGAAAATTTCAGTATTGGGGGCATGGCCAATGGCAATGAAGCAGCCTTTGAGTTCCAAATCTTGCAAGGAGCCGTCTTTGGTGGACTTCAAACGCACGCCTGTGACGCCGGTGTTGTCGCCCAGCACTTCTTCCAAGGTTTGGAAGGTTTGCAACACAACCTTGCCTGCGGCCACTTTGTCCATCAATTTGTCGACCAAAATGGGCTCGGCCTTGAACTTGTCGCGGCGGTGAATGAGGTACACCTTGCTGGCGATGTTGGACAGGTACAAAGCCTCTTCCACAGCGGTATTGCCGCCGCCCACTACGCAGCAGACCTGCTCTTTGTAAAAGAAACCATCGCAAGTTGCGCAACCTGACACACCGCGGCCCATGAAAGCCGTCTCAGAGTCGATGCCAAGGTATTTGGCAGAGGCCCCTGTGGCAATGATGAGCGAATCGCAGGTGTAAACACCGCTGTCGCCAGTCAAGGTGAAGGGGCGCTTGCTGAAGTCGACTTTGTTGATGTGGTCAAACACAATTTGGGTATTGAAGCGCTCAGCATGCTCTAAAAAGCGTTGCATCAATTCGGGGCCTTGCACGCCATGGACGTCGGCTGGCCAGTTGTCCACTTCCGTGGTGGTCATGAGCTGGCCGCCTTGGGCAATGCCGGTAATGAGCAAAGGTTTCAAGTTGGCGCGGGCTGCATACACGGCGGCGGTGTAGCCGGCAGGCCCTGAGCCGAGGATCAAAACTTGGGCATGTTGAGTGGGAACGAGTGTGGACATATTGTGAAAACCTGCTGAATTCGGGAAAACGCTAAATCACCATTGTAAGAAGCTTGTGAAACGTCTGTTTGGGGGGGTCTATCGGGTAAGCTTGAGCCTACAACCATGACGTACTCACTTCGCACCCTCACCAACCCAAGCGGTAGCCCCGAATCAGACTCCCAAGGCGAGTTAAACGGGGGCATTGGCTTGATGCGTTTTACTCAGGAAATCGTTCTTTTCTTGGGAGCGGCTGCCCTGTTGCTGTTGGTTTTGTCCATGCTCAGCTTCAGCCCCAAAGATCCCTCTTGGTCGGGTTCAGGTTTGGGTGGCCCTGTGCGCAACTGGATGGGGCTGGTGGGTGCCTGGTTGGCCGATGGCATGTACTTTTGCTTTGGCTACTCTGCGTGGTGGTTGGTGGCCATTTTGGGCCGTTTTTGGCTCAATGCGTGGGCCAATTGGTTGCGCACAGATGAGTCCGCCCAAAGTACTTCGTACCAGGAAACAGAGTCCAATTGGAAAACTCGGTTTATTTTTTGGGTGGGCTTGTTGGTGCTCATGTCTTCTAGCAGTGCCCTTGAGTGGGCGCGGCTCACACGCTGGGACGCCATGTTGCCCGGCACCAGTGGTGGCGCCCTAGGGTATGCCGTGGGGCATTTCTCCTTGAAGTGGTTGGGTTTCAATGGTTCAAGCCTGATTGAAATTGTGTGCATTGCCTTGGGCATGGGTTGGGCGTTTGGTTTCTCTTGGGGACAAGTGTGTGAATCATTGGGCGCCAAGATCGATGGCTTGATGCAATCGCGTCAAGTCAAGCGCGAGATGGAAGAAGACTTGGCCATGGGCCAACAAGCACTGCGCGAGCGTGAACAACTCCAATCTAAATTGCCGGTCGAACCGCAACTGCATCCATTCGAAAATGAATTCGAAGAGAAGCCTTTGTTTGCAGCCGCAGGTGTGGCTGCGCCCGTATTTGCTGAGCCTGTTGCCCCGATGGTCATAGAGCCTACCGTGACAGCAGTTCCGCGCAGTGAACGTGTGGTCAAAGAACGCCAAAAACCTTTGTTCAATGAGTTGCCAGATAGCAAATTGCCACAAGTTGATTTGCTTGACAGTCTCACTCAGCGTCAAGAGGGTGTGGCACCAGAAACCTTGGAAATGACCAGCCGCTTGATTGAAAAGCGCCTGAAAGACTTTGGCGTCGAAGTGCGCGTGGTGGCTGCCGCACCTGGCCCTGTCATTACCCGCTACGAGATTGAGCCTGCCACTGGTGTTAAGGGCTCGCAAGTGGTCAACTTGGCCAAGGACTTGGCACGTTCACTCAGCCTGATTTCCATTCGTGTGGTCGAAACCATTCCAGGCAAAAACTACATGGCCTTGGAACTGCCCAATGCCAAACGCCAGTCCATCAAGCTGAGCGAAATTTTGGGCTCGCAGGTATACAACGAAGCCAAGTCGATGCTCACCATGGGTTTGGGCAAAGACATTGTGGGCAACCCGGTGGTGGCCGACTTGGCCAAGATGCCACACGTGTTGGTAGCGGGCACCACGGGCTCAGGCAAATCAGTGGGAATCAACGCCATGATTTTGTCTTTGCTTTACAAAGCCGAAGCACGTGATGTTCGCTTGCTCATGATCGATCCCAAAATGCTAGAGATGTCGGTCTATGAGGGCATTCCGCATTTGCTGGCACCTGTGGTCACCGACATGCGACAAGCCGCGCACGGCCTCAATTGGTGCGTGGGTGAAATGGAACGCCGCTACAAGTTGATGAGCAAAATGGGTGTGCGCAATTTGGCGGGTTACAACACCAAAATTGACGATGCCACAGAGCGCGAAGAATTCATTTTGAATCCGTTCAGCCTCACCCCCGATGACCCCGAACCGCTCAAGCGTTTGCCGCACATCGTGGTGGTGATCGATGAATTGGCCGACTTGATGATGGTGGTGGGTAAGAAAATTGAAGAGCTCATTGCACGTTTGGCGCAGAAGGCTCGTGCAGCTGGCATTCATTTGATTTTGGCCACGCAACGTCCTAGCGTGGATGTGATTACCGGCTTGATCAAAGCCAACATTCCGACGCGAATTGCTTTCCAAGTCTCTAGCAAAATAGACAGCCGAACCATTCTGGACCAGATGGGTGCAGAGGCATTGCTTGGCATGGGCGATATGCTTTACATGCCTTCAGGCACCGGCTTCCCCATTCGCGTGCACGGCGCCTTTGTGAGCGACGAAGAAGTTCACCGTGTGGTGAGTTATTTGAAAACACAAGGTGAGCCAGATTACATTGAGGGCGTGCTGGAGGGAGGCATCACCGATGGCGAAGACACAGGTTATGGCGACAGCGCCGATGCAGAAAAAGACCCCATGTACGACCAAGCTGTCGAGGTGGTTTTGAAAAATCGCAAAGCCAGTATTTCTTTGGTTCAGCGCCACTTGAAGATTGGCTACAACCGTGCTGCACGTCTGGTTGAAGAGATGGAAAAAGCGGGCCTGGTCAGTTCAATGAGCAGCAGTGGTCAACGCGAAATATTGGTGCCAGCGCGCGCCGAATAAACCTTTTATCCATTGCACCGGTAATATGAAACTCAAGTTTCAAATTTTTTGTATCTTTGTTGCCTGGCTGGGCCATGCGTCTCTCGCATTCGCACAATCCAATGCCGATGCTGTAGAGTCTTTGCGCCAGTTTTTGCTGCTCACCAACAGTGGTCGCGCGCAATTCACGCAGGTGGTGAGCGCGCCTGCCAAAGCCGATCAAACTCCGCGCCGAAAAACTTCGTCAGGCACTTTTGAGTTTCAAAAACCGCAGCAGTTTCGTTTTGCTTATCAAAAACCATTTGTGCAAACCATGGTGGCGGACGGTCAATCGCTGTGGCTTTATGACGCCGATTTGAACCAAGTCACTGTGCGCAAACAAAGCCAAATGTTGGGGCAAACCCCCGCGGCATTGATTGCTTCATCGGGCGATTTAAAAGCCCTGCAAGCAGAGTTCAACTTAAAGTCAGATCCTGATGCTGATGGTTTGCATTGGGTTCGAGCAACGCCCAAGCAATCGGATGGTGCTGTTCAATGGATTCGTGTCGGGCTTACCGCCGCCAATGCGGCCAATCAGAACGTCCCTGTTTTGTCGGCCTTGGAAATTGTTGATGGCTTGGGACAAACTTCTCGCTTGAATTTTCAGAATTTTGAAGTCAATGTGAAGTTAACTTCGGATACTTTCCAATTCAAAGTGCCGGCAGGTGCGCAGGTGATTCGGCCATGAACGCCAGTGTTCATTTGCAGCAACCCTTGGCAGAGCGGTTGCGGCCCCGGCACTTGGGCGAAGTCATTGGCCAGCAACACCTCATTGGTGAGGGCTTGGCACTCAGGTTGGCGTTTGAGTCGGGACAGCCGCACAGTTGTATTTTGTGGGGCCCGCCCGGGGTCGGTAAAACGACCATTGCTCGGCTCATGGCCGATGCATTCGACGCCCAATTCATCAGCATCAGTGCGGTGCTGGGCGGCGTCAAAGACATTCGAGAAGCGGTTGAACAAGCGCAAGCGGCTTTGAATGGTTTGCAGCCCCAAAGAACCATTGTATTTGTCGATGAAGTTCACCGTTTCAACAAAAGCCAACAAGACGCATTTTTGCCGCACGTTGAAAGTGGCTTGTTCACGTTCATCGGCGCCACCACCGAGAACCCCTCTTTTGAGGTCAACTCTGCCTTGCTTTCTAGGGCTGCAGTGTATGTTTTGCAAGCGCTGAATGAAGAAGATTTGAAAAAAATTGTGCAGCGCGCCCATGCCATTGGCGCCATGCCAGCATTGGAAGCTGAAGCAGAGCAGCGGCTCATTGCTTATGCAGATGGCGATGCCCGGCGCTTGCTCAACACACTCGAAACCTTGTCGGTTGCAGCCCAACGCGAAAAGCTGGCAGAGATTTCAGACGCCTGGTTGTTGAAGGTTCTGGGTGAACGCATGCGCCGGTACGACAAAGGCGGCGAGCAGTTCTATGACTCCATCAGTGCGCTGCACAAATCGGTAAGGGGCTCAGACCCAGATGCCGCTTTGTACTGGTTCACGCGCATGTTGGACGGCGGTGCAGATCCTCGGTACATGGCCAGGCGCCTCATTCGCATGGCCGCAGAAGACATTGGCCTGGCCGATCCACGTGCGCTGCGCTTGGCACTGGATGCGGCGGAGGTGTATGAGCGCTTGGGAAGTCCGGAAGGCGAGTTGGCGTTGGCAGAGTGCGTCATTTATTTGGCGGTCGCCGCCAAATCAAATGCGGTCTACAAAGCTTTCAAAGAAGCCAAAGCATTGATCAAGAAAGAGGGCACACGTCCTGTGCCCATGCACTTGCGCAATGCACCGACGCAGCTCATGAAGAACTTGGATTACGGCAAAGACTATCGCTATGCCCATGACGAGGAGGGCGGCTTTGCAGCGGGCGAAAATTACTTGCCAGAAGGCATGCCAGCACCCGGTTTTTACCGACCCGTCGAGCGGGGTTTAGAACTCAAAATTGCAGAAAAAATGGCAAGCTTGCGAGCATTGAATCAAGCAAAAGCAGCCGACAAATAGGAGGTTGGGATGGATGTCTTTCTTCAGCAAGTGATCAACGGCTTGGTTCAAGGCAGCATGTATGCCCTGATCGCCTTGGGTTACACCATGGTGTACGGCATTATCAATTTGATCAACTTTGCCCACGGTGAAGTGCTCATGGTGGCGGCGCTCACCAGCTGGTCCATCATTGCGCTCATGCAAGACTCAACTCCCGGGCTGCCAGGTTGGTTGATGTTGCTCATCTCCTTGGTCATTGCCAGTACCGTGGCTGCGTCACTCAATTTTGCAATTGAAAAAATTGCCTACAGACCGCTGCGCAATAGTCCCAAGTTGGCCCCTCTCATTACTGCCATTGGCGTGAGCATCTTGTTGCAAACCTTGGCCATGATCATCTGGAAGCCCAACTACAAGCCATTTCCAACCTTGCTGTCGACAACCCCCATCCAAGTAGGTGGTGCCGTGATTTCCAGCACCCAAATCATGATTTTGGGCGTCACTGCCGTTTCCTTGGCGGCCTTGATGTGGTTGGTCAATGCCACCAAGTTGGGTCGTGCGATGCGGGCCACTTCAGAGAACCCCCGTGTCGCCGCTTTGATGGGCGTCAAGCCCGACATGGTCATCTCAGCCACCTTCATCATTGGCGCCATCTTGGCTGCCATTGCCGGCGTCATGTTTGCCTCCAACTACGGCACAGTGCACCACAGCATGGGCTTCTTACCTGGCTTGAAAGCGTTTACAGCGGCTGTGTTTGGCGGCATTGGCAACTTAACAGGCGCGGTTGTGGGTGGCATTTTGCTGGGCCTTATTGAGTCCATTGGTTCAGGCTATATCGGGATCCTCACAGGTGGCGTTTTGGGCAGTCACTATGCTGATATTTTTGCTTTCATTGTGCTCATCGTTGTGCTGACCTTGCGACCTTCAGGTCTGATGGGTGAGCGTGTTGCCGATCGAGCTTGACCACTCTGGAGGCGTCACCATGAATTATTCTAAAAATCACAAAACTCTGGCCATTGGAGTTGCGTTGCTCATCTTGCCTTTGGTGCTGCAGCAGTTTGGCAACGCTTGGGTGCGCATTGCAGACATGGCTTTGCTGTATGTTTTATTGGCCATTGGGCTGAACATCGTGGTTGGTTATGCGGGCTTGCTTGATTTGGGCTATGTTGCCTTCTTCGCTGTGGGGGCCTACATGTATGGCCTTCTGGCGTCGCCGCATTTGTTTGAAACTTTTCCAGCCATCGCTGCCATGTTTCCTGCTGGGCTGCACATGCCTTTGTGGGTCATTGTGCCTTTGGCTGCCGCCTTGGCGGGCTTGTTTGGCATGCTGCTCGGTGCGCCCACTTTGAAGTTGCGCGGCGACTACTTGGCCATTGTCACTTTGGGTTTTGGCGAAATCATTCGTGTGTTTTTGAACAACTTGGATCAACCCGTCAACATCACCAACGGGCCCAAAGGTCTGAACCAGATTGACCCGATTCATTTCTTTGGTATCAATTTAGGAAAAAAACTCGATGTTTTCGGTTTTGAAATTGCATCTGTCAGCCTCTACTACTATCTCTTTTTGTCTTTGGTGCTGGTCACGGTTTTGATTTCACACCGGCTCGAAGTTTCACGCATTGGCCGCGCTTGGATGGCCATTCGCGAAGATGAAATTGCCGCCAAGGCCATGGGTTTGAACACGCGCAACTTGAAGCTCATGGCGTTTGGCATGGGTGCTACGTTTGGCGGTATTTCAGGTGCCATGTTTGCGGGCTTCCAAGGCTTTATTTCGCCAGAGTCGTTTAGCCTGATGGAGTCGGTCATGATTGTGGCCATGGTGGTGCTGGGTGGCTTGGGGCACTTGCCAGGTGTTGTTTTGGGGGCAGTGCTCCTGTCTGCCTTGCCAGAAATCTTGCGTTATGTGGCGGGCCCCTTGCAGTCCATGACCGATGGTCGCATTGACGCCGCTATTCTGCGCCAATTGCTGATTGCATTGGCCATGATTGTCATCATGTTGATGCGTCCTCGCGGTTTGTGGCCATCGCATGAGCATGGCAAGTCCCTTCAAGCCAAAGAGGGGGCCTGACATGGATGCTCAACATCAAAGCAGCGTTCCTGTTTTGAAAGTCGCTGGTATTTCCAAGCGCTTTGGCGGCTTGCAAGCCTTGTCGGATGTGGGCATGACCATTGAGCGTGGCCAAGTCTATGGCCTCATCGGGCCTAACGGTGCTGGCAAAACCACCTTCTTCAATGTGATCACAGGCCTCTACACACCCGACAGCGGCAGCTTCGAATTGGCTGGAAAACCTTATCAGCCCACCGCAGTCCACGAAGTGGCCAAAGCTGGCATTGCGCGAACCTTCCAAAATATTCGCTTGTTTGCCGAAATGACTGCGCTTGAAAACGTCATGGTGGGCCGACACGTGCGCACCTCATCGGGCCTATTGGGCGCTATTTTTAGAACTTCCAAATTCAAGCAAGAGGAAGCCGAAATTGCACAGCGTGCCCAAGAATTATTGGACTATGTGGGCATTGGTAAATATGCCGACTACCGTGCGCGAACCTTGTCTTACGGCGATCAGCGTCGACTCGAAATTGCACGTGCTTTGGCCACCGATCCCCAACTCATTGCCCTTGACGAGCCAGCAGCGGGCATGAACGCCACAGAAAAAATTCAATTGCGCGAGCTCATCGATCAGATTCGCAAAGACAACCGCACCATCTTGCTCATTGAGCACGATGTGAAGCTGGTCATGGGTTTGTGCGATCGCGTCACCGTGCTCGACTATGGCAAACAAATTGCCGAGGGAACTCCGGCAGATGTCCAGAAAAATGAAAAAGTGATTGAAGCCTATTTGGGCACCGGAGGACATTGACATGGCGGCCACATTGTTGAAAGTCAAAGGCTTGCAAGTGGCCTACGGCGGCATACAGGCTGTCAAGGGCATTGATTTTGAAGTGCATGAAGGTGAATTGGTGTCGCTCATTGGCTCCAATGGCGCGGGCAAAACCAGCACCATGAAAGCCATCACAGGCAGCCTGCCAATTCATGCGGGCGACATTGAGTATCTGGGCAAAAGCATTGTGGGTCAGGGCCCCTGGGATTTGGTGAAGCAGGGCTTGGCCATGGTGCCTGAAGGTCGAGGTGTGTTCACGCGCATGTCCATCACTGAAAATTTGCTCATGGGTGCCTACATACGCAACGACAAGGCAGCCATTCAAGACGACATGGAAAAAGTGTTCCACACCTTTCCCAGATTGCGGGAGCGCAAAGACCAATTGGCTGGCACCATGTCGGGTGGCGAGCAACAGATGTTGGCCATGGGTCGCGCCCTCATGAGTCGGCCTAAGGTGCTGCTGTTGGATGAGCCCTCTATGGGTTTGTCGCCCATCATGGTTGACAAAATTTTTGAAGTGGTGCGCGATGTCTTTGCGCAGGGCGTAACCGTTTTGCTAGTGGAGCAAAACGCCTCACGAGCCTTGGCCTTAGCCAGTCGAGGCTATGTGATGGAGTCGGGGCTTATTTCAATGTCTGGGCCGGGCCGAGACTTGTTGAACGATCCCAAAGTCAGAGCCGCCTACTTGGGCGAATAAAGCAGGGCTGAACCAAGGCCCCCATGAGCCCCATACCCCCCTGAAACAGGGTTAGTCGACCTTCGCGCCACTGGCTTTCACCACCGGCTCATACTTCACCAATTCGCGCTTCATGAAGGCGGCAAACTGATCTGGCGTGCTGCTGACAGGCTCTGCCATCATCATGCCAAAACGAGCTTTCGTTTCGGGTGCGGCCAGTGCTGCAGAAAATGCCTGATGCAGGCGAGCGACCATGGCTGGCGGGGTATTGGCAGGTGCAACCAGACCCCACCATGTGTCCACTTCAAAACCTTTGAGTGTTTCAGCCATGGCGGGAATGTCTGGCAAAGCATTGACGCGTTGTGCAGTGGTCACGGCCAAAGCTTTGAGCTTGCCCGCTTTGATGTTGGGTGCTGCTGTGGCCAGGTTGTCAAAGTTGAAATCGACTTGGCCTGACAACAAAGCAAGCTGAGCAGGATTGCCACCGTTGAAGGGAATGTGCACTGCATAAATGCCAGCATCGCGCTTGAACATTTCAGCCGCCAAATGACCAGCGCTGCCATTGCCACCCGAGCCCACATTGAGCTTGCCTGGGTTGGCCTTGGCGTAGGCAATCAAGTCGCTCACAGAATTGATTTTCAAGCGCTGTGCCGTATCGGCGTTCATGACTAGCACATTGGGCACCCGAACCATTTGGGTAATGGGCGCAAAATCTGTGGCTGCATTGAACGGCATCTTGCTAAAAAGCCATGGGTTGATGGCATGCGTGGCCACTGCCGCAATGCCAATGGTGTAACCATCGGCAGGTGCCTTGGCCACAAGGTCGACGCCCAAGTTGCCGCCAGCACCTGGTTTGTTGTCGATGATGACAACGCCCAAGCTGTCTTTCACGCGCTCGGCCAAAGCTCGGGCCGTGACATCGATGGGGCCACCAGGTGCGTAGGGCACTACCAGGCGAATGGGCTTGTCCAGGGCTTGAGCATGGAGGGTGTGCATGCTGGAAAAGGCCCACAGGGCGACGGCTGCATTCAACCATACGCGTCTTTTGAAAATGGAAGGGGTGCGCATCAGTTGGACTCCTTGGCCTTGTCGGCTTCTGTGGTGAATGAATCGGCAAAGAAAGCCTCCTCGGGCAAGCCGGCTTTGCCCACGTAGTCTGCGCGCGCAGAGTCGACCACAATGGGTGCGCCGCATGCATACACCTGAAAGTTGTTGAGTTGGGGGTGATCTTGCAAGACGGACTGGTGGACAAACCCAGTTCTGCCTGTCCAGGCGTCCTCTGGCAAGGCGTCGGACACGACGGGCACATAACTTAGATGCGGCATGGCCTTGACTTGCGCTTCCACCCAGTCGCTCATGTACAAATCGACAGGGCGGCGACCGCCCCAATACAAGGTGGCGGGCCGGGTGATGCCTTTGTGTTGCATGTGCTCAATGATGGCTTTGATGGGCGCAAAACCCGTGCCGGATGCCAACAAAATGATGGGTGCTTGGGAGTCTTCGCGCAAATAGAAACTGCCGTAGGGGCCTTCAATGCGCAAGATATCTTTTTCTTTCAGGGTGCTGAACACCACATCGGTGAACTTGCCGCCAGGCATATGGCGAATGTGCAACTCCACTTTGGGCGCAGCGGCGTCAAGAGTGTGTGGCGCGTTGGCCATGCTGTAGCTGCGGCGGGCCCCATCGCGGAGTAAAAACTCGACATATTGCCCCGCATGAAACTGCATCACATCGGTTGCTGGGAGTTGCATGATGACCGACATCACATCGTGCGATTTCTTTTCCAAACTCACAACGCGAACAGGCATTTTTTTAATGGGGAAGCTACCGGCCTGCGTCACTTGACGTGATTCCAGCACCAAATCGCTTTGTGCTGTAGAGCAGCAGGTCAAGATCAAGCCTTGCGCTTCTTCTTCAGCACTCAAGGCTTTGGCTTGGTGGTTGCCATGAACCACCGTGCCAGAAATCTTTTTGCATTTGCAAGAACCACAGGCGCCATCTTTGCAGCCATAGGGCAGTCCTATGCCCTGGCGAATACCTGCAGCCAACAAAGTTTCGCTGCTGTCTGCATTAAATGTGCGGCCACTGGGCTCGACGGTAATTTGGAAGCTCATGTTTTCGTTATCCTAGGGGGGTCTTAATTTCGCTACACCCCGATTTTGCCTTCAAACCAAACCCCTTTAGGCGCTTTGCCTTCCCGCTTTCGAAAAGAGCGCGTCTTGATCATCGGTTGTGGTGATGTGGGTCAGCGTGCGGCCAAACAGTTGGTGGGGCGAACCAGGGTGGTGGCCTTAACTTCCAGTCCCGAAAAGGCCGCCGGTTTAAGGGCTCAAGGCATTACCCCTGTTCAGGGAAATTTGGACGATGCAAGCTCTTTGCAGCGCTTGTCGGGTTGGGCGACGCGGGTGCTTCATTTGGCGCCTCCTCCCTCAGACCGCGTGGGGGAGTGGTAGACAGCTTCACGCAAATTGAATTTGGTGCGGGCACTTAAGAAGAGAACATTGCCTCAAGCGCTGGTTTACGGCTCGACCAGCGGTGTCTATGGCGATTGCCAAGGCGAGTGGGTTTCAGAATCTAGGCCAGTGAATCCGCACACCCCCAGAGCAGTGCGCCGGGTTGATGCCGAAAACACCATT
>JAPLPO010000045.1 GCA_026400155.1 Burkholderiales bacterium | reverse complement strand
CATGTACGCCACCATGCTGATTGCAGTGCCTACCGCTGTGAAAATTTTCAACTGGATTGCCACCATGTGGCGCGGCTCCATGACCTTTGAAACACCCATGTTGTTTGCCATTGGCTTCATCTTCGTGTTCACCATGGGCGGCTTTACAGGTTTGATTTTGGCCATGGCGCCCATCGACATTCAGTTGCAAGACACTTACTACGTGGTCGCTCACTTTCACTATGTGTTGGTGGCAGGCTCTTTGTTTGCCATGTTCTCGGGCGCCTACTATTGGTTGCCTAAGTGGACAGGCGTGATGTACAACGAAGGCCGCGGCAAGCTGCACTTCTGGTGGTCACTCATTTCCTTCAACGTCACCTTCTTCCCCATGCACTTCTTGGGCTTGGCCGGTATGCCACGTCGCTATGCCGACTACCCCATGCAGTTTGCCGACTTCAATGCGCTGGCCTCTGTGGGCGGTTTCTTGTTCGGTTTTGCACAGGTTTACTTCTTCTTGTTCGTGGTTTTGCCTTGCATGCGCGGCAAAGGCGAAAAAGCACCCCAAAAGCCTTGGGAAGCCTCAGAAGGTTTGGAGTGGGAAGTTCCTTCTCCAGCACCTTTCCACACATTTGAAAACCCACCCAAGCTGGATGCCACGGCAACCCGCGTCATTGGTTAATTTGGAAATAGTGCACCATGGCCGCAACCCCTGAACAAAAGAAAAGCAACACGCGCTTGGGCCTCATCTTGGCCTCTGTGGCTTTGGTTTTCTTTTTGGGGTTTCTGGTCAAGATGCTTGTGCTGACTTCTCGTTAAGCACCTTGTCCAAACAAAAAGCAATATGAGCCTGTACCGCGAAAACATCAAAATGGTGAGCAAGTTGGCCATTGTTGCGGCCGGCATGTTTGCGTTTGGTTATGCGCTCATTCCCATCTACAAACACATCTGCGAAATGACGGGCATCAACATCCTGTCGATCTCAGAGCGTCAAGTGCCCGGCAATGGCATTACCGGCAAAGATGTGAAGCCAGGCAACACGCAAGTTGACTATTCGCGCACCATCACAGTCGAGTTTGATGCCAATTCGCGTGGACCTTGGGACTTCAAGCCTGCGCAGAGTTCAGTGCAAGTGCACCCCGGTGAACTCACCACCGTGATGTACCAATTTCAAAACGTACAAAACAGGCGCATGGCTGCACAAGCCATTCCCAGTTATGCCCCCAATCAGGCAGCAGCGCACTTCAACAAAATGGAGTGTTTTTGCTTTAACCAATACACCTTGGAGCCTGGTGAAAAGAAAGAATGGCCGGTGGCCTTTGTCATTGACCCCAAGCTTTCCAAAGACGTCACCACCATCACTTTGTCGTACACATTTTTTGAGGTGGGTGGTAAAACACCTCCTGCACCAGCTTCCACACCGGTGGCCGCTGTACCTGCTACTTTGTTCTCATCCAAGGTGGGCTCATGAGTAGCAGTCAAGTTCCATTTTTCCGCACCGTTCAAGCGGTGCTTTGGTCTTTTATTGGTATTCGAAAAAACAGTGAAGGCCAAGAAGACATGGCCAAACTCAATCCCTTCCATGTTTTGGTGGTGGGCCTTTGTTTGGCTTTGCTTTTTGTGGTGGGCTTAATTGCCTTGGTCAATTGGGTGGTGGCACAGCCCATCACCTTGTAATTTTGAGACAGATTTGGTTTAAGAGAGAGCAGGAGCAAGCATGAGTTCTACATCACACGGCACAACGCCTTACTACTACGTTCCCCATGCATCACGCCATCCGGTTATGGCCGCGTTTGGCTTGTTCTTGGTGATCTTGGGCGCTGGCCAATGGGTCAATGGCGAAGAGTGGGGCAAGTACCCCCTGTTTGCAGGCCTAATTTGGTGGTTGGTTGTTTTGTACCAGTGGTTCAGCGAGGCCATCAGTGAAAGCGAATCTGGTTTGTACAGCCGCAAAATTGATTTGTCCTTCCGTTGGAGCATGACCTGGTTCATTTTCTCTGAGGTCATGTTCTTTGGCGCCTTCTTCACGGCTTTGTGGTGGGCCCGTTCGCACTCCCTGCCTGCGTTGGGCGGCTTAGAAAACGCTCTTTTGTGGCCCGACTTCAAAGCGGTGTGGCCTTCTATGGCTGCTGGCGCCACAGCTTCTCCTGCTGGCATTGTTGAGCCCTTCCAAACCATGGGTCCTTTTTGGTTGCCCACCATCAACACGGCTTTGTTGTTAACCTCTGGCGTGACTTTGACCATTGCTCACCACGCCTTGCAACACGGTGACCGCAGCAAAACCATCAAGTTCATGTGGATGACTGTGTTGTTGGGTGTGATCTTCTTGTTCGTTCAAGGCTACGAATACGCCCACGCTTGGGGTGACTTGAACTTGAAACTCAGCTCTGGTGTGTATGGCTCTACCTTCTATATGCTCACAGGCTTCCACGGCTTCCACGTGTTTGTGGGCATGCTCATGTTGTTGTTCATTACTTTGCGTTTGCAAAAAGGCCACTTCACCAAAGACCGTCACTTCGGCTTTGAAGGGGCAGCTTGGTACTGGCACTTTGTGGACGTGGTCTGGCTCGGTTTGTACATCTTGGTTTACTGGATGTAATCAGGCTTGGCCCCAAAAAAAAGCGCCCAAGGGCGCTTTTTTTGTGAGTGGCTCTGTGAAGGTCTGAATTTATGCACCAGCCGGAATGCCAGAGGGTTGGATGTAACCCATTTGCCAGGCAATCAAGATACAAATAAAGAGGACAAGCGACAAGCCAACTCGAAACGCCAAGGCCTTGACCATGTTGCCTTTGGGTGGCGGCGTAACAGCTTCACCCTCCGCAGCATCAGATGGGTTTTTAACGCCGCCGCGCATCATGTAAAAAAGGGCGGAGGCTAGGCTGGCCAGAATGCCAAAGAAGGCAAGTGCAACAATGATTTTCATGAACGGAATTATCGGATGAGTTGGTCGGCATTGTCAGCGCCATTTCAAAAGAACACACACCTTCAATTGGTACTGTGGTTCTTGTTGGCCTCCGTGTGCGTGGCCATTGCGTGTTCTTTGGGGTTTTGGCAATTGGGCAGGGCGCAAACCAAGCTCGATTGGCAGGCTCAAATCACTCAAAAGGCTCAAATGCCAGCCTTGGATGGCACTGCTTTGGGTGCTTTGCAAGACACAGAGGATAAGCGCACAGATTTGTTGCATCGACCTGTTCAGCTAGAAGGCGAATGGGTAGACAAACACACCGTCTTTTTGGACAACCGCCAAATGAATGCGCGGCCAGGTTTTTATGTGCTCACCCCCTTCAAGGTGCAAGCCACGGGTGCTGTGGTGTTGGTGCAGCGCGGCTGGGTGGGCCGAGATTTTATTGACCGCACCCGCTTACCGGCCATTCAAACGCCTTCAGGTGTGGTCTCCCTCCAAGGCTTGATAGCCTTGCCGCCATCCAAGCTTTACGCGCTGGGCGAGGAGGCCAAGGCCGTAATACGGCAAAATCTTGACTTGCAAGATTTTCGTCTTGAGACTGGCTTGCCCTTGTTGGAAATCTCAGTTGTTCAAGTGGGTGAAGCCTCTGAAGGCTTGCTGCGTGAATGGCCTCAGGTTGCTACAGGTGTTCAGAAACACTACGGTTATGCCTTCCAATGGTTTGGATTGGCGCTTTTGATTGCATTGCTTTATGTCTGGTTCCAAATTGTCCGACCCCGTCTCAAATCCAAAGCCATCCCCCCTCGCTGAACAAGCCCAACGGGAAGATGCACCCTTGGGCTTGACGGTGCACTCTATGCCAAGCCCCACAGAGGTGGTCTTGGCCGATGAAAAGCGCACGCGAGCAGGGCGCTGGAAAATGTTGGCCGTGTTGTTGGTCTGCGCATCACCCGTGATTGCGTCGTACTTCACTTACTATGTTGTTCGCCCCGAGGGCCGGCGTAACCACGGCGAACTGATTGACCCTCAGCGCACCTTGCCAGCCCTTGAAGCCACCAAACTCAGTGGCGAAAAAGTGCCCTTCAGTTCACTCAAAGGCCAGTGGCTGCTGGTCAGTGTGGCCGATGCGTCATGCAGCGAAACCTGCCAAAAGCATTTGTATTTTCAGCGCCAATTGCGCGAGTCATTGGGCAAAGAAAAAGAGCGCATTGATTGGGTTTGGTTGGCCACCGGTGATGCACCGGTTGACGATAAGCTCTTGCCAGCACTTTCTCAAGCCACTGTGTTGCGTGTCAATGCGCAAAGTCTTTCTGAATGGTTGCAGCCTGCAGCAGGCCGTCAATTGCCAGAGCATTTGTATGTGGTCGACCCCATGGGCAACTGGATGATGCGCTTTCCGCCGGGCATTGATTTGAGTGCGGCTTCCAATGCCAAAAAAGACCTAGACCGACTCTTGCGTGCTTCTGCATTTTGGGACACACCAGGCCGCTAAAAAATGACCGAAGTCGACCTTTACAACCTTTCACCCACCCTGCGTTTGCTGGGCATGGGCGTGCTCATTGCACTGCTGCCCTTGGTGTGGACTTTGTATCGCCATCGGCACAACCCGGTCAATGCCAAATTGCGCGCTATGACTGTGCTCACTTTGTTCCTCACCTTTGACCTGGTGCTGTTTGGCTCCTTCACTCGGCTCACCGATTCTGGTTTGGGTTGCCCAGATTGGCCCGGCTGTTATGGCAGTGCCAGTCCCATCGGGGCTGTTGCCCACATCGATGCCGCACAAACTGCCATGCCCACAGGCCCTGTGACGCACAGCAAAGCATGGATTGAAATGATTCATCGCTACTTGGCCACGGCGGTGGGCTTCCTTATTTTGGTCTTGGCCATCAGTAGCACTTGGCAGCGTTGGAAGGGTCAATTTAGTTTCAATGGCGCTTGGCAAGTCAAGCCATTTTGGGCGTGGCTCACCTTGTTTTGGGTGTGCATGCAGGGTGCGTTTGGCGCACTCACTGTTACCATGAAACTGTTTCCTGCCATTGTCACTTTGCACCTGCTGGGGGGCATTGGCTTGTTGGTATTGCTGTCTGCACAGGTGGCGTGGAAACCTGATTCACAACGCCAAGCTATTGCCCCGTTTCACCGTCAACTCATTTGGATAGCCGCTGCTTTGCTAACCTTGCAAATTGCGATGGGCGCTTGGGTGAGCACCAACTATGCAGTGCTGGCCTGCGACGGTTTTCCCGATTGCAATGGCCAGTGGTGGCCTGCCTGGAACTTGCAAGGTTTTCAAATTTGGCGGAGCCTTGGCATGGATGCAGCGGGCCAGTTGTTGCCCTTTGAGGCATTGGTGTCCATTCACTTTGTGCACCGGCTCATGGCCTTGGTGGTATTTTCATTTGCGGCATTCATGGTTTGGCAATTTAAAAAAGCCAATGTCCTACCGGGCCTCACCCGCCTTCTTTATGTATTCTTAGCGCTTCAGCTCATTACCGGCCTGTCCAACGTGGTGCTCGGCTGGCCCTTGTTGGCCGCCGTTGCCCACACGGGGGGCGCTGGTGCCATCATGATGACACTCACCTACATGCTGAGCCGAAGCAAAACCCATTGACAATGAACATGATTTTTTTGACAAGAAGACCTGCCGCATGAGCACCGCTGCCGAATTACAAGCTGGCTCACCTTGGCGCCAGTACTACGCTCTCATGAAGCCCCGCGTGGTGCAACTCATTGTGTTTTGCGCCCTCATTGGCATGGTCTTGGCGGTGCCTGGCGTGCCATCTTGGGCCGAAGTTTGGTTGGGCTTTGTGGCCTGTGTGGGCATTTGGTTGGTAGCAGGAGCTGCAGCTGCATTCAATTGCTTGATTGAAAAAAGCATTGACGCTCAAATGAAGCGCACGGCTTGGCGCCCAACGGCCAAAGGCCAGTTGAGCGACATGCAGGCCTTGGTGTTTTCTGCTGTGTTGTGCAGTATCGGCTCGGTCATTTTGTACTTTGCGGTCAACCCGCTCACCATGTGGCTCACCTTCGCCACCTTTGTGGGATACGCCATCATTTATACCGTCATTTTGAAACCACTCACACCGCAAAACATTGTGATTGGTGGTGCGTCAGGCGCCATGCCACCCGTGTTGGGCTGGGCAGCCATGTCCAACGACGTGGGCCCTGAAGCGCTCATTCTTTTCTTGATTATTTTCTTGTGGACACCGCCACATTTTTGGGCGCTGGCTTTGTACCGCGTGGAAGACTATCGCAAGTCGGGCCTGCCCATGTTGCCTGTGACGCATGGGAATGAATTTACGCGTCTTCAAATTTTGCTTTACACCTTTGTGCTCATGGCCTCCTGCTTGATGCCTTTTGCTTATGGCATGAGCTCTTGGCTCTATCTTGCTGCAGCCCTTATTTTGAGTGTGATGTTCATTGGCTACGCTTGGGCTTTGTGGCGCAATTACTCAGACGAGCTGGCGCGGAAAACCTTCAAGTTTTCGCTCATCCATTTGAGTGTGTTGTTTGCGGCTTTGTTGGTCGATCACTATCTGTTTTAAATTACACAAAGCTATTCATGTTCAACAGCACACTTTTTTCTGGGCGTACTTTGAGATTTTTTGGCGCGTTGGCCTTGATCGTTTTTTCCATGAGTCTGACTGCCTGCAAAGATCTCAAGCCTGCATTCAAAGGTGTTGACATCACCGGGGCCGATTACGCCAAAGAGCTAAATTTGCCCGATCAAAACGGACAGGTTCGAAAGCTCAAAGACTTTCAAGGCAAGTTGGTGGTGGTGTTCTTTGGTTATACCCAGTGTCCCGATGTGTGCCCCACCACCATGCTAGAGTTGGCTGAGGTCAAGCGCTTGCTTGGCGCTGATGGCGATAAGTTGCAAGCCGTGTTTGTCACGGTTGACCCTGAGCGCGACACCACTGAGTTGTTAAAGGCTTATGTTGAGAACTTTGACGCCAGCTTTGTGGCCTTGAGGCCCACCCAAGAGCAACTTCCTGCCATTGCCAAAGAGTTCAAAATTTATTTCAAGCGGGTAGAAGGCAAAACACCCACCGGCTACACCATGGACCATTCTGCGGGCAGCTACACCTTCGACACGCAGGGCAGGGTGCGCTTGTTCAACCGTTATGGTATGGGTGCTGAAGCATTGGCACATGACTTTAAGTTGTTGTTGAAATAAAGCACGCCATTTTTGCGGCCAAAAAAAACGCCACTTTCGTGGCGTTTTTTGTTGCGGCAAGCCAAGCTTGCCTTTCAGTGAATTACCACTTGTAGTTCAGAGACAGACCGACTGTGCGAGGGGCAGACCAGTAACCCACTTGGTAGTAACCAGACACGTCAATCATGTTTTGCAGAACTTGCTTGTTACCCAAGTTCTTCACCCACAAAGAGGCGTCGGCTTGACCAGGGCCGCCTACAGCAATGCGGTCCAACACCAAACGTGCATTCACGATGCCCAAGGCTGGCATTTTGGAGTCAGGTGCATAGTTGCCGGCAATGGCGTTAGGCGCAGTCATTGAAATATTGGCTGGGTAGTTGTAATAAGCAGCCGTGTAGCGGTACTCGATCAAGCCTTTCAACTTACCGAACTGTGTGTTGGCCAAATGGCTGTCAAGGTTCAGGTTGAAGGTGTGCTTAGGAGCGTAACCAACCACCAAGTTGCTAGCAGCGTCGACCATGCTACCGCTAATACCGCGGCTGAGGTATTCGTCGAACTTGGCATTCAAGTAACCGTAGCTGCCGCTGACACGCGTGTCAGCACTCAACTTGAGAGCACCTTCCAACTCAAAACCTTTGTAGGTAGAGGCACCTGCATTG